>JAJZDL010000059.1 GCA_021851465.1 Acidobacteriota bacterium
TCTCCGAACCGGGCTGGCAGGACCGCGGCGGGGCGCAACTGGATGCGCCGCTGCCGGAGGTCTTCGCCTACTCCGACGAGACATCGCGCGCCGTCGTTGAAAAGATGGCGGTCGCGAGCATCAATACGCTGCCGGTCGTCGACCGCTCCAGCAACGCCGTTCTCGGAACGGTGCGCTTGCAGGACCTTCTGCTCGGCCGCCGCCGGTCGGTGCAGCGGGAGCAGGAGCGCCTGCGCATCTTCGAGCGCGGACGCTAACCCGTCTTCGGCTTTGTGCGCTATGCTTGAATGCACCGCAGCGCCCTAGCTGCGCCCGGAGGATCAGCCATGCGAAACAAGTTCTGGGCCCCTGCACTCTCCGCTTCCATCTTCTGTATCGCGTTCACTCTTTCAGCCGGTGCGGCCCAGGCCCAAAGCGCGGCCCCAGCATCCTACAAACACACCCTCGTCGTTCCCATCAAGACCTCCACCGGCGCTGACGCGGGGAGCGCGACGTTCAATGAGAGCAAGAACGGCAAGCAGTTGACGATCGCGGTGAAGCTGAAGGGTCTGCCCTCCGGCGAACACGCCGTCCACATCCACCAGAACCCGGTCTGCGATGCGCCCGCCTTCACCACTGCCGGTGGCCACTTCAACCCCGACAGCAAGCAGCACGGAATGCTGAACCCCATGGGCCACCACGCCGGCGACATGCCCAGGAACATCTCCATCGGCGAGTACAACACCGGAGAGATCGTCTACAAAGTGGACTACCTGACGCTGGAACCCGGCGCGCCGAACTCCGTGCTGGGCCATTCGATCATGGTGCATGAGAAGGCCGACGACATGATGACCGATCCGACCGGAAACGCGGGCAGCCGCATTGCGTGCGGAGTGATCCCGGCGTCCGCGGCGCAGTAACTGGATCGAGAGAGGCACTGGGCATGTTCTTTCGCGCCAGGCGGGCATTTGGACGGGCGTGGTTCGACTTCAACTGCCGCGCCCTGCTGCGCACCGCGCCCATCCATACGAGCGATGGCCGGATTACGCTGGTCTCGATGCTCTGCCATGGCGAAGCGACGATGTACCTTCTGGCGGTGAAGTCCTTCTGCGCGCAACTCGGTCTCTGCCCGAAGGTCGTGGTCCTCGACGATGGGTCGCTGACGCAATCCGATGCGGCCACTCTCCATGCGCACATCCCTGGCGCGCGGATCGTTCCCATCGGCAGTGTCGCTCCGGAGCGCTGTCCCAAGGGAAGCTGTTGGGAGAGGCTGTTGCTGATCGCCGACCTGGTGCAGGAGAGCTACGTTGTGCAGCTCGACGCCGACACGCTCACCGCGAACTCGATCTCCGAGGTTGCGCGCTGCATCGAGGAGGACCGCAGCTTCACGCTGCTTGGCGACGGCTCTTATCCAGAGATCGAACCGATGCTTCATGCGTGCGAGCGGTCGAGGTCGAACCGCAGTCCCATGGTGCAGGCCGTCTGCGAGCGGTCCTTCGACCAACTGTCGGAGTGCGCTTCCTTGCAATATGTCCGCGGCAACGCCGGGTTCACGGGATTTGCCAGAGGATCGATCGACCGCGAGAAGATTGCGTGGTTCTCCGACCGGATGCGCAGCATCGCGCACGACAAGTGGGACGAGTGGGGCAGCGAACAGGTGGCGTCGAACCTGCTGATCGCCAACTCGCCGGGCGCGCAGGTGCTGCCATTTCCCAAGTACCTCTCCTACTGGGCGCACGCTGGCGTCCCGTACGATGCGGCCTCATTCATTCACTTCATCGGGCCGCATCGCTTCGCCAATGGCTTCTATATCGAGTGCGCCGCAAAGGCCATCGCAGCACTGCAAATGCACCGTTAGTGGGCCGCCGGAAGGCGCGGTCAACTGCGCCCGGCGCGCGGCTGCGCGATGACCAGGCCGCGCGGCGTGGGCAGCAGAACGACCGAGATCAGCCCCTCCGCCTCCATCTTCAGCGCCGCCTCGCGCACCGTCTTCAGGTGCGAGCTGGCGTCGTGCATCAGGATGATGCCGTTGGGATTGATCTGCGGCAGAAAACGCTTCACCTCGGCCGCGCGGATATCCAGGTCGGAGTCCGAAAAGAAGAGGTCGATGGTGCCGTCGATCTGCATCTCCAGGCTCGACTCGTTGCGCAGCTCGATCCAGCGGCTGAGCGGCGAGGCTTCGAGCCGCGCCTTCGCCTTGGCGTAGACCGCCGGATCGAACTCGCAACTGACCACCTTGGCCTGCGTCCCATCGGGCAGCGGGCCGTTGCGCTCCAGGCCGCGCGCGATCCACTCCGTGGAGACGCCGAGAAACGAGCCGGTCTCGACGGCCAGGCGCGGCTTCAGCGTTGTGACCAGCGTGGCGATGAACTCCAGCACCTCGACCTCGGCGGTCATCGAGTCGATCATGCTCCAGCGCCGCGGATGCGGACACTCCGGTGTGGCGCGGTGGTACTCTGGCTGCACAGCCCCGGCGGCGCGCTCGTGCTGCAGCATGACCTTGTGTTCCTGCTTCATCTTCTTCGTGAAAAGGCCCATGCAGTCTACTGTATCGCGAGCGGAGAGAAGTGCGTCCATACGGGCCGCACGGAGCACTTCAACTGCATCGGTGGTTCAATAGAGAGATGAGCGGAGATGCAGTGGGCAGAGCGGTGGGGGAGGGATGGACGGCGGAGCATATCCCAAGCCAGGCGGGGCGGCGCGCGCTGATTACCGGTGCCAACAGCGGCATTGGCTACCAAACTGCACTGGAGCTGGCGCGCAAGGGAGCGCACGTCCTGCTCGCCTGCCGCAACCGGCAGCGCGGCGACGCCGCCCTGGAGCGGCTGTGCGCGAAGGTCCCCGGCGCAAGCGCCGAGGTGGTGCTGCTCGACCTGGCATCGCTGGAGTCGGTCTGCGCATTCGGAGCCGCGGAGCTTGGCCTCGGCAAGCCGCTCGACCTGCTCATCAACAACGCAGGCGTGATGGCCCCCCGGACGCGGCAGCAGACGGCGGACGGCTTCGAGGCGCAGTTCGGCACCAACGTCCTCGGCCACTTTGTGCTGACCGCGGTGCTGCTCCCCGCGCTGGTGCGTGCGGCTGCGGCCCATCCGCAGAGGCCGCGCGTGGTGACTGTTGCCTCGATCGCGCACAAGCAAGGACAACTGGACTTCGACGACCTGCAATCGGTCGCAAACTATAAGCCGATGGCCGCCTACCGGCAGTCGAAGCTGGCCAACCTGATGCTGGCCTTCGAACTGGATCGCAGGTTGCGCGTCGCCGCGTCGCCGATCTCCGGCGTGATGAGCGTGGCGGCGCACCCCGGCGTGGCCAACACCCCACTCTTCCAGTCCGGCGAGTTCTCGGCAGTCGAGCGCGTGGTGCGCCGCGGCCTCGGCGTGGCCATCGGCGCATTGCTCAACAGCGATGCGGAGGGTGCGCTGCCAACCCTCTTCGCAGCCACCGCGCCGGATGCCGTGGACGGAGGATACTACGGGCCGCAGGGCTTTCAGGAGATGCGCGGCGGAGACGTCGGAGTGGCGAAGGTGGCCGCGCCTGCGCTCGACCGCCGCGCCGCCACACGCCTCTGGAGCGAGTGCGAGCGCCTCACCGGCGTCTCCCTCCTCTGAGCTTTGTCGGCTTGCGCCCTGGTCGCGGGAATTGTCAGATGGCGAGCGCCCCACCCTTCGCTTTTTCCCAGCGAAGGGTGGGAGGCCACAAAAATCCGCCCGCCAGTTTTATCGGATCGATACAGATTCCGTAATCCCGACGAGAATCTGCGACATCACCGGGCCTTCAATAGGCTGCCTTTCGGCGATCCCTACGCTTTGACAGCCTCGGCTTGCGCTGTCGCCTCCGCCTCTCGGGTTTCGGCGGCAGCCGCCGCGGCAGCAGCCGCCGCTTCCTTCTCCGCCTTGCGCGCCACAGCCGAGTTCTGCCCCAGTTCGTCGGCCAGCTTCTCCGTCGTGAACGATTCGATGATGTCGCCCACGCGGATGTCCTTGAAGCCGTTGAGATCGATGCCGCACTCCACGCCCTGGCGCACCTCGCTCACATCGTCCTTGAAGCGCTTGAGCGAGCCGATCGAGCCGCGCCACACCTCGGCGCCCTCGCGCAGTACGCGCACCTGCGCGCTGCGCGCAATCGTCCCATCGGTCACGCGGCAGCCCGCGATCTGCCCCACCTTCGTGATCTTGAAGACGTTGACGACCTCGGCCTTGCCCGCGTAGTTCTCCTTGAACACCGGCTCCAGCAGCCCGTACATCGCCTTGGTGATCTCGTCCTGCAGCTCGTAGATGATCGAGTGCAGCCGGATGTCCACGTTCTCCCGCTCGGCAACCTCGGTCGACTTGCGGTCGGGTCGCACATTGAACCCGATGACGACCGCGTTCGACGCCGACGCCAGAAGCACGTCCGACTCCGTGATCGCACCCACGCCGGAGTGCAGCACGCGAACCCGCACCTTCTCCGTCGACATCCGCTGCAGCGAATCGGCCAGCACCTCCACCGACCCCTGCACGTCGCCCTTCAGGATCAGGTTTAGGTCCTTCATCCCCGCCTGCTTGATCTGCTCCGCCAACCCCTCCAGAGAGACGCGCGAGCTCTTGGCCAACTGCGCCTCGCGCTCCTTCATCTTGCGGTACTGCGCGATTCCCTTGGCCTTGTCGCGGTCCGCCATCACCAGGAAGGTGTCGCCTGCGTCCGGCATTCCTTCGAGACCGAGGATCTCAACCGGCGTCGATGGCCCCGCCTCGGCGATCGGCCGCCCGCGGTCGTCGAACATCGCGCGGATCTTGCCGAACGTATTGCCCACAATGTAACTGTCGCCCGTGCGCAGCGTGCCGTTCTGAACCAGCACCGACGCAACCGCGCCGCGACCGCGGTCCAGCTTCGCCTCGATCACAGTGCCCACTGCGGGGCGGTCCGGCGTCGCCTTCAGGCTGGCCAGGTCGGCCACCAGGCACACCATCTCCAGCAGCAGGTCCAGGTTCAGCCGCTTCTTGGCCGAGACGTCGACGAACACCGTGTCCCCGCCCCAAGCCTCCGGCTGCAGCCCGCGGTCCGCAAGCTGCTGCTTCACGCGGTCGGGGTTCGCCTCCGGCTTGTCGATCTTGTTCACTGCAACAATGATCGGCACATTCGCCGCGCGCGCATGTGCGATCGCCTCGATCGTCTGCGGCATCACGCCGTCGTCCGCGGCAACCACCACCACCACGATGTCGGTGATCTTTGCGCCTCGAGCGCGCATTCGCGTGAACGCCTCGTGGCCCGGCGTGTCCAGAAAGACGATCTCCCGTCCAAACGCAGGCGAATCCGGCTTGGCGATCTTCACCTTGTACGCGCCGATGTGCTGCGTGATGCCGCCCGCCTCGCCCGCCGCAACGTCCGTCGAGCGGATCGCGTCCAGCAGCGAGGTCTTTCCGTGATCGACGTGGCCCATCACCGTGACAACCGGCGAGCGCGTGATCTCCACCATGCCGGTCGTGTCTTCCAGGAAGCCCTCGATGGCCTCGTTCTCCAACTGCTCCTCGACCGAGATGACAGTCGCGTCCGCGCCAAACTGCCGCGCCACGTCCTTCACCAGTTCGCCGTCCAGCGACTGGTTCACCGTCACAAAGACGCCCTTCATCAGCAGCGTCGCGATCAGGTCCTTGCCGCGCACGTCCAGCTTCTCAGCCAGGTCTTTTACGCTGATGCCTTCGGTCACCGTAATCGTCTTCGTAATCGGCAGGGGCTCGCGCGAGATCTGCGGGCCGCCAAAGCGCGGAGGCGGCTGGAAGCCCTTCATCGGGCCTTCCTTCGTCTTCTCGTAGCGCTGTCCGCCGCGACGCTGTCCTGGGCGCGCCGCCGGCCGCATCCCGCTCGGCGTCTCTCCCGGCCCAGGCATCGCACCGGGAACGCCGCCGCCACCGGGACGCGCGCCAAAGCCTGGGCGAGCCGTGCCTGGGGCAAAGCCAGGACGCCCTGCCGGGCCTGTCCCCGTCGGAAAGCTGCGCGTCGGATGCATCGGCCGCCGTGCACCCGGTGCCATCGTTGAAGAGGGGCGAGAGCCAGGGGCCCCTGCAACACCTGGCCGTGGACGCTCAAAGATCGGACGCCCCCGCTGGATGCCGTGGGCAGCGCCCGCCGGAGCTGCATAGATCGGGCGGGGCCCAGTCTGAGGCATCACAACTCGTCGCACCGGCACCTCAGGTGCAGCGATAGCCACATTGGCTGTCGGCACCGCAATCGCGTCCTCGCCTGTGCCGCTCGGCGTGG
The DNA here is from genome assembly GCA_021851465.1 of Acidobacteriota bacterium. Taxonomy (GTDB): domain Bacteria; phylum Acidobacteriota; class Terriglobia; order Terriglobales; family Acidobacteriaceae; genus Edaphobacter. Next base: position 6,217 of record JAJZDL010000059.1, read on the forward strand.
CTTCAATCGTCGTGGCCACCGCTGCCGGGGCCTCTGTGCCGGTGGCTGTCGCCGCCGGCTCGACCGCGCTTGCTGTCGCCTCGGGCGCGGTGGCCAGCGGCTTTGTCGCAGCCACGCCAGGCCGGGCCGTCGACGGGGTTGGCTGTGCCGCCAGTGTTTGCCCAGAAGCTGCGTCGGCGTGCGTGCGCTCTGCCGCGGCGTGTAGATGGGTCTGCGCTGCGGTTGGCTGAGTGGCGGTAGCATGGGCGAACGACGATGCAGCAACCGCCACCGGAGGACGTGCAATCACCGGCCCAACGGGAGGCTTGCTCGCAATCGCCGGCGGCGGGGTCGCGGGAACCACAATATGCGCATGTTGCCGCGGCTGCGGCACGATCCGCCGAGGCGCTGCCGTTGCCGCGGGTGCGTCTGCGGCCCGGGGAGGTGCCACTGCGGCCGGCCTGTCTGCCGCCTTCGGCGCGCTGGCCGCCACGGGCGGAGGCACAGCCACGGCAGGCGGACGCGCCGGAGCGCTGCGCGCCTTCTCGGCAGCCTGTTTGCGCTCCAGAATGAGTCGCACCGCGTCGCCCGGCTTCGATATCTGCGACAGGTCGAATGCAGGCTTCGCATCCACCGCCGATCTGTTCGCCGCTGCGCCGCTGCGCCGTCCACCCAGGTGGGCACGCACCTTTTCGGCCTCGTCGGCCTCGATCGAACTGGAGTGCGTCTTCGGCTCCGTCACGCCAATCGCCAGCAGAGCGTCCAATATGGACCGGCTCTTGACTTCCAGCTCCCGCGCGAGATCGTTGATTCGAACTTTGCTCATCCGTCCCTTTTCGTTTCCCCTGCGCCCTTAGCTGTTCATATCAGCCTCATCGAAGGTTGCATCTTGTCCTGCTCTATTATCCCTGAAATCGCAGCCCTCAAAGCCGACGATTGCGTCCCAGGTCGTTCGCTTGCCCGTGCGCTGCCGGCCGCTAACCACCGGCCTGCCCATCCCCTTGCCGTCCATTCCCGTCGATGCCCTCGTCGCCGGCCTCCTGGCTCTCGTTCACCAGGCTGTCCACGGCGTCGTTCTGTTGTTCGATCGCCTCTTCGCGCGCGTCCGCGTCGCTCAGCGCGTCGCTTGCCGAGTCCTCATCCTCCGCATCCGCCAGCGCCTCGGTCGAGATCTCGCGCGGCTCCGTATCCGTGCCCGCCTCGCCCGCCTCCGCCACAGGCTCAACCGCCGCAGCCGCCGGCCGCTCCTCGCCCTCTTCGTACTGCCCGAAGTAGTGGCGCACGGCAACCGAGATCTTCTCCAGCGTCTTCTCGCCGATCCCCGGTATCTCTTCGAGCTGCTCCGGCGTCATGTCCGCCAGCTCCTCGACCGTCGTGATCCCAGCCGCGATCAGCTTCTCCAGGATCGTCTCGCCCAGCTCGGAGATCTTCTCCACGGGCGTCGTCGGTCCGCCACCCATCTCCTGCATCTGCTGCTCGACCTCTTGCCGCTTCTCTTCCTCGCTCTTGATGTCGATCTTCCAGCCCAGCAGCTTCGCTGCCAGCCGCACATTCTGCCCTTTTTTCCCGATCGCCAGCGACAACTGCGTGTCGTCCACGATCACCTCGATCTGCTTCTCCGCCAGGTCCGCAATCGACACCTTGCTCACCTTGGCCGGCTGCAGCGCCTTCTCCGCAAACGTCGTGATCTCTTCGCTGTACTCGATGATGTCGATCTTCTCCCCGCGCAGTTCGCGGATGATCGACTGCACGCGCATCCCCTTCATCCCCACGCACGCGCCCACCGGGTCTACGTCCTTGTCGCGGCTCACCACCGCGATCTTGGTCCGCTCGCCGGCCTCCCGCGCGATCGCCTTGATCGAGACCGTCCCGTCGTAGATCTCCGGCACCTCGCTCTGGAAGAGGTTCTGCACCAGCGCCGGCGCCGCGCGGCTCACAATCACCTGCGGCCCCTTCGCCGCGCGGTCCACGCGCAGCAGCACCACGCGTACCCGCTCGCCCACCGCAAACTGCTCCAGCCGGCTCTGCTCCCGCTTCGGCATCCGCGCCTCCGCCTTGCCCAGGTCGAAGATCACGTCCATCGGCTCCAGCCGCTTCACCGTCGCGTTCATCACCTCGCCCGCGCGGTGGTTGTACTCCAGGAAGACCGTGTCCCGCTCCGCCTCGCGCACCTTCTGGAAGATCACCTGCTTGGCCATCTGCGCCGCAATCCGACCCAGTGGGCTGGTGTCCTTGTAGAAGCGCAGCTCGCCGCCCACTTCGACCTCCGGGGCCAACGCGCGCGCCGCCTCCAGAGTCATCTGGTTGGTCTCGTCCTCCACCTGCTCCGGCCCTTCCACCACCGTCTTGAAGACATAGGCCCGGATCTCGCCCGTCTCCTTGTCCATCTCGGCACGCATGTTCTCCTGCGTCTTGTAATACTTCCGTGTCGCCAGCGCGATGGCATCCTCCACCGCGCCCACCACGATCTCGGGCTCGATCCCCTTGTCCCTGCTCAACGTCTCGATCGACTGATACAGAACACTCGCCATCGTCTCACTCACCTTCAAATCTTTGTCGTTCCGCAGCGAACTTTACCTGTCACGCTGTAACTCTTTGCTTGTCGTTCCGTAGCGAAGCGGAGAAATCAGCTTTTGCTCGTTCTTTTGCCGTCATCCTCAGCGAAGCGATGCATCCCGATGCACGTTCGGTAGCCTCGACCGCCTGCCCATTTCAACCTCTAAATCTCAACCACTAAATTGGCCTTCTCCACGTCCTTCAATGCAATCTCCATCGTCTCGGCAACCGCAGCCTTCTTCGCCTTCCCCTTCTGCTTCACCGCAGTCGGGTCGATCCGCAACACTCCATCCGCAAATCCCGTCAACCGTCCCGTCCACTCGCGGCTGTTGTTCACCGGAGCAAAGGTCTTCACCTTCACCAGGCTGCCCGCGAACCGCGCAAAGTCCTCTGCGCGAGAGAGCTTCCGTTCCAACCCCGGCGACGAGACCTCCAGCGTGTACTCGGCCCCGGGAACCACATCCTCCACATCCAGCAGCGTGCCGAAGTCGTTTGCAAACGCCGCACAGTCCTCGTGCGTCACGCCGGAGAGCATCTCCACCGGAACGCCCTTCGGCAGATCCACTCCTTCGCCCGCCGCGGCCAGCTCTCGCAACCTCTTCCGCTCTGCCGCATCCTTCTCCACAAAGACTCGCAGCGCGCGCGACTTGCCGCCGCCGCCAAACTCCACATCCACAACCTCCAGACAATGAGATGCCGCAACCCGCTCCGCCAGCCGCCGAATCTCGTCCATCTGCAACGCCATAAGCCCTTTTCAGTCCACGCCTTGTATTCAGATGCAGCGGCCAAGCGACAAACTGTCTTTGGAGCAACAAAAAGTGGGCTTTCGCCCACTCATCTCCTCCGCCATTTTGCCGGTGCGCACACGGCCCCTTGCCGAACAGCGGAACAAACTTGTTCGCTCTATCAAGATACGCCTTCGTGCCCGGAAATTCAAGGCTTTCCTTTGGCGCGGGTCTCGCAGCCATCCCCAAAGGTTGAACTTTACCCGGAATGGCCGTCTCGCTCTTCGGCCGCGTTGCTACCGTTTGCGGTCCCCGAAGAGCTTTGCCAGGGCCAGGGCCAGCGTGAGCGTCCCCAGCGGCAGGCAGCCCATCGCGACCATCAGGGCCAGCCAGCCGGAGTTGGTATGCGGCCCCTGGTGGCTGACGCCGCCGAAGACCGTGAGCGCGAGCGCCGCCGCAAGCGCTCCGCCAAGGAAGAGGCCGAGGCCGATGCGGATGAGTTGGCGGCTATCGTGTCGCATAGGGTAGAAACCGGAAACCGCGGGGCAAGCAACAGTAAGGCTCCGTCAGCGGCAGGCCGCCTGCATCAGGTAGACGACGACGCCGGTGACCGAGACGTACAGCCAGATGGGAAAAGTCCACCGGGCCAGGCGCCTGTGCGCCGGAAAGCGCCCGGTGAGCGAAAGAAAAAACGTGATCAGAATCAGCGGCAGAGCGACCGTCGAGAGCACGATGTGCGAGGCCAGCAGCTTCCAGTAGAACGGCCACCAGCGGTTGAGCCGGTCGAAGCGCGTCTCCCCGTGCAGCGTGAAGTTGACCAGGTACGAGGCCAGGAAGATCGACGAGAAGAGGAAGGCGAAGGACATCGCCGCGCGGTGATGCAGGATGCGCCGCTCGCGAATCTCGTGGAAGCCCGTGACCAGCGCGATCGTCGCCAACGCGTTCAGGACCGCGTTCACCAGTGGCAGCGAGCGCAGGTGCGTCCCCGCCACATCGGTCGGCGCGTGGAAGTACACCAGCCAGCAGATCAGCGCACTGGCCGCGGCCGAAAGCCCAAGGATGCCGACGATGACGCCGGGCGGCGTGCGCAGGGTGACGGGTTTGTGCAGCGGGTCTGCCATGGGTTCGGCTCGGTTACAGATTGCTAAAACAGCAGGCGGCCACAGGCGTCCAGCATCATGACGGCCAGCAGCAGGGGCAGGAAGACGATCGACGCATGCAGCAGGTCGCGCGCCGGCTGGCGATGCGAAGGCGCGTCGGCATCATGCAGATCCGGGCTGCGCCCCGCCGCCCCGAAGCCGATGCGCGCGAATCGAATGGTATACCAAAGATAACCCAGCGACAGCACCGCCGCCGCAACCGCATAGGCAACTCCGGTCGTCCCCTGCAGGAACGGCCACAGGCTCGCCGGCACCATCAGCGCGGCGTAGAAGAGCGCCTGCACAACGGTGGAGCGGACGGCCCTGCGCGGGTTCTCAAGGGTGGACGCGATGCGGATGCCCGCGCGCGCGTAGTCCTCGCGGTACATCCACCCGATGGCCATAAAGTGCGGGAACTGCCACACAAAGAGGATGGCGAACAGAGCGACGCCCGGCCACTCGATGAGGCCGCGCGCCGCGGTCCAGCCGATCAGCGGAGGCATCGCGCCGGGAAACGCGCCAATAAAGGTGTTGATGGTACTGACCTGCTTCAATGGCGTGTAGATGGCCACATAGCCGACCGCCGTGAGCAGCGTGAGCGTGCCGGTGAGCAGGTTGGTGGTATACACAAGCAGTATCGAACCGAGGAAGACCGCCGCGAACCCGACCAGGAGCCCATGCGCCAGGCCGATCCGCCCCGTCGCCATGGGGCGGTCCTGCGTGCGCCGCTGTAGCCGGTCGGTCTTGCGTTCCAGAACCTGGTTCAGCGCGCTGGCGCCGCAGGTGACGATGGCGATGCCGGCCAGCGCATTGACCATGCCCATGTTGAACGGGCTGATGCCGGAGCGCAGGCTCCCCAGATAGAAGCCTGCGGCAGAGGTGATGAGTACCATCGTCGTGACGCGCACCTTGAAGAGCGTCGCGTAGTCGGCGAGCAGGCCGGGAGGCGGCACCGCAAAGTCGGCGACGACTGCGCGCCGCGCCGCGGCGGCAAACGGCGGGGTACGGTCCTCGGATGTTGCAAGCGCAGGCACAGTATTCAGCATAGCGCGAACCGGGGCCGGAGATGCGGTTCATCGAAGCGCAATCGCCTGAACGGCGGCGAATCCCCTGCAAACCGATCTCCCCCGTATCGTGCGGGCCGGCCCCCAGCCCAGCCATGCCCGCCGCTCCTCGACACGGCTTTGGAGCACTTTCGCTGCTGCTGTTATCGTATTGCACAAATGGATTGTCATTCCGACCCGGAACGCCGTGAAGGGTTAGGTTTCCCGCATTGTGATCGCGGAAAACACCGTACACCATCTCTGTAGCCGCACTGGACAGGCTCTCAGCGGATTCAGCCTGCGCCAGTGGATCGCCGAGTGGAAGATGGATGCAGGAGGGATGCGGATGGCGACGCACTTCAGCCCGGAGGCGTTGAAGTTTCTGCGCGGCCTGGCGCGGCACAACGACCGCGCGTGGTTCGAGCCGCGCAAGGCGGTCTATGAGGAGCGCGAGGTGAAGGCCCCGATGCTGGCGCTGATCGAGGAGGTGAACGAGGCACTGGCGGGCTTTGCGCCAGAGCACATTCGCCCGGCAGCAAAGTGCATCTTTCGCATCTATCGCGACACGCGGTTTTCCAGCGACAAGCGCCCGTACAAGTCGCACATCGCGGCGTGGTGGGTGCGCGCGGGGATGGAAAAGACATCGGGCGCGGGGTTCTACTTTCACGTCGGCCCGAAGGAGACCGTCATCGCCGCCGGCGCGTACATGCCCACCGCCGAGCAACGGCTGGCGATCCGTCGCTACCTGGCCGGTCCCGCCGCAGCCCACTACGCCGAGCTGCGTGCCTTGCTGGACAACCGCAGGCTGCGCGCCGCGATGGATCAGTTCGAGGGAAACCGCCTGACGCGCCCACCGCGCGGCTTCTCCGCCGATTCGCCGGCGCTGGATCTCCTGCTGTGCAGGCAGTGGGGCGTCTCGGCCACGCTCCCTGCGGAACTCGCTACCCGGCCCGAGCTGCTTCGCGAGATCGCGTCGCGCTTTGCGCTTGCGGCGCCGATCGTCCACCTCCTGAACCGCGCGATAGCGTCGGCACGGCCCGATCGAGTCGCATAAATCGCTGCAAAATCTCCAACAATTGCCGAAGATGTGCTAAAAATAGGACAAAACCGAGAAAAATCGGCAAAATACCTGTGGAAACCGGATAAAACCCATTGACAACGGCTCTGGAAAGGCTGAAGGTGAAATGCGGTACGTTTGCCGGCACCCGCATAAACACGGGCGATTTGCAGCACGGTGAGGCTTGGCAACCGGCTTGTCGCAGGGCGCCTCGGCAAACTTGCCGGCACCAGAATGCAATCGCAACACGATTTTGAACCACAAACTTGGAAC
>JAJZDL010000060.1 GCA_021851465.1 Acidobacteriota bacterium
CACTGCCCACCGCGAAGCCCACCGCAAAGCCTTTCTCCGTGGAGATCGCTCCCGAGGCACAGGACCTCTGCGGACGCTTCACCGCGCGCGTCCTGCGCGGGGTGAAGATTGCGCCCTCGTCGGGCCAGCTTGCGGAGTACTTCTCGCTGCTTGGAGCCAAGCCGATCTCCAACGCAGTCGATGCGTCGAACTTCGTGCTGCAGGGAATGGGCCATCCCACGCACGCCTTCGACCTGGACAAGATCGACAGCGGGATCGTCGTCCGCCTCGCGCGCAAGGGAGAGAAGCTGCGCCTGCTCGACGGCAGCGAGCGCACCCTGGAAGCCGACGATCTGGTCATCGCCGACCGCACCAAGGCGCTCTCGCTGGCCGGCGTCATGGGCGGCTGGGACTCGATGATTACCGCGGTGACCAGGAACATTCTGGTCGAGGCCGCGTGGTTCGACCCGGCCAGCATCCGGCGCAGCGCGCGCCGCCACGGCCTGCACACCGACGCATCGCACCGCTTTGAGCGCGGCGCGGACTTCAACGCCTGCCCCACGGCCAACGCGCTGGTGGCCAAACTCATCCTGCAATCGGGCGGAGAGGCCGAGGGCGAGCTGGTCGATCTTGTCGTGCCGTCCGTCGCTGCGCGCACCACCGATCGTTCGCCGATTGGGCTCTCGGTCGGACAGGTGTGGCGTCACCTCGGCGCAACGCTCGACGACAAGCAGAACCAGTCCGCGCTGACCGCCGATCTCGTCCGCCAGTACCTCATGGCCCTCGGCTGCGAGCTGGCGCAGTCGAACGCCAGCGGGCAAGACTTTGCCGTGAAGCTGCCAAGCGGGCGGCTCGACCTGGAACGCGAGATCGACCTCATCGAAGAGATTGCGCGTGTCTTCGGCTATAACCGCTTCGCCAACACGCTGCCTGCGGCGCTGCCCGTCGTCGCGCACCCGCTGGCTGCGGCGGAGGCTGCGGTACGCGCGCGCCTGCTGGCGCTGGGCTACTCGGAGGCGATCTCCAGCTCGTTTGCATCGGAGGCCGACGGCACGGCATTCCTCGCGGCGATGCAGCAAGGCAATGCAACGCTGAAAGAGAGCGCTGCGCACCGGCACGGCACTCACGAGGGCGCACACGAAGTCATTGCGCTGGAGAATCCGCTCTCCGACGAGGCGCGGCTGCTCCGTCCATCGCTTGTGCCGGGAATGCTGGCAATGCTCGCGCACAACCTGAACCGCGACGTACGCGACGTGCGCCTCTTCGAGCAGGGATCGATCTTCACCGGCTCGCACGAGAGTGTCGTCGAATCGCACAGCCTCGCCCTCGGCCTCGTCGGCGAACTCGCCGCATCGCATCTGCACAGCGCGAAGGACGCCGCCATCTTCGAGCTTAAAGGTGTCGTCGAGTCGCTTCTCTCGCTCTTTGCTGTCTCGCCCGGCGCGCTTGGCACAAGGGCCGCCGAGCGCCTTGCGTTTTCACCCGAAACGCCCGCCTGGCTTGAGCCGGGGCGCAGCGCCACGGCCCTGCTGGACGGCGCGCCCATCGCCTGCTTCGGCGAGCTGGCTGCCAACCAACGCGACGCGCGCAAGCTGCGTCAACCGGTCTATCTCGCCGAGCTTGACCTCGGCGCGCTCTACCGGCTGCCTCTCGTCCGTGCCACCGCCCATGAACTTTCGCGCTTCCAGGCCGTCGAGCGAGACTTTTCGATCACCTTCGCCGATGCCGTGCAGTGGCAAACCATCGCCAAGGCGATCGAGGCACTTGCGATTCCCGAACTCACGCGCGCCACCCCGGTCGAGATCTTCCGCGACGTAAAGACCGGGGCCGCGCCAGCGGGAAAATACGCGCTGCTGCTGCGCTGCGTCTTCCAGTCCACCCAGCGGACCCTGCGCGAGGACGAGTTGACCGAGTGGTCCAGCAAACTCATCGCAACCCTCACGGCGCTGGGCGGCGCGATCCGAACCTAGGGCCGCTACAACTCGAATGGGGCCGAACCCGCCGTTGATCGGTGCCAGGACGGATATCTGGAGATTGACGCGTCGACGCTTGGCACATTTGGAAGCACCAATTATAGCGAGCGGACGATCTGGGCGGCGATGCTCTCGAAGGGGACGGCTGCGCGTTGCGGTGCGTCGCGGGCAGGATCGTAGTAGAGCAGATGGCCGCAGTTCTCGCAGGCCATCAGGGTCTGGCTGGACTCGGATTCGGGGCTGTTGTCGCGCAGGTCGTTCCAGCGCTGTGGGCGCAGCATCATCTGGCAGGCGGTACATTTCTGGTTGAGCGCCTGGGCGACGGCAGTGCCCTTGGCGCGAGCGATGCGGTCGTAGATGGCGAGTGAGGCCTCGCCGGTAGGGCTTTGGGCGATCTGGGCGCGTAGGGCGGCGCGACGGCCATCGACCTCGGCGAGAGAGACTCGATCGCGCGCGACGGCCTGCGTGGCGCGAGCGCTCTCCTTATCGAGCGTTACGGTGGCCCCGGCGACGGCCTGGTCGGCGAGCGTGCGCTGCACCTCCAGAGCTTCGGCGCGCTCCATGCTCTCCAGTTCGGCGTCTTCCAGGCGGTTGATCTCGGCGCGGGCGAATACGGCCTCGTGCTCCAGCGAGGTGACTTGAATGGCGGTGGTGGCCGCGTCGATCTTCTTCTGGATGCGCACGATCTTCTGGCGCAGGTCGGCGATGTCGGACTCGATGCGGCGGCGCAGGGCCTCTTCCTTGACGATCAGATCCAGCACGACGGCGCGCTGGCCCACAGCGGCCTTTGCCTTCGTGTCGAGCGCGGCGACCTGACGGGGCAGCGCGGCGATCTGGTCGCGCAGGCGCTTGGCTTCTATGTCGTACGCCTGCAGGTCGATGAGCCTGGCGAGGTCTGGATGCATGGAGTGCCTCTCGGTTCCCGCTGCCGGTGCCAGAGGTGCATGGCGCGGAGGGCGGAAAAGATCGAGTCTAGCACGCGGTGGCACGATCGTTCGCGGCAAGCGAGGCGACAGGCCGAGAGAGGGTGGCGAGAAGGTCCCGTTTTGGCGTCGCCATGCGCGCCCAGGGGTTACCAAGGTTTGGCTTTGTTGCTTACCATTTAGGGAGATCGTTTGCGATTTGAGCGAATCTAATGATTGTAAGCGGAGTACTCTGCTTAATAGTTCCAGAATTGCATCCGTTGGTTCAGTTGCAAGTGTTTCAAGTGTACTTTTGTTCCACTTCACGATTTGCTTCCGGTTTTGCGGCCCACCTCCCTGGGCTTCAGTCTGTGTGCTGCCCGCACAAGGGGTATATCCTTGGCACCCATCAAACTATTGCTCGTCGACGACGATGAAACAGTCCTGACCGGACTGGAAACCGTCCTTGGCGCGCATGAGTTTGAGATCGTAACCGCATCCAATGCGGTGGAGGCATTGCAGCACATCGCAAGCCAGAGCTTTGATGTGGTGCTGAGCGACCTGCACATGCCGGGCGACGGCGACGGCCTGACCGTAGTCAGCGCGATGCGCCATACCAACCCGAAGGCCGTGACCCTGCTACTGAGTGCGAACCCCGACATGACACAGGCCACCGCAGCCATTCTGCGCCAGGTGGACGAGGTCGTCCTGAAGCCGGTGAACGCGGGGCTGATCCTGGGTGTGATCCAACAGCGGCTGGCCCAGGACGTGCCGCCGCCGCGCAGCCAGACAGTCGAGGCGGCCGCGACCGTGCTGGAACGCGAGAGTGCTTCGATCTCCCAGGAGTGGCTGGAAAAGATGAACGCGACGGGCGGACTGACGGCGGCGCCAATCACGCTGGAAGAGCAGAGCGAGCATCTGCCGGACGCGCTGCGCGAGATCGTTTATCGCCTGCGCTATCCGCAGCCCCTGGGATCGATGACGCTCTTCTCCATGGCCGCACTACAGCATGGAGCACGGCGGCGCAGGCAGGGCTTTCCCGCTCCGCTGCTGGTGGAGGAGGCGCGAGCGCTACAGGTGGTGCTCTTCCAGGCGGTGCAGCGCAACATCGAGCGGATTGGCATCGGCCAGTTTCCCGGCACCCTCATGGTGATTGCCGACGAGGTAAATGCGCAACTGCTGCAAAGCCTTGCGGGGTACGAAAATGAGAAGCTCGCCGCCTTCTCGCAGGCTGCGATCCCGGCGCAGGGCCGGGAGAAGGCGGAACACGAGAGAAACCGGGGACCGGAGCGTACGGCATCCTCGGTTCGCATGCCCAAGACCTCCGTTTTTTGAGCACTGCTGGAATCTGCGAGATGCACCTGACGCTGCGCGGGGAGGCACCTGTCGCGGGAGAGTGCACAAGAGGGTTATGGCTCTCTCGACACCGGTTCGAGAGAAGGTGGGATCATGCGAGCGATTGCACCACGGGTTCTCTGCCCCCTTCGTAGGGCCGATAATCGCCCCATAAAGCGCCATATCCCGCTGGATGGATCGCGCACAAGCTGCAACTTCCGCCTTGTATAAGTAGGCGACGAGCTACCCCTTCGCTCGCGTAGCGCATCTTATTCCGACAGAAACCGTATCCTGAGAATAGAAGTATCCGCACTCAGGGTGTGGGCATGTGTGAAGGAGACCTGGCATGGCAGAGAAAGTGAAGAAAGAAAAAGCCCCCGCAACGCCAAGGACAACAAAAGCTGCGGTCAACAAGACAGTGGTGACGAAGGTAGCGGATACCGCGCCTCTGGCAGCAAAGGCACCATCGCCGATAGCGAAGGTGCCAATTCTGACAGCGCGGAAGCCTTCGCACGAAGAGATCGCGCGGCTTGCGTACCAGTTCTGGATCGACCGCGGCCGCGAAACCGGTCGACACGAGGAGGATTGGTTGCGCGCCGAACGGGAGTTGAAGAAAGCGTGAAACGTATTCTGGGCAGAACGATGGCAGGGCTGATCGTGGCGCTCGTCGTCCTTTATGTGTGCGACTGGGCGGTTTGGCAGGTACGGGTGGTGAGGGGCGGTGGAATGGGCTCGGTCACAATGAGCAGCATCGTCGTGATGCCGCTCAAGGACAACAAGGAGGAGTACGACTGGGGCGGCACGGAGAGCGTGAGTTGCAGCCGCTCGCTCTTTCCCCAGGCTGGTGACGATGCGTGCTGGTGGTTGCGGCGGCATCCTGTGGTCTACGAGCGGTAAAGCAGTGGGTAAAGGTGGGCAAAGCGGTTCACTTCACGGCTCGCAATGTAGAGCATGCGCACTATCGCGTATCCCATACAGCGTAGGCGTCAATGGCACGTTGCGCTCCCGCGCTGTACCAGGCATACCCGTTGCGCCGTTCCAACGTGAGTTCGTTGACGTTGTCGTGGATGTTCTTGTCGCGGTCGCCGAAGATGGGCTTTCCGGTGGTGAGGCTTAGGTAACGCGGCCAGATGGGGCCTGCACCGGCCTGCGCGACGAGGTGGCGACCGCCCTCTGTTCCGCGTCCCCCGACCCACTCCTTCCCGTAGATTGCGGTGGATTTCAGGTATGCGACCCCATCGCTCACAGCCGCTACTACGGCTTTGCTTGGATGGGGCAGTGACATCAGATAGAGCAGCACGTCGGCACTCTCCCCGGTTGCAATCGCAGCCGGCTCGAAGTTGCGCCCGGAGACCGGTGCCAGCGTGAGTGCGTCGTGCTGCTGCGCCCAGAGTGTGCGCTTGCCGTGGATGACGATCTGTGTTGCGAGAATGCATTGCAGAGCGCGGGCGGCAGCGGCCTCAGCCTGGCGACGGAGTTCGGTGGGGACGAAGGCGTAGTCGCCGCTGCCGCTGGCGGCGGCAGTCAGTACAGCGGCGGCCTCAGTCACCGCGTTGTCGTTGAAGGTGATGGCGTCGTGGTAGCCGCCCTCGATCGGCCACACCTGTGGCCAGCCGCCGTTAGGAAACTGAGCTGCCAGCAGATAGCGAATACCGCGAATGTAGCTGGCGCGATAGACATCGCCCGCAGCTCCCGGGGTGCCCGCAGAGAGCAACGCAAGAAAGTGGATCTGTGTGTTGGTCGCGTCGTTGTCCAACGTGCTGACGTAGTTCCAGTCTGGATCGCGCGGTGTGTCAAAGTCATCCGGGCCGAGGTACCGCGATAGATTGTTGGTCGCGTAGCTCTGGCCGCGGAGACGCGCCGTGGTGGCCATGTCTAGGTTCTTCGACCAACCGCCGCCAGGGGTCTGGAAGCTGACAACTACGTCTCCGATGTGGCGCGCCTCGGCGGTGGTGTACCACACAGGGTCGCGGTCGAGGGGGATGCTACGCGCGTCGAACTGCTCCTTTGGCAGCGGTGGAATGGCTGCAAGGCCCTTGCGCTCCGCGGCCAGTGCGGCGCGGTCGCGCATCTCCTGCCGTTGCGAGCGTTCGAGGTAGGCCGTCCACGCGGCGCGTTGCGATGCAGGCAGTTTGGCGATGCGCGTTGCGGTGAGCGAGGGCGCAGGCTGGCTGACCCCGACGATAGTTGCTTGCAGTTGCAACGGAACAGCAAGCGCGAGGCCGATCGAAAGTACGGGCATAAGGCCAACGCAGTGGAGACGATTGCACATAGCCAAATACTCTACTACTGTCGCCGTAGGCTCGGCGAGTCCTGCTGCGGCTCCGGCGAGTTGGAGGGCAACGAAAACCGCTCCCGAACCAGTGCCAAGGCCTGTTCGCGGGTCGTCGCGGTTCCTTCAAGCTGGGCGTCCTCGGCCAGCGCCAGCATGGGCTTGAACTGCGGCGACGGGCGGTATCCGGCGGCGATCAGGTCGCGTCCGGTGACGAGCGGAGCAGGACGGAGTTCAGCGGCAGGCTCGGCCTCATACTGCGCGCGGGCGAAGTCGTAGCAGGTGAGGTCGCCGTGTGCGGAACTGGCATCGAGGCGGTGCAGGGCGAGGTGCTCGTCGAAGCGCGGCAGACGGAGGAAGCGCTTCAGGGTGGACTGCTTCATCTGTAGGATGTCGCCGAAGCGCATGTGATTCCACACCAATGCAACGACCTGCGCGGTGTCGTCGTTGGAGAAGCGCAGGCGGGCAAGGATGATCTCGGCGATACGGACTCCGACTTCGACGTGGCCGTTGAAGCGGATGCGGTCCGGCCTTTCATTGCTGCCGGGAGCTGCCGGTTTGGGCGGTTGAAAGGTGGCGGGCTTGCCGATGTCGTGCAGCAGCACTCCCCAGGCGAGGGTGGCTGGGCAAGCGGGCGGGAGCCGCTCCAGCATCAGCATGGTGTGCGTCCAGACATCGCCCTCAGGGTGAAACTCCGGCGGCTGGGCGACGCCGCGCAGACGGACGACCTCGGAGAGGACCTGTGCCAGCAGGCCGAGATCGTAGAGCAACTCGAAGCCGCGGCGCGCGCCTCCCTCGGTGAGGATGCGTGTCAGCTCATCGCGGATGCGCTCGGCGGAGACCTGTTGGATTTCGGCGGCGCGATGGCGGATGGCGGCGGAGGTTGCCGGGTCGATCGCAAAGTCCAGCCGCGCGGCGAAGCGGACGGCGCGCACCATGCGCAGCTTGTCCTCGGCGAAGCGCAGGCTGGGGTTGCCGATGGCGCGGACGACGCAGGCGGCGAGGTCATCGCGACCGTTGACGAAGTCGAGTGTAGCTGCGGCGAGGTCGCCCGTGGCCTCATATCCGAGGGGATCGAGCAGCATTCCGTTGATGGTGAAGTCGCGGCGCAGAACGTCCTCGCGCGCGTCGGCGGAGAAGCGGACGGCGTCGGGGCGGCGGCCATCGGAGTAGGCGCCGTCGTTGCGAAAGGTGGCGACCTCGGTGGCAACTACGGCATCGCCGATCATCTGGCAGACCAGCACGACGCCGAAGTGCGCGCCGACTGTGAAGGTCTTCGGAAAGTGCGCGACAATCTCGTCCGGCCTGGCGGAAGTGGCAACGTCGTAATCCTTGGGCGTGGCGTCGAGCAGCAGGTCGCGCACGCAGCCGCCGGCGAAGAATGCCTGGTGCCCCGCCCTGCGCAGCGCCCGCACGATGGCCAGTGCGGCGCGGTACTGCGGTTCGCGGTGGAGTTCGCCCTGCATGTCCCTATGATAGAGAGATGCGCAGCGGAAGCAGACTCATTTTGGGAATTGAAAGCTCGTGCGACGAGACGGCGGCGGCGGTGGTGCGCTCGGACGGCACGGTGCTGGCCAACGTCGTCGCCTCGCAGATCGCGCTGCACGCAAACTACGGCGGCGTGGTGCCGGAGCTGGCCAGCCGCGAGCACCTGCGCAATATCGTCCCGGTGGTACGGGCGGCGATGGCCGAGGCGGCGCGCATGCAGCCGGGGCTGGCGTTTGCCGGCCTCGATGCGATCGCCGTCACCGAGGGGCCGGGGCTGGCCGGTGCGCTGCTGGTCGGCATCACCTACGCAAAAGCGCTGGCACTCGGGTTGAACAAGCCGCTGATCGCGGTGAACCACCTTGAGGGGCACATCCACGCAGTGCTGATGGAGAGGGGTGTGGAGATGCAGATTCCGCTGCTGGCGCTGGTCGTCAGCGGTGGACACACGCATCTGTATCTGGCGGAAGAGAACGAGGGGGCTTGGCGCTACAGAAACGTGGGGCGGACGGTGGACGATGCCGCGGGCGAGGCCTTCGACAAGG
Organism: Acidobacteriota bacterium; assembly: GCA_021851465.1. Taxonomy (GTDB): domain Bacteria; phylum Acidobacteriota; class Terriglobia; order Terriglobales; family Acidobacteriaceae; genus Edaphobacter. The sequence goes on from JAJZDL010000060.1 coordinate 8,492, forward strand.
TGGCCAAGCTGCTGGGGCTGGGCTATCCCGGCGGGCCGTGGATGGACGCGCTGGCGGCCCACGGAGACCCGCGCGCCGTCGAGTTCCACTTCGGCCAGATCAAACCGCGCGCGCCGCGACCGGGCACCGTCAACAAGAAGGCGCCGGGCCTGCCCGCCGACGGGCCAACCTTCGATTTTTCGTTCAGCGGGATCAAGACGGCGGTGCTGCGCTACATCCAGACGCATGGCATGGCCGCGTGCGTGGAGGCGCGACGGAGTGCGCTGGCGGAGGCGTTGCGGGCGAACCCGGCGATGAAGGCGAGCGATGCGCTGGCGTTGCTGCCAGACCGCTTCGACCGGCAGACGCTGGGCCTGATCGCGTCGTTCCAGTACGCCGTCGTCGGCAACCTGATGCGGCAGACATTCGCCGCGGCGCAGGCGTTCGGCGCGCGCGGCATCCTCGTCTCCGGCGGCGTCTCCGCCAACAGCGAGCTGCGCCGCCGCTTCACTCAGGAAGCAGCCCGGCGAGGCTTGCCCGTCGCCTTTCCAACACTGGCCATGTCCACCGACAACGCGGCGATGATCGCCGCCGCAGCCTGGCCGAAGTTCTGCGCGGGGGAGTTTGCCAAGGAGGGCTTGGTGGCGACGCCGCAGTTGCGGCTGGGGCAAGGCTACCCGATGTACGATTTGACTGAGCCTTTAACGGAGCAAATATGAACGATGGTTTTGCTACTCTCGTAGCCTCACTGCTTGCAGGTGGATTCGCAGTTGTCGGGTTGGTCATCAGCAAAGAGAATAAGGTCTCGGAATTCCGACAACAGTGGATTGATGGTCTCCGAGCGGATATATCCTCTCTCATCGCCGCTGCTTCCGTAATACAAATCCGGCCGATAGAGACCTCGCATTTTCGAGATCTCACGATGCAACTGAAAGAGTTTGAGTGTCGAATCGCGCTACGCTTTAGAATGGGCGACAGAGAAGGAGAAGCTCTGCTGGTCGTCATAAGGGATGTCATCCGCCGAGCGATGGATTTTGGAAGTCCTTCTGATCTCGAAGATCAGATGTGTGGGCTAAAGGAGACACCTCGCGAGCTGCTCAAGAATGAGTGGGAACGAGTAAAGAAGGGGGAACCTAATTACGTAAAGACTGTCCGTATTGCACGGGCAGCCTTTTGGGTGTTATTGGCGACGTTCGGCATTTCGCTGCTGTTTCGCTTTATTGTTGCTCCTCATATCTGTTGGTTACTGAAGCTCTTCAAAGGGTAATCCAGCGGATACTTTCTAATCAGCCTGTAGAATCTTAGGGGAGCAATTCAGATAGAAAGTGTGGACTGCACGGCGCATTGCGCCGGCTGCGGCGGTGAGTGAGCGTAAGTGGCTGCGTTGGAACTCTTCAATACATTGAGCGGCAAGGTGGAGGCGTTGCAGCCGATGGGCGCGCCCGCGCTGCGCATGTATGCCTGCGGGCCGACGGTCTACGACTACGGCCACATCGGCAACTTCCGCACCTTTCTGCACGTGGACGTGCTGCGGCGGTTTCTGCGCCAGCAGGGCGTGGCCGTCGAGCATGTGATGAACGTGACCGACGTGGACGACAAGATCATCCGCAACGCGCTGGCCGCGGGCAAGCCCATCGCCGAGTACACAACGCGCTTCGAGCGGGCCTTTTTCGAGGACATGGAGGCGTTGGGGATCGAGCGGCCGGAGCACACCCCGCGCGCCACCGAGCACATTCCGGAGATGGTCTCGCTGATCGAGCGGCTGGCCGCAAAGGACATCGCCTACCAGACGGAAGATGGGAGCTGGTACTTCCGCATCGCGCGCTTCGCGGGCTATGGCAAGCTCTCCAAGAAGGATCTGGAGGGGATCGAAGACGGCGCGCGCGTAGACGCGGACGAGTACGAGAAGGACGCGGCGCGGGACTTTGCGCTGTGGAAGGCGGTGAAGATCGGCGCGGATGGAGTTTCCGAACCGAGCTGGCAGACGGCGCTGGGCGCGGGCAGGCCGGGCTGGCACATCGAGTGCTCGGCGATGGCGACTGCGCTGCTGGGCGAGAGCTTCGACCTGCACGCGGGCGGCGAGGACCTGATGTTCCCGCACCACGAGAACGAGATTGCGCAGTCGGAGTCGGCCTCCGGCCACCCCTTTGCGCGGCACTGGATGCATGTGCGCTTCCTGCTCGTCGAGGGCAAAAAAATGGCCAAGTCCGAGGGCAACTTCTACACCCTGCGCGACCTGCTGCTGAAGGGACATCGCGCCTCGGCGATCCGCTACCTGCTGCTCTCGGTGCCCTATCGCCACCAGATGAACTTCACCTTCGACGGGTTGGCCGCGGCGACGCACACCATCGAGCGGCTGCGTACCTTCCATCGCCGAATGCTGCGTGGCGGATTCGCTACAGACGGCGTGAACGCGGCGGTCTCAGCGGCGACGGCGAAGGCGGCCGGCGATTTTACGGCGGCCCTGGCCAACGATCTGAATACGGCCGAGGCGACTGCGGCCATCTCCGAAATGGTGCGCGCGGCAAACTCGGCCGCAGACGCAGGCACACTGACTGCGGAAAATGCAGAGGCGGTCCTGCGCGTTCTCGCCCTCTTCGATGAGATCTTCGCCGTGCTGGAAGACCGCGACGAGGAGCGGACGCGCGCGGCGCTCGCCTGGGCCGAGGCCGAGGGCCGCATCCGCGAGGCCGCTCCGGAGCTGGTCGCAAAGCTGGCCCTCGGCGACAGCGAGATCGAAGCCCTCATCGCCGAACGAACGCAAGCCAAGAACTCCCGCAACTTCGCCCGCGCCGACGCAATTCGCGTGGACCTCGCCGCCAAGGGAATCGTCCTCGAAGACTCGAAGGACGGCGTGCGCTGGAAGCGGAAGTAATTTTCCACGATCTGTTCGCGAGTGGGCTGCGCTGGAACTCCGCCGCGATGCGCATGGGCCTTTACACGCGGCTCCAGGCGACCTTATTCGATGCAGGCTCTCATAACTCCTGCGCCGGTTTACGTGCGGTGGGACCTTCGCTCCCCCTTCCTTTCCGTTGCCCGCTGCGTGTTGCCCGGTAGAATGGGCCATGCGCATCGCCGCTCTAATTGCCGGCCTCCTCTTCTGCCTGGGCGCCGTTCTCGACGCATTCCAGACCATCATCCTGCCGCGCCGGCCCACCGGGCGGCTTCGCATCACACGGCTCTTCTACATCGTCACCTGGAAGCCCTGGTCGGCGGTTGCGCGGCGCATCCGCAACCGCCGACTGCGCGAGACAATCTACAGCACCTATGGGCCTGCATCGCTGCTGTTTCTGCTGATGCTGTGGGCGCTGCTGCTTGTCTCCGGCTTTGCGCTGCTGTTCTTTGCGTTGGGCACGCCATTCGCCGATGCTCTGGCCGCGCCAGGCACGCTCGGCCAGTTGCGCACCGATCTCTACGTCAGCGGCACCACGCTGTTCACCCTGGGCATTGGCGATCTCATTCCACGCAGCCTTGCGGCGCGCGCGCTCATCGTCTGCGAGTCGGGGACGGGGCTGGGCTTCGTCGCTCTGGTCATTGGGTACGTCCCCGTGCTGTACAGCGCGTTCTCGCGGCGCGAGGTCAGCGTTGCTTTGCTGGACGCGCGCGCCGGATCGCCGCCGACCTCCACCGAACTGCTGCGCCGCCATGCCTTTGCGGGCGGCGAGGAGGCCCTGGTCGTCCTGCTGATCGAGTGGGAGCGCTGGTCGGCGGAGCTGCTGGAATCGCACGTCTCCTATCCGATTCTCTGCTACTACCGCTCGCAGCACGACAACCAGAGCTGGCTTTCGGCGCTGACCGCGGTACTGGACAGTTGCGCGCTGCTGATCTCGGTGGCCCCAGGCGCGGCCTCGCGCCAGGCACAGTTGACCTTTGCGATGGCGCGCCACGCGCTGGTCGATCTGGGCCACGTCTACCACCTGGAAGAAGACGAGGCGCAGTGGCGCGCACGCGGCGGGGTTGACCGCTTGCCTCCCGAAGGCTTCGACCGGCTGTGCGACTCGATGTCGGAGATGGGCCTGCGGCTGTGCGGCGATGCCCAGTCCTCCGCGCGGCTTCATGCTCTGCGGGCGCTCTACGAGCCGCACTCGCACGCGCTGGCCAGCTACCTCGGCCTGACGCTACCGCGATGGATTCCCGAGCCGCGCTCCAAGGACCAGTGGAAGACCGTCGAGACTGTTCGCTCGCAGGCCGACTCCATCTTCAAAGACACGATCGTCAGCGACCGCTCCGAGGCCATTCGCCCGCACGCCGAGGAGAGCCGCTAGTGTAGTGCGTCACACAGATAGGCGATTATTTAAGGCAGCCTGAGCGCGGGTAACCTTCTGCAGGATGTCGTTTGCTTTTGCGGTCCAGATGAAGGGTTTTGGGCTTTCGTTGTGGC
>JAJZDL010000061.1 GCA_021851465.1 Acidobacteriota bacterium
TTCAAGGCCTCTCCAATGACATACGCAATCGACGGAAGACAGTACGTCGCAATCGCATCGGGAGGCAACGTCCTGTCGTTCGCGCTGCCGGCAGCGACGGTGCAAGCCGCCAGATGACCGGCGCGCTCACTTGGAACGGGACGAGGTGGGATGTGCAGTCGTTGCAGGGTACAGGGCCACGGTACGGAACGAAGAACAGGAGGAATATCCAGTGAAACGGGACCTTTCACGACGCAATTTTCTCGGCACTTCAACTGGCTTCGCGGCGGCTGGCATCGCCGCTCTCGCCAATCCCATCGCCGCCGCCGCGCAGACGGTCGGCGTCAAGTCCGGAGACATGCCCAACCTCACCATCAAGGAGGTCAAGGTCTACGTCACGGACATCGGCAAGGTGCATAAGCTGAACAGTCCCGAGACGGGCGAACTGGTCTCCATCGTCACCGAGAGCGGCATCGAGGGAAACTACACCCTCGGCGACCGCAACTCGACGCCGGGATGGCTGGAGTGGGCCAAGCCGGCGCTGGTGGGCAGGAACATCATGGACCTGTTGCCCACCCTCACCTCCACCAGCGGCATGAAAGGCCCAGGCGGGTTCGACGGCCCCACGCCCCGGCGGCCAGGCGGCGTAGCGGGCGGCAACGGTGTACCCGGATTCGGCAGGGCATCCGCCAACCCAGGCTCGCATTCGGCCTTCGAGGGGCCGCAGCTCCAGGGAACCGGGCTGGCCACCCGCGGCGGTGGCACATGGCCCAACTACTACACCGCCGCCGCAGACGTCTGCATGTGGGACATCCTCGGCAAGGCAGTCAACCAGCCCATCTACAAGATACTGACCGGCGGAATGCCCACCAAGGACCGCCTGATGGCCTATGCCAGCTCGCAGCACCTGCCCGCCATCGAGGACTATGTGCCCGATGTCCTGAAGGCAAAGCAGCAGGGATTCAAGGCGTACAAGATCCATCCCGGCAACGGCCAACATGCCACCGGCCCGGCGATCCCGACGTACATCGGGCACATGGAGGAGATTCGCGCGGTGCGCGCGGCGGTGGGCGACGAGTACGTTCTGATGCACGATCCCGTCCAGCGCTACAACCGCTTCGAGGCCATGACCGTGGGGCGCCTGCTCGACGAGCTGGACTACGCCTGGTTCGAGGACCCGGTGCATACATCGGACCAGGAAGGGCTCATCGAGCTCTGCGCGGCCTTGAGCCTGCCCATCCACGTCGGCGAGTTCATCTACTCCATCGCCGACTTTGCCGAGTACATCAAGCGCGACGCGCTCGACGTCGTTCGCCTCATCGCAGACAACGTCGGAGGCATCTCCGGCGGAATGCGCGTGGGCCTGCTGGCCGATGCCCACGGCCTGGAGTGTACGCCGCACAACTGGGGCAACGTCCCGGACATGGCGCTGCACTTCCACCTCGAGCTGGCGCTGCCCAACTCCTGGTGGTTTGAGATGCCCTTCCCGCCGGAGTACGCCGACCGGCCCGAGTACAGCTATCAGTTCCGTCCGGACAAGGACGGCTACGTCTCCGCGCCCACCGAGCCGGGGCTGGGCTATCCCATCGACCGCGCCGCTCTCGACAAGGTCACCCTGCGAATCGACCGCTAAGTTTCAACGCATTTTCATCACTGGAGTAGAGGCAAATGAATTGTCATTCTGACCCTCGAACGCAGTGAAGAGAAGAACCCCCGCATTTTGCTGGCAGAACGACGCTCTGCCCCATTGGGAAAATGCCGTAAGGAGCCACCTCGATGTTGCGATACAGGATGCTTCTCTGTGTTCTGCTGTTGGCCATCTTTCCGGCCAGCGCGCTGGAGCGGCCGGAGGTGACCTTCAAGATATTCCAGTTCCCGCCCAACATGATCCCGCGCATCGACGGAAACGACGACGACTGGGCGATGGTGCCGGACAGCTACGCCATCGGCATGGACCAACTCGAAGACACCGAGGCCCCCGGCGGCCACGGCACCGACCGCGACCCCAAGGACCTGGACGTCAAGGTCAAGGTGGGTTGGGTAAAGGGACTGAACCGGCTGTACTTTCTCTACGAGGCGTACAAGGGCTACTGGGACTTCTCGCAACCCGGCCTGCACAACGACATCTTTGAGGTGGTGGTGGATGGCGACCTCTCCGGCGGGCCGCTCATCGACATGTACCACCGCGATGTGTGGACGCCCCAGGCCGTCGGCGACATGTCCAAGCTCGACCCACGCATCACCAGCTCCGACGCTTACTTTGCACAACAGGGGGCGCACGCGCAGAACTACCACATCTTCACCCCGGCGGATGGGAAAGACTGGACGATGGACTGGGGCTGCGCGCAATACACCAAGGACCTTCCCTATGCCAACCACGCCATGAAGTACAACTTCAAGCCCGGCGAGCCCGGCAAGCTGGTGCTGGAGTTCTGGATCACGCCCTTCGACTATGCGGGATGCGAGGGGCCGGACCGGGCCGTCGAAAGCGTCCTTGCTGAAAATAAATTGATCGGCCTCTCCTGGGCTGTCATCGACTACCACGGTCCGAACTCCAACCGGCGCAAGTTCTGGAACCTCTCCCACAAGCAGGCCTTCTTCGGCAATGCGTCGGACCTGGTGGCGTTTCGCCTGATGCCCCTGGAGCCGCAGTTTCGCAAGCCAATCGACGCGCAGTGGTCCTTCAAGATCGTCGACATGGACCAGCGGCTGGTTGCATTCAAGGACCTCTCCGAGGGGCAGATCGCTTCCTGGAAGTGGGACTTCGGGGACGGAACGACATCGACCGAGCAGGACCCGATCCACCAGTACAAGAACAAGCCCGGCAGGGAAGGCATCTACACCGTCACGCTCTATGTGACCGGGCCGGCCGGGTCATCGCGCCTGGCCAAGGTCTGGGGCGTTCATGTAACGGGGTCGTCGCCGCCCGTCGCGGTGCAGCCGTGATGCATCGTCGCCACGCGGAAGGCCGCTGCGCGAAAGATGCAGAGCGCGCTGGGCCGGCCTGCCTTGCTGGGAGCACCTGTTGCGGAGACGGGCAACTGGAGGCGCTGTGCCAAAGATGAACCCCGGTCCATGCAATGGCCGCGCAACGCGATTGCCGGTCCGTTATCTGCTTGTGCTCTGGCTCGGCGTCCTCAGCGCGGTGGCGTACCTGGATCGCACCAATATCTCCATCGCCGGAATTGCGATCGGCAGGGAGTTCGCCATCGACAACGTCCGGCTGGGCTGGATCTTCAGCGCGTTCCTGGTCGGCTACGCCAGCTTTCAGGTCCCCGCGGGCCTGCTGGCGCGCAGGCTTGGCGCGCGCCGCACACTCGCCCTGCTGGGCGCGTGGTGGGGCTTCTTTATCGGGCTGACGGCGCTCATCCCGCGCGGGATTGCGGACCCGCTGCTGATCTTTGTGCTGCTGCGCTTTGCCCTCGGCGCGGGCGAGGCCACGATGTATCCCGCCACCAGCCAGTTCGTCGAACGCTGGTTTCCGGTACAAGAGCGCGGCAAGGCGAATGCTATCGTCTTCGCTGGCGTCGGCCTCGGTTCTGGATTGACGCCCAAGCTGGTGACTGCGATCGTTCTGCACCACGGCTGGCGAGCGGCCTTCGGCTGTAGCGCCTGCATCGGCGCGCTGGCGGGGCTGGTATGGTTCCTTGCGGCACGAGACACATCCGAACAACATCCGTGGGTGGATGAGGACGAGCGCGCGCTCATCGTCGGCGGGCGCAGCATCGCGCAGGCCGCCGACAATGCGCGCGGCGCCACACGCTACGGCAGGCAGGATGTTCCGTGGGCCGGCATCCTGCGCAGCAAAGCGGTCCTCGCGCTCACCGCCAGCTACTTTGCCTTCGGCTATGTGGCGTGGCTCTTCTTCGCCTGGTTCTTTCTCTACATGGCGAAGGTGCGAGGCCTGGATCTCAAGACCAGCGCAACCTATTCCATGGCTCCCTTTGTGGCAATGACGGTGGGTTGCCTGCTGGGCGGCGTGGCCGGCGATTGGATTGTGGCGCGCTACGGCCTGCGCCTGGGCCGCTGCCGGATGCCCGCGGCCTGCCTTGCGACGACGGCGGTCCTTCTGCTGCTTGGCGCGCGGGTCGGCGGCGCGGTGGCGGCGGCGCTGGTCCTGGCCTGTGCGGCGGGCGTCCTCTACATCGCGCAGAGCAGCTACTGGGCCGTCGCCGCGGACATCGCCGGCGAGTTCACCGGCATCGTCTCCGGCATGATGAACATGGGCGCGCAGATCGGCGGCGCCTGCACGGCATCCCTGACGCCGCTCATCGCCGCCCACCTCGGCTGGAATGCGTCCTTCGCCGCCGCCGCCGCCATCGCCGCGCTGGGCGCGCTGGCATGGATGGCCATCGACCCCAGGCGCGACCTCCTGGTCGTCCGCGAATAGCCGGCAGCGCTGCGGCCTACACCATCGACTACAATTCTTTGCAACAAGAGAAGGGAAGGGAAGCACCGATGACGCAACCGATCTCACGCCGCCAGTTCATCGGCACCGCGGCCATGGCCGGCGCCGCGCTATCAGGAACGATGAACGCGCTTGCCGCCGCATCCGCGTCCCCGGATTCAACGCAGCCGGATGCCATCCCCATCATCGACGCGCACATCCATCTCTTCGACAACACCCGTCCCGTCTTCTCTGGGTACATGGGTTCGCAGGAGTACCGCGCGCTGAATAAACCGTCGCTGCCTGCGATGTACGCCGCTCTGGCGCGCCCCGTCGGCATCGTCGGCGCCATCGTCGTCGAGTCCAGCGGTTGGATCGACGACAACCTCTGGTATCTGGAGCAGGCCCGCGACAATCCGATCATGGTGGGTGTATCGGGGAGCCTCGATCCCAGCCAGCCCTACTTCGGGCGCTATCTCAACCACTTTCACCGCGACCCGCTCTATCGCGCCATCCGCTCCAGCCGCTTCTATACCACCGACGCCAGCGGCAAGGTCGCGCTCGATCCCGTCCAGGTCGCCAACCTGAAGCTGCTCGCCCAGGCCGGCCTCGCGCTGGACACCGCCAACCCCAGCATGGGCCTGATGCAGGCCAACGTGCTGCTGGCCGACGCCATTCCCACCCTGCGCATCGTCATGGACCACCTGCCCTCCTTCGATCCCACGCCCGACGGCCAGGCGGCCTACGAGGATGTGGTGAAGGAGATGGCGGCGCGGCCCAACATCTTCGTCAAGCTCACCGAGGTCTACCACCCTCGCCTCACTGACAACGTCGTCGTCAAGGACTACGGGCCGCTGCGCGCGCGCCTCGAATGCCTCTTCGACGCATTCGGCGAGGACCGCGTGATCTTTGGTTCGGACTATCCCAACAGCTACGGCGTGGCGACGATTCCCGAAGAGGTTGGCCTGGTCAAGCAGTTCTTCTCCACCAAACCGCGCGCGCAGCAGGAGAAGTATTTCTGGAAGAACTCTGCGCACGTCTACCAGTGGATCAAACGCTCGCCCGACCAGCCCACCCTGGCCTGATGCAATTGCGGTGCAAGGCAATTGCGGGATCGCTCCAATGCATATTTAGCGGTGCTGTTAGTGGCCTCAATAAATTGATTGAGATATTCGTCGCCTACATCAAGGCCACTTGGCATTTTGTTTCGTCCTTGATCTCCAAACCTCTTATTGTGGGTGAAGCAAAGGAAAGCCGCTCCGCCATTACGCGGACAGCATCTGGGCTGCTGTCGATGAGGATGAACTTGCGCTGCGCATGGGCCGCGGCAACGCCCGTCGTGCCGCTCCCGGCAAAGAAGTCCAATATCGTGTCCCCCTCGCGGGAGTGGACCTGAACGATGCGGTTGAGTAGCTTCAAGGGCTTTTGGGTCGGGTAACCGGTCTTCTCTTTGCTATTGGTAGGCACGATCGTCATCCACCAAACATCCGTTGGAATCTTGCCGCGCTCGGCCTTGTCCGGCCCCACGAGGCCGGGGGCCATATAGGGGATGCGGTCGATGGATTCGTAGTTGAAGATGTAATCCTCCGGGTCTTTTGCATACCAGAGGATGTTGTCATGCTTTGCCGGCCAACGGTTCTTCGGCTTTCCGCCGTAGTCGTACGACCAGACGATCTCGTTTATGAATGATTCGCGCCCGAAAATCCGGTCGAGCAAGACCTTCACATAATGAACTTCACGGTAATCGATGTGCAGAAAGAGCGATCCATCGGGTGTCAGAATGCGATGGGCCTCTTCCAATCGTGGCGCCATAAAAGCGATGAAATCGTCGAATCGGTCTACATACTGGGGCGATGCAATGCGCACGACCGCGTATCTGGCCCCGGCAAATCCGCCGCGTTCTCCATCTTCATCCCGCGTGACCCCGATCCTCTCGCGCTTTTGGGTCTTTTGTGTATTGAAGGGAGGATCGATATAAATAAGCCTGCATGAGCCGCTGGGGATCGTCTTTAAGAGTTCAAGGTTTTCTCCCAGGAGAATTTCACCGTTTGCGCGGCTCCGATCGAAGTCGATTGGGTTGGTTGCCATACCGTGAGTCTATGCCCAACTTCAAAAATCGCAACTTCATGTCCGTTGGGCCCGGAGGCGACCGCCCTGCGCGCAGTGGTTGCCCGTGGTGTCATCCTCGGCGCGCGCGCCAGAGTGCTCCATCGAGCGCATCGACGGGGGCCTGCCGCACGCGCGCCGCGGGCAGCGTGTCGGCGAGCCGAGCGGTCATCGCGGTGCGAACTCGCTCGATGTGGGCGAGCACACCGCCGGTAAAGGCGACGGAGATCGTTGAATCCTGGCAGGTCAATGCATCGGTTCTGGATGGGGAGCCCGCCTGGTGCGCGGCAATTTTCTTGCAGACAAGCGCGACGAGCGCGGCAAGCTCTTCGCCGGCGCGCCGCAGAACGTCGCCGGCAAGTGCATCGCCTTGCTCGGCGCAGCGCGCCACCACCGGCGCAAGCGTGGCGAAGTCCGGCGCGGAGTGGCCATTGCCGCCGCGCTGGTTGGCGTAGGCGACCAACTCGCCCAGCGAGTCTAGCGCCCACTGCCGCTCGATCGCGCGCAGCAGGGTGCTAGAGCGGCTGCCGCTGCCGGAATGCGTGCCATCCGCGCAATCGTTCAAATCGCCAAGCGAAGCGAGGCGTGGATCGCAGTACAGTTCGCGGTCCTGCGCGCGGAGGGCGGCGCGTACAGCTTCCAGGCCGATCCATGTGCCGGAGCCTTCGTCGCCGAGGACTGGCCCCCAGCCGCCCGCGCCGAAGAGCCTGCCATCGACGGCGCGTCCAATTGCGTTCGATCCCGTGCCCGCAACCACCAGAACCCCCGGCCCTCCCGTAAAGGCTGCATCCAGTGCGATCTCCTCGTCGCCACACAGAACCACTTCGCAGCGGACTGCTTCGGCCAGAGCGCGGCTGGCCCACGCGCGCACGGCTGGACTGCCCATCCCGGCCAGCCCAACGCATGTGCGCGAGATGTCTTCGAGCGACGCACCCGCCGCCGCTACAACCTCGGACAGCATCGCGCGCAGTCGCGCAGTCGCCTCGGATTCAGAGATGCGCATTGGCTTGACCGTGCCTGTGGCGGCGCGCGCCAGCACGCGTGTCTCGTCGGCCAGCAGGCACTGCGTCTTGCTGCCGCCCGCGTCGATGGCCAGAAAGTAACTCATCGCGACAATGATAAGCCACGCCTGTGCTTCGCGCTTTCTGGCCCGCGCTGCGGTGTCCGCGGAATGGAACTGAGTAGCTATACTCAGGCAATGCCTCTCCGCCTGCACGATCTCGATCTCTGCGTGGTTGGCCTGTACCTGGTGGCGATCACGCTCTTCGGGCTGCGTTTTGCGCGCCCTGGAACTGCAAAAGACCGCTCGCTGCGCGGATATTTTCTGGCCGATCGCACAGTCCCCTGGTGGGCGATTGCGCTCTCCATCGTCTCCGCGGAGACCTCCACGCTGACTATCATCGGAACGCCCGGCCTCGTCTTCGCGGGCGACTTCGGTTTTTTGCAGATCGTCCTCGGATACATGCTCGGACGCGTGGTCGTCGCCGCGCTCTTCCTGCCAAAGTACTTCCAGGGAGAGATGCTGACCGCGTACCAACTGATCGACCGCCGCTTCGGGCCCACGCTGCATAAAGTGACTGCGGGCCTCTTTCTGCTGACGCGCGCGGCGGCCGAGGGCGTGCGTGTCTTTGCTGTCTCCATCGTCGTCTCCATCGCCATCGGCACTGGAGACGTGCTCTCCATCGCCCTTATCTCCGCGCTTACGCTGCTCTATACCTTCGAGGGCGGAATGGCCGCGGTCATCTGGACAGACGTGGCGCAGATGGCAATCTATATTGCAGGAACGCTGGTCGCCATCTGGTCGCTGGGCGCGCATGTTCCCGGCGGATGGGCGCAGATTCATGCCGTGGGCGCGGCGGCGGGCAAGTTCCATATGCTCAACTTCGCCATGAACCTGACGACGACGTACACCTTCTGGGCCGGTGTCCTCGGCGGCACCTTCCTCACCATGGCCTCGCACGGCACCGACCAACTGATGGTGCAGCGAATGCTCGCCGCAAAAAACCTCGGCGAGTCGCGTCTCGCGCTGTTCTCCAGCGGGGCCGTCATCTTCATCCAGTTCGCGCTTTTCCTGCTCATCGGCGTTGGCCTCTTTGTCTTTTATGGACTGCATCCGGCGGCGTTGGTTGCGCTGCATGGCGGGGACACCAATCGCATCTTTCCGGCCTTCATCGTGCAGCAGATGCCGGTCGGCGTGGCGGGCCTGCTCGTCGCCGCAATTCTCGCCGCCGCCATGTCCAACCTCAGCGCCGCGCTCAACTCGCTCTCCTCCACCTCGGTGGTGGACTTCTACATGGGCTGGCGTCCGCGCGCCGATGAGCGAGAGCGGATGGCGGTCTCCCGCGCCAGCACCGTCTTGTGGGCGCTGGTCCTCTTCGCCGTCGCCGTCTACGCCGTGCGCGCGGGTGGCAAAGGCAACGTCGTCGAGATCGGCCTTTCGATCGCTTCTGTGGCGTATGGCTGTTTGCTCGGAGTCTTCCTGCTCGGCACGCTAACGCGGTACGCTACTCAGGGAGGCGCAATTGTAGGCATGATGACCGGCTTTGCGCTGAATGTGGCCCTCTGGATGCAACCCGCAACGGTACACCTCGCACGAGTGGCGCTGCCCAAGGTTGCGTGGACGTGGTACGTTCTGATCGGCGCAATCGTGACGTTCGTCGTCGGCTCGCTGGCCTCTGCGATCTTCCGCATGCGCACTCGCAAAGGAGTGGTCGCAGTTGCTCTATTTCTCGCCGTCCTCAGCGCGCAGCGCGCACACGCGCAGATCGCCCCAACGCAATCCGCACCGGACGCTCCCGATTTCTCTGCGGTCTCCACTGCAATCGACACCGCCATCGCGCAGCATAAGCTGCCCGGCGCAGTCGTCGTCATCGGCCATAACGGTACAGTCGTCTTCCAGAAGGCATACGGTGTGCGCAAGCTGGCAGGCGAACCGGGCCTGGACGGCAGGCCCTCGCCCGCCGAGTCGATGACCGTCGACACCGTCTTCGACATGGCCTCGCTCACCAAGGTGCTTGTCACCAGCGTCGCCGTCTTGCAGCTCTACGAGGCACGCAACCTCAACCTCGACGACCCCGTCGCCAAGTACCTTCCCGAGTTCGCCGCCAACGGAAAGCAGGCCGTCACCATCCGCGATCTCCTCACCCACTACTCGGGCCTGCCGCCCGATGTGGACTTGAAAGATGCGTGGGGCCTCGCCGCTCCCGACAAGGACGAGGGCATCCGCCGCGCCATGCAGTCTCCTCTCACCACAACTCCCGGCACCCGCTTCGAGTACTCGGACATCAACTACATCGTCCTCGGCGCGCTCGTTGAAAAACTCAGCGGCGAGCCGCTCAATATATATGCACAAACGCATATATTTGCGCCGCTGAAGATGGTTCACACGCGGTATCTCCCCTTTGCCACTGCGTGTGGCGCAGACAAACTCGGCGCAGCCATCGTCGGTGGCCATGAAACTCGCTCGTGCCCTCCGGGAGCGTGGTCCGCCTGGGGCTATCGCAACGACATCGCTCCCACGGCGCACGACGACCAGGGCACCGCCGCCACCAATCCCGACTTCGACCGGCTCCTGCGCGGCACGGTACACGATCCGACAGTGCGGCGCATGGGCGGCGTAGCGGGCGAGGCGGGCGTCTTCTCCACCGCCGGCGACATGGCGCTCTTCGCGCAGGCGCTGCTGGATCGCCTCGCCGGCCGCCCCAGCGACTTTCCGCTCAAGCGCGAGACGCTGCAATGGATGACCGCGTCGCAGCAACCAGCGACCGCGCTCGCCAACGCAACCATCTTCACCCAGGATGGCCAACTCACAAGCGGCATTGCCCAGCGCGGCCTCGGCTGGGACATCGACTCCGCCTTCTCGCGCCCGCGCGGTACGGTCTTCCCCACCGTCGGCGCTGGGGCCCCTGCCAGCTTCGGCCACACCGGCTTCACCGGTACAAGCCTCTGGCTCGACCCCGCCAGCGACTCCTACGTCGTCCTTCTTGCCAACGCAATCCATCCCCGTGGCAATCCTCCAATCTCCACCCTGCGCGGCGAGGTCGCCACAGCAGCGGCGCGCGCGCTGGGCATCGCACCGCCGCAGCCGATCGGCACGCTCCAGAACCCCTGCGCCGGCTGTCCCGTCCGCGGCCCATCCGCGCCGCCGCCGGCTGTTGCCCGTTCCTCCGATCCATTCGCCGCTCCAATGCATGACGAGAACGGAGGGCCACCTGCACCGCGCGTGATGACCGGTATCGACGTGCTCGAAGCCACCGACTTCGCTGTTCTTAAGGAAGCCGCCGCGCGCAATGGGGGCCATCTCCGCATCGGCCTGCTCACCAATCCGACCGGCCTCGACGCGCAGGGCCGCCGCACCATCGACGTGTTGCGCGGCATCGGCGGCGGCGTCGAGCTGGCGATGCTCTTCTCGCCGGAGCACGGCCTCTTCGGCGTCAAGGACTCCACCGAGATCGGCCCCGAGATTGATTCCACGTCCGGCCTCAAGGTCGTCAGCCTCTACGGCCCAAAGGACGCGGACCGGCGCCCCAAAGCGGACGATCTGTGGCAATTGGATGCCGTCGTCATCGACTTGCAGGACGCTGGTGTCCGTTTTTATACCTATGAGACGGTGGTGGGATATTTTCTGGAGGCGACAATCTGCCAGCGCATGTTGAGCAACTTCAAGGTGATCGTGCTGGACCGGCCAGACCCAATCGATGGGCGCGCGGTGCAGGGTGCAGTCTCGGACTCCGAACCCGGCTCCTATATCAACTACATGCCGTTGCCGCTGCGCCACGGCATGACGCTCGGCGAGCTGGCGCGGTACATGGAGGGCGTGCGGTCGTTGCCTTGCAGCTTGGACGGCGGCCCGCCGTTTCGCTGGAACGACGAATCGGATGAAGAGGCCGGCCCCGGCTCCGCTCCTCGCGCGGACACTTCGCGCCACGGACTGATCGTCGTGCCGATGCGAAACTGGAACCGCGACGAGTTCTTCGATCAGTCCGGCCAGCGCTGGGTCAATCCCTCGCCCAACCTGCGCAGCGTCGCGGAAGAGGTTCTCTATCCGGCGTTGGGTGTGCTGGATCAGACCAACGTCTCGGTCGGCCGCGGAACCGCAACGCCCTTTGAAATCTTCGGCGCAGGCTCAACCGCCGCCACAAAAGATTCTTCCGCAATCCCCGCCTGGCTCGATGGCAATGCAGTCGCTGCGTACCTCACGGCGCGCAGGATTCCCGGGGTGCAGTTTGCCGCGGCGCGGTTTGCAGTCGCCGACGACGCGAACCATTATCCCTACCACGGCCAGACCGTCGAGGGTGTGCGCCTCACCGTCACAGACCGCGCACTGCTCGACTCGCCCGAGCTTGGAATCGAGGTCCTCTCTGCGCTGCACCATCTCTACCCAACCCAGTTCAAGCTGGCAAAGGCCGCTCCGTTGATCGCGAACTCCGAGACGATGGCTGCCCTCGCCCGTGGCGACGATCCGCGTGCGATCGCCGCAAGTTGGTCCTCCGCGCTCACCGAGTTTCGCGTGCGACGCGCCAAGTACCTCCTCTATCCCTAGCGTGGCGCACACCGACTGCCGGAGCTTTCCCCGCCGCGAACTTCGCACCCTGTTCAACCGGGAATTGTGTTTTCGTATCGTTCCATGCCTTAATCCGGAGGGCCACCTCCGCCCGGCCCACCGCCACCCGGAGGCCCTCCATCCGGTGGAGGCCCATCCGGAGGTCCATCGTCGTTCGCGCTCGCGTTATCTCCCGACTGCTTCGCCCGCTTCAGTTCGTCCTTCGAGTACTTGCTCAACTGCGCGTCGGTCAGCAGCTTTCTCACCTTCAGAACCGTCTCCTGATGCACCTTCCGCACCGCTTCCGCCCACTCCGCATCGGTTAGCGATTCATCCTCGCCCAGCGCATGCACCTGTCTCTGTTGCTCCAGCAGCAGCGGCCCGATCTTCGCCTTCTGCTCCGCCGTCAGGCTGTAGCGCTTCGCCATGCGCGGCAGCTCCTTCGCGGCGTCGTACTCTTTATTCGCTACCGTCAGCGATTCCGTCTTGGCCGTCTCCGTAGTCGCCGTCGTAGCGGAAGCAGTCTGCACACTCACCGCTGCATCGGCAGCCATCAATTGTTGGGCGTTCGTCTTCAAACCGCCCATCGCATTCGATCCAGCACTCTGCGCCGTTTCCGAAGCGCCCATCATTGGCACTGCAATCAATCCAACTCCAAGCAGCAATCCCGCAATCCGTAGTCCATTCATATTTCATTGGACGCGCACTTCTGCCTTGGAGATTACATTCCAGCTCTCGATTC
>JAJZDL010000062.1 GCA_021851465.1 Acidobacteriota bacterium
ACTTCGCCCGAAGACTCAAGACCCTCAAAGGACTGACGCCCTATGAATACCTCTGTAAACTCTGGACTCAAACCCCAGACCAATTTACGCTCAATCCAATCCATCAAATGCCGGGACTAAACATCTAGTGCTGGACCATATCGAACAAACACCGACCCCGAATTGAGCGCGTGTTGTGTCCCTCGCCAAAGGGTTGTGCCATGACGGCAGAAGCAGGAGTTAGAGCATATTTCTTATTGGTATATAGGTTGATTCTTTGCGGGGGCATATTTTTGGTGGATGCTTTGAGGCATGGCCCGGGCATATAGTGACGATTTGCGGAAGAAGCTGTTGAAGGCGCACGTGGCGGGTGAAGGGACGTTGCGTGAGTTGGCGGCGCGGTTCGATGTGAGCGTGGCCTGGGCATGGAAGATTTCCTCTGCGTACCGCAAGAGCGGTTCGATGGAACGCAAGCCTCAGGTGCGCTATGGGCGGCTGGGCCGGATCGACCCCGGGCAGGTCAAGCGGCTGCTGGACGCGCAACCCGATCTGACGCTGGAGGCGCTGAAGGGATCCCTGGCCAAGGTTGGGGTTGCAGTCAGCCCCACGCAACTTTGACGCGTGCTCGGCAGGCTCGGGTACCGGCTCAAAAAAAGTCGCTCCACGCGGTCGAGCGGGACACGGAGCCAACCGCCAAAAGCGTGCGGAGTTCGTCGAGCGCCTCGGCACGGTCGCGCCGGAGCGCCTGATTTTCCTGGACGAAACCGGGGTCGCCACCTCGATGACCAGGCTCTACGCCCGCGCTGTCGGAGGCCGCCGGATCGCGGAAGCCACGCCCGGCGGACACTGGAAGATTCTGACCCCGATCGGCGCCATGCGGCTGACCGGCATGTTCGCGCCGATGACCGTCGAAGCGGCCACCGACGCCGATATCTTCTTCGCCTATGTCGACCAGATGCTCTGCCCACAACTCAGGGCCGGCGACGTGGTGGTGATGGACAACCTCAGTTCGCATAAAGTCCAGGACGTCCGCGAGCGCATCCAGGCGGCCGGTGCCGAACTGCTCTACCTGCCGCCCTACTCGCCCGACCTCAACCCCATTGAAAAAGCCTGGGCCAAGCTCAAGCAGTTCCTGCGCGCGGCCAAAGCCCGCACCGCAGAGCAGCTCCAGCAGGCCATCGCGGAGGCCCTCGAAACCATCTCCAGCAACGACACCAAGGCCTGGTTTAGAACCCCATCCTCCGCCCTATAGCAAAAAGGAAAATGCTCTAGACGAACGAAGCAGCGCTCGATCCATGCAACGCCCGGACCTACAGAGACGCACTGGAAATATGCGCGCCGCATCCTGCGTACAATCTCAAAGCATGGGAAAGACGGCTTGGATCTGGTTTGTCGGCTGTGCGGCCTGGATCGTGGACGGTGCGGTGCAAATTCATGTGCACGCGCTCGTCCACGCCCGGCTCGCCTTCACGGTCGCCCTGCTCTTCCTCGTCGCCGGCCTCTTCTACCGTCGGCAGAAGCAATAAAAGCGGGTGCACCCGTCGGCGCGCCCCGCTTCTATTGTCAGACGAGTCCTGGCGCGCTTATCGCTGCGCCTTGCCCAGCACCTTCGCCATCATCGCGCCGATCTCCGCCGGCGACTTCACCACATGGATTCCCGCCGCCGCCATCGCCGCCATCTTGCTCGCCGCCGTGCCCTCGCCGCCGCTGATGATCGCGCCCGCGTGGCCCATGCGCCGTCCCGGAGGCGCCGTCTGCCCCGCGATGAAGCCGACCACCGGCTTCTTTACATGCTCCTGGATGAACTGCGCGGCCTTCTCCTCCGCCGAGCCGCCGATCTCGCCGATCATCACGATCGCCTCGGTCTCCGGGTCGTCGTTCAGCAGCCGCAGCGCGTCGATGTGGTTGTTCCCGATGATTGGGTCGCCGCCGATGCCGATCGCCGTCGATTGCCCGATGCCACGCGTCGTCAACTGGTACACCGCCTCATACGTCAGCGTGCCCGAGCGCGAGACGATCCCGACCGAGCCTTCCTTGTGGATGCGCCCCGGCATGATGCCGATCTTCGCCTTCCCCGGCGAGATCACGCCCGGACAGTTCGGCCCGATCAGCCGCGACCGTTTTCCATCCGGGCCAGCCCGCTTGACAATCTCCCACGCCTTCACC
The DNA here is from genome assembly GCA_021851465.1 of Acidobacteriota bacterium. Classification (GTDB taxonomy): domain Bacteria; phylum Acidobacteriota; class Terriglobia; order Terriglobales; family Acidobacteriaceae; genus Edaphobacter. The sequence continues at coordinate 2,146 of JAJZDL010000062.1, forward strand.
ATGTCCAGCGTCGGGATGCCCTCCGTGATGCAGACGATCAGCGGAACCCCGCTCGCCGCCGCCTCCAGAACCCCGTCCGCGGCGAACGGTGGCGGCACGAAGATCATGGTCGCATTCGCGCCCGTCTCCTTCACCGCCTCTTCCACGGTGTTGAAGACCGGCCAGCCCTCGTGCGTCGTCCCGCCCTTGCCCGGCGTCACGCCGCCCACAACCTTAGTCCCATACTCCGCGCAGCCCTTCGCGTGGAACGTCCCCTCGCGCCCGGTAATCCCCTGCACAATCAACCGCGTATTCTTATCAACCAAAACTGCCATTTACTTCCCACCTTTCGCGGCAGCGACGGCAAGATCCGCGGCTTCCTTCATTGTTGCGCCCACTTCAAATTTCAACCCAGATTCCTTCAGAATCTTGCGCCCCTCCTCGACATTCGTTCCCTCAAGCCGAAGGATGATCGGCAGCTTCACATTCAGCTTCTTCGCTGCCGCGACGACAGCGGTCGCCAGCACGTCCACGCGCAGGATGCCGCCGAAGATATTGATGAAGATCGCCTTCACATTCGGGTCGCTCAACAAAATCGCAAACGCACTCTCGATCTGCTCCTGGTTTGCGCCTCCGCCCACGTCGAGAAAGTTCGCCGCCTTGCCGCCCGCGTATTCGATGATGTCCATCGTTGCCATCGCCAGCCCCGCGCCGTTCACCATGCAGGCGATCGAGCCATCGAGCTTGATGTAGTTCAGGTTCGACTTCGACGCCTCCACCTCCAGCGGGTCTTCCTCCGCCAGGTCGCGCAGCTCCTTCAAATCTTTGTGCCGAAACATCGCGTTGTCGTCGAAGTTGATCTTGCAGTCCAGCGCCATCAACCCGCCGTCCTTGGTCGTGATGAACGGGTTGATCTCCATCAGCGTCGCGTCGCTTTCGACGTAAGCCTTGTACAGCCCCATCATGAACGCCACGGCGGAGTTGATCTGCTTCGCATCCAGCCCCAGCTTGAACGCCAGTTGCCGCGCCTGGTAAGGCTGCAGGCCAACCGCCGGCTCGATGGTCTCCTTGTAGATCAGCTCCGGCGTCTCGTGCGCCACCTGCTCGATCTCCATCCCGCCGGACTGCGAGGCCATGAACACCACCTTGGACGTGGCACGGTCCAGCACCAGACCCAGATACAGTTCGCGCTCGATGGCCGAACCCGCCTCGATCAGCAGCCGCTGGACTTTCTGCCCGGCTGGGCCCGTCTGGTGAGTGACAAGTTGCATCCCCAGGATCGCCTTCGCCGCGTCGTTCGCGGCCTCGATCGACTTGGTCACCTTTACGCCGCCGCCCTTGCCGCGCCCGCCCGCATGGATCTGCGCCTTTACCACCACGGCTACATTCCCCTTGCCGAACAGGGCCTTCGCCGCCGTGTCTGCCTCTTCCAGCGTGGTCGCCATCTCGCCGTCGGGCACGGGCACGCCGTACCTCCGCAAAACATCTTTTGCCTGGTACTCGTGAATCTTCATAGTCGTCTGCCCCGGTGCCGTTGAAAATCGCTCACAATTGGATAGTAGCGGATGGATGGAAGTCGCGGCAAACGGATCGCGCGATTACCGCTCAGTATAAGCGGTAATCGAATCATTCCGGCCAGTCTGCGGCCCAATGAGCCAACGGAGGAAAACGCCCGGCAAGCTGATACTCTTTCCCTCATGGCCCTGCTCAACGATCTGAAGCGCGTCGTCGAAGGGCGCGAGGTCCTCTCGCGCAGTGAGGCGCGCGCACTGCTCGACCGCGTTCTTGCAGGCAGTTCGGAGAACGATCAGCCTGGAAGCGCGCACTCGCTACAGCTCGCCGCTCTGCTCGGGGCCATCGCCGCGCGCGGCGAAACCGCAAACGAGTTGGCCGGGTTCGCCGAAGCCATGCGCGCCGCCGCTGTCACCCTGCCGCTCGATGAGGCAGAGCGAAGCCTCCTGGTCGACTCCTGCGGCACTGGCGGCGACAACACCGGCACCTTCAACATCTCCACCGCCGCCGCGCTGGTCGCCGCCGCAGCAGCACCCGCAGCGATGGTCGCCAAGCACGGCAACCGCGCCGTCACCTCGCTCTCCGGCTCCGCCGACGTTCTTGAAGCCCTCGGAATCCCCATCGGGTTGGCGCCCGCCGCCGGGGCCGCGGCGCTGCGCACCCACCGCTTTGCCTTCCTCCATGCGCCCGGCCTGCATCCTGCGATGAAGGCCGTCCAGCCCATCCGCCGGGCGCTCGGCGTACGCACCGTCTTCAACGTGCTTGGACCGCTGGCGAACCCCGCAGGAGCGCGCGCGCAGGTGATGGGCGTCTACTCCGCGCACCTGGTCCCCATCGTCGCCGAGGCGATGCGGCTGCTCGGCGTGCGCCACGCCTTCGTCGTCCACGGCGCGGTCGCAAGCGAAGCAACCGCAAACGCCGGTGGCATCGATGAGATCTCCATCTCCGGCCCAACCCAGATCGCCGAGGTGCGCGGCGATGCCGTCACCTTTAGCCATCTGTCGCCGGAGCAGGTCGGCCTCGCCTCCGCCTCCATCGAGCGCCTGCGCGGCGGCGATGCCGCAACCAACGCCGCTATCCTCCTCGCCATCTTCAACGGCGAGCGCGGCCCCCGCCGCGACGTCGTCCTGCTCAACGCAGCCGCCGTCCTCATCGCCGCCGATGTCGTTCCATCCTCGACCCCAGACAGCCACGCGGCCTTTCGCGACGCCATCGCGCTCGCCGCGCGCACCATCGACTCCGGCGCAGTCGCCGCGCTGGTCCTCGCTCTCGCCGCCAAGAGGGAACACGCGGAACCATAGCCCCTCGCCCAACGTACAATTCTCCAGCAGTTCGAAGCTGCACTCAATCAGGAGAACCCCATGGCCTCATGTCCCCCGCAGCCCGGCACCTCGCTCGATCCCTCGATGGTCACCACCGCCCTCGATCTGCCCGGCTACCGCATCGTGCGCAACCTGGGCGTTGTGCGTGGCATCGTCGTGCGCTCGCGCAACATCCTCGCCACGCTCGGCGCAGGGCTACAGACCGTCTTCGGCGGCAACATCACGCTCTACACCCAACTCTGCGAGAAGACACGCCAGGACGCTTTCGCCATGATGATGCAGCACGCCGCCCAGCACGGCGCCAACGCCGTCATCATGGCCCGCTACGACGCCAACGAGCTGATGCAGGGCGTCACCGAAGTTCTCGCCTACGGCACCGCCGTCCTCGTCGAAAAACTCTAGCCTTCCGCGTGTCGGATGCTCGCATCCAGACTCGCTGCAAGGCAGATCGCGACCCAGTACGCCGCGATGTCCCGCACGGAGAAGTGCCGGCCCAGCAGGATCATCCCCGGCAGCGTCAGCCGGAAGGCGTCCATTGCGGGCGAGTGGTAGAGCTTGAAGAACTCGACCGCCGTGGCAATCGCCCCTGCAATCAGCGCAACGACTGGCAGACGCCACCGCGGAAGCACTGTCGAGACACCCCAGTAGACCATCGCGGCCCACAGCATCGATCCGCCGTACTTCACTACAGCCCACGGCAGGCCAAGCGGCACAAGCCGCACCGCAGGCCCAGCACACATCGTAACCACGAGGAGTGCGAGCGAAGTCCTGTAGCGCCGCGGCCGCACCCACTCCGGCCTTATTGTCTGCCAAGGCTGCAACCGGCCTCCGCCTCTGCCCGCAACAGTGCAGAACCCGCAACTGTATCACTCCCGCGCCCTTTTCTTCGTGGTTTATTTGCCGGGAAGCCTGTGGAAGCCTAGAATTGAACTGTGCCCCCGCCCCGGACCGACAAGACCCCCGTCGCATCGCCCGACCACAAGCGCTACTTCATCGAGAAGCTCGGCCTCTCTGAGCGGCTGATGGAACGCTGCTTGGGCGAGGCGCTCTCGGCCGGCGGCGACTACGCAGACCTCTACTTCGAGTCCGTCAGCTCCACCTCGCTGGGCATCGACGAGTCGTTGGTGAAATCCGCCTCACAGGGAATCAGCGTGGGCTGCGGCATCCGCGTGCTCTCCGGCGAGCGCACCGGCTACGCCTACACCGACGACCTCTCCTCCGCGCGCCTGCTGCACGCCGCACGCACCGCCGCGCTCATCGCCAGCGGCCCGGCAAAAGAGCCGATCGCAGGCTTCCGCCACACCTCGGACAATCCCACGCTCTACCCCATTGCGGGGGCCGCCGCCGATGCCGAGATCGCCGCCAAGCTGGCCCTGATTCAGCGCGCCGACCGCGCCGCGCGCGCCTTCGACCCGCGCATCACCCAGGTCCGCGCCGGCTTCTCCGACGAGCTGCGCCGCATCTTGGTCGCCGCCTCCGACGGCACATTCGCTTCGGACACGCAGCCGCTGGCCCGCCTCAACGTCTTCGTCATCGCGCAGGACGCCGGCGGCAACGACGGCGCAGGCAGCACCGCGCGTGGCACCTCCGGCGGCGGCGGGCGCGTCACCCTGGATTTTTTTGAGGGAACGCACTCTCCCGAGCACTTCGCCCGCGAGGCGGCGCGCACCGCCATCCTGCAACTCGACGCCATCGCCGCGCCGGCCGGCGAGATGCCCGTCGTCCTCGGCCCCGGATGGCCGGGCGTCCTTCTGCACGAGGCGGTCGGCCACGGGCTGGAGGCGGACTTCAATCGCAAGAAAACGTCGGCATTTGCTGGCTTGATCGGACAAAAGGTCGCCAGCGAAAAGGTCACTGTCGTCGATAACGGCCTCATGCCCAATCGCCGCGGCTCCATCAACATGGATGACGAGGGCAACCCCACGCAGGAGACCGTCCTCATCGAGAAGGGAATCCTCCGCGGCTACCTCTCCGACAAGCTCTCCAGCCGCCTGATGGGCATGCCCAACACCGGCAGCGGACGGCGCGAGAGCTACCACCACATCCCCATGCCGCGCATGACCAACACCTACATGCTCAACGGCACCGACATGCCCGAGGACATCATTAAATCCGTGCAGCGCGGCCTCTACGCCGTCAACTTCGGCGGCGGCCAGGTGGACATCACTAACGGCAAGTTCGTCTTCTCGGCCAGTGAGGCCTACCTCATCGAGGACGGCAAGGTCACTCGCCCGGTCAAGGGCGCAACCCTCATCGGCAGCGGCCCGGAGGCCCTCAAATATGTGTCGATGGTGGGCAACGACCTCGCCCTCGACGAAGGCATCGGCACCTGCGGCAAGGCCGGACAATCCGTGCCTGTCGGCGTTGGAATGCCCACCACCAAACTCGACCGCATGACCGTAGGCGGCACCGGGCAACAATGAGCATCTCCTCTCCCATGATGTGTTGCAACTGAAGTGTCGCGCCGCCTGCAGCAACGACGGCAAGTCGAAACGTACCGAGTCGCAAGAGAGGAGAAGTCCCTCAATGGCTGTCGAACGAGAAAAGATGTACGAGTGCGAGGTGCGCCGCCGCCGTCTCAAGGCCGGTGGCGGATACGAGCCTTACTGGAAGGTCAAGAACGTCGCCGTAGCCCTGGTGGATGAAGACACCGACTTCCGCTGCAAAGACTGCTCGGGCGCCGTCAAGCTTCTTGGCCGCAACGGCAAGCCGGGAACCGTCGCCTACGTCGAGCACAAGGCCTCCGCCGACGCCGAGTTCTGCCCCAGCGGATTGCTCTTTCAGCGCGCCACAGACGGGCGCGCACCCAGGCCCTCCGCCACACCCGTCGAATAGCCGCACACCGGTTCGCAGACTGCCCAGTCGTCATTCTGAGCGCAGCTCAGAATCTCCGTAGTTTGCTCCTGCTTTTCCTCCCGTTCGAGTACGCGAGCGAGACGCGCACGCCCTCAACCCGATCCACAACCGCACCACCAAGGAGTACGCATCATGGCCGCTGAATCCGAAAAAATTTACGAGTGCCAGGTCAAGCGTCGCCGCCTCAAGCTGGGCGGCGGATATGAACCTTTCTGGAAGCTCAAATCCGTTGCCGAAGCACTCATCGACGACGACACCGAGTTCCGCTGCCCGGACTGCACCGGCGCCGTCAAGCTGCACCGCCACCACATGCCCGGTGCGCCCCCGCCGCACATCGCCCACAAGCTCAAGTCCGACTCCGAGTTCTGCCCCGCCGGCCTCTACTTCCGCAAGGCCACCGACGGTCGCCAGCCGCGCATCTCCGAGCACCCGGTGCGGTAAGCGCCGCTCTCCGCCGCAGCGTACAAACTCGATGCGAGGCAGCGATATAAGCTAGTAGCAATGCCGACTGAAGCCCACACCGCCGCCGACCTGAAGCAACTCGCCTCCGACGTCCTCGCCCGCGCTCTCCGCGCCGGGGCCACGGACGCCGAGGCCGTCGTCTACGAAGGCGACGAGTTCTCCACCCTCGTACGCCTCGGCCAGGTCGAAACGCTCAAAGAGTCCGGCTCCCGCGCCATCGGACTGCGCGTCTTCATCGGTCACAGAACCGCCAGTACGTCTTCCTCGGACTTTTCTCGGGAGAGCCTGGATCGTCTTGTAGACGGCGCCATAACCCTCGCCCGCATCACCAGCGAAGACCCCTTCGCCGGCCTGCCCGATCCCGCCGAGTTCGGCCAGAACAACTCCGACCAGCACCTCTACTTCGACGACGTCAACCTCCAGCCGCCCGCCGAGCGCATCGAGATCGCCCGCGCGGTCGAGGCCGCCGCCATGGCCTTCGACACCCGCATTCAGAACTCAGGCGGCGGCGACTTCGACACCGCAACCTCGCACAGGATCCTGATGAACTCGCGCGGCTTCACCGGAGAGTACCGCCGCAGCTACTGCGGCTTCTCCGCCCAACCCATCGCCCACGACGCCGACGGCAAGATGCAGCGCAACTACTGGTACTCCGTCGCGCGCACCACCCGCCTGCTGGAAGATCCTACAGCCATCGGCCAGGAGGCCGCGCGCCGCACCCTGCAACGCCTCGGCGCGCGTCAGGTGAAGACGCAGCAGGCCCCCGTCGTCTTCTCGCCCGAGGTCGCTCGCTCCATCGTCGGCAACATCTTCGACGCCGCCAACGGAGACGCCATCTATCGCCACGCCAGCTTCTTCGCCGAGATGCTCGGCCAGCGCGTCGCAGGCGACAACGTCACCGTCATCGACGATGGCACGCTCGTCTTCGATCACGACAGCGGCATCAAAACCGGAGGCTTCGGCACCGCGCCCTTCGACGGCGAAGGGCTGCCCACCCGCCGCACCATCCTCATCGAGAATGGCATCCTGAAGAACTACGTCACCAACACCTACACCGCGCGCAAGCTCGGCCTTGCCGCCTCCACCGGCAACGCCTCGCGCTCGCTCGCGGGCAACCCCGGCATCGGGGCGGGCAATTTTTTCCTTCAGCCGGGAACGCTCTCGCCCGATGAGATCGTCGCAGACGTAAAGTCCGGCCTCTACGTCACCGAGACGATGGGCTTCGGCATCAACCTCGTCACCGGAGACTACTCGCAGGGTGCCGCCGGTATGTGGATCGAGAACGGCGAGCTCGCCTACCCGGTCGAAGAGATCACCATCGCCGGCAACCTCAAAGACATGTACAAAAACATCTCCGCCATCGGCAATGACCTCGTCTTCCGCGCCGCCACCGCGGCCCCAACCCTCCGCATCGAAGGCATGACCATCGCCGGCAGTTAGAGAGATGGTTCGGCAAATCGGACAGGGTATCGGTGCAGGATCTTTACCGCGCCGCAGATGCTCCTCGGTTGACCGCATCCCCCGGCTTCCGTAGACTGGAAAGTGCAGGGAAGTGGCGTGTCTGCCTCCGCCTGCATCCCATCCTCCCCGCGCCACAAGAGCGCGGGGAACCAGAAAAGAGTTTAGAACCATGGCAAATCATGTCTCCTCGTTGAAGCGCGCCCGCCAGACCGAAACCAAGACCGCGGCCAACCGCGCGAACAAGAGCAAGCTGCGTGGAACCTTGCGTACCCTGCGCGAGGCCATCGTCGAAGGCGACAAGAAGGCCCTCGCCGCGACCTACTCGGCCACCGTCTCCGTGCTCGACAAGAGTGTGCAGAAGGGCGTGCTGCACAAGAACACCGCCAGCCGCTACAAGGCGCGCCTGAACGCGCGCGTGAAGGCTGCCATCTCCCCCAAGGCCGCTTAAGCAATTCCTCACACTGCCATAGGCCAGCCCCGCCTGCGCGGCTGGCATCTTTGCGTTTGGCTGGCTGCTACTGCAGCTTGTTGGCCGTCTGTGGTTCGTCCGGCGCGGACAGAGTCGGACGCAGGCGCGGAGTGCCCGGCAGCGGATCGCCCAGGACGGCACCCCCCGTCGCAGTCGGCGCGGCAACCTCAGATGCGGCGTTCTGCTCCATCGTATGCGACGCAACTATTGGTGGAACCGATCTCTGCGCGGAGGCCGGATCGGATGCGGAAGCAACCCTCGCCGCGGCGTTCGCCGCACTCGTTCCACGCGCCGCATCCGCTTCCACTGGCGTCGCGAGCCGCTCCAGCGCCGTGTCGATGCGCGCTCCCGTGTCCTTTGGCGCCATCTCCTCGGCGGCCTTCACGGCTGCCTGGTCCTTCTCGGTAAGCTGCGGCAGCGCGTAGACCTCCACTGCCGCCTCGCGCTCGGAGTACGCGTAGTAGTCCTCGGTGGCCGGGTGTTGCACCATCGTCTCGCGCACCACGGCGAGCCGTGTGCCATCGGCGGAGAGCGCGAAGTTGCCGCCCGCCCGCACCGCCGGCGAGCAGTCGATGCGGAAGAGCAGCCTGCCGTCGTAGCTCTGCAGCACGCGCACCTCCTGCCCGCTCACAATGTCCTCCGGCAGCGGCGCGGTGGAATCGGGATCGACTGCGCCCGCGACCTCGACCCGCCCCAGCGCAAACCGTCCCGCCGTCGGCGCGAAGGCAAAGGCCGGTGCGGCCTCCGCGTCGATGTTTTGCTGCCACATCTCCTCACCCTTCAGGTTGAAGCCCGCCAGCGCCTGCCGCTGCGTGCTGCCCAGGCAGCCGAAGGCGACAAACTCGCCGTGGCCGACGAAGATGGGCTGCGGAGCGCAGGACGTGTCGAACTCCGCAAGTTCCTCCACCTTGCCCGTGTGCTCGGCGAAGTTGAAGAGCCAGCGGTCCTTGCTCTCCTCGATTACCTTCAGAATCCCTGCCGTCGTTATGGGCAGAGCGATTGCCGCGCGCGCGCGAACCACCCCGGCGAAGGCGATCGTCAGGCCGTTCGCGGATCCGTTTGTGTTCATCAGCCGGTAGAAATCGATCTGCACCGGGGCCGCATCGCCCGCCTGCGCGCGCCCAGTCGTCTCCAGCGTCAACAGGTCTTTGTTTGGCGAGACCGTCAACTCCACAATGTGCCGGTCGAAGCGCAGCAGCGGAGCCTCTCGGAAGGCATCTTTCGCACCGCCTGCGGCCAGCGGCGCAAGCACCATCAGCCGGTCGCGTACGCGCAGCAGGAACCGTCCGTCTCCCAGGCTCCACAGGTACTGCCCGCGGTCGTGCAGGCGCCACTCGGTGCGGGCCAGCAGCTTGCCCGAGGGCAGCTCCACCAGCACTGCGTCCACCGTATGGTCGTCGTCGTCCGGCGGGTCGTCCGGCTCGCGCCTCATCAAGCGGCGCACACCAAAGGTGATCAGCAGATGGTCGCGGTCCACGAAGTCCACCGTCAACATCGAGCTGCCCGCCAGCAGGAACTCCGGCAGCAGCGTCTGGTATCCCATGGGCACCAGAGGGATGTGCGCCAGCGGCGGAGCATCGCGCGCCCATGCCGCGCCAGCGGCGAAGATCGCCGCCGCCAGCATCGCCGCCACGCGCCCGCCCGCCCTCTTCATCGTCCAGCCCCTTTCGATATTGAAGCCTCTAAGAGAGGTACTTCGAGCAATAATATAGAGACTGTGTCGCATCGGCCGGAGTAAGCTTCCTATTTGGAAGCTCCATCCGTACCCATGCTGCCGGACCGTCGCAGCAGCCGAATCCTTCCCCGCACGGAGACCCCCTCGCATGAGCGAATCGCCCGTAAGACCCGCCTCGAAGCGCCCCTCTTCCATGCTCTCGCGGAGCGCGCCCTTGGCGCTCGCCTGCTTCGCTCTGGCGGTTGCGTCGTTTGCTCAACAGACGCCCACGCCTGCCGCTAAACCGGCACCGGCCACAAAACCAGAATCCGCCGCCCAAGCGGCATCCGTCAAACCGGCACCCGCCAAACCGGCGGTTGCAGCCGCGCGCGCGGACGTAAAGCCGCTGCCTGGACTCGATCTCTCCTCGATGGACCTCTCCGCCGATCCATGCACAGACATGTACCAGTACGCCTGCGGCAACTTCGACGCCAACCACCCCATCCCCGCCGACCAGCCTGACGTCGATCCCTTCTACGTCCTCTACAACGTCACCACCCAGGAGCTGAGTGGCATCCTGCAAAAGGCCGAACTCGGCGGCGCCACCCGTTCGCCGGACGAGCAGAAGATCGGCGACTACTTCAAGGCCTGCATGGACACCGCAGCCATCGACGCCGACGGACTCAGACCCATCCAGCCCCTGCTGCGCGAGATCGCAGCCCTCGGCAGCGGCGCAGGCGGCCGCGCGCAGCTCCCCGCATTGCTCGGCAAGCTACAGCGCGATGGCGTGGACGCCTTCTTCGGCTACGGCGAGCAGCAGGATCTGAAGGACTCCGCCAAGCAGATCGCCTTCATCCAGCAGGGAGGCCTGGGAATGCCGGAGAAGGAC
>JAJZDL010000063.1 GCA_021851465.1 Acidobacteriota bacterium
CGGGGCAACGACCTGCTCGCGCTGGAGACCCGGTCCTGGAAGTCGGGCGACGTCTCCGCGCAGACCCAGGCCAGAAACATCGGCAGCAGCCCCTACAAGGGCAATAGCGGCAATGGATTTCGCAGCCGCGCAGGCGGCCACTCCGGCGGACGCAGCGCTGGCGGGCGCGGTCCCGGTGGCCCAGGCCGTTCCAGCAGCAACCGTCCCGGAAGCAGCCGCTCCGGCCCTGCCCGTCGCGGGCAATAATCCAGTTGCGAATGGCTCGTTCGGTCAAACGGATCGATCGAGCCAACCGCACAGATTGCATCTTGTCTGCTTACTATCAAATTGAAACTAAATAAGTTAGATTCTTGTCCGATCCTCCCGAAGAGCCAACAGGTGGCTCAGAGGCTGGCGACAGGGCTTGTCGAGCGAACGGATTTATCGCCCGCATCTTATGATTTATATGAATGTTACTTATATCTACATAAAATATGTATACATTGATAATGTTGCTATACTTTAAATATGGACGCTAGAAAAAATCCCTTTGCGCCGGGTGCTGGAACGTCTCCCCCTGAGTTGGCGGGCAGGAAGCAGATTCTGGAAGATGCGGATGTCGTTCTGGATCGACTTCGCTCCAGACTTTCTTCGCGCAGTCAGATCATGGTTGGACTTCGCGGCGTGGGGAAGACGGTGCTTCTCAATCGAATCCGCCAGATGGCGGAGGAGAAGCGGTACCACGCGTTGCTGATCGAGGCGCACGAGGACAAGTCTCTGCCCGCGCTCCTGATTCCTCCCCTGCGCCGACTGTTGTTGCGTCTGGACGCAGAAGAGCGATTGAGCGAGGCGACCAAGACCGGCCTGCGCGTGCTGCGGAGCTTTATTGGACGCTTTCGGGCGAAGGTAAAGGCAGGCGACCTGGCAGAGATCGAGCTGGGAGTCGATCCCGAGCTGGGAGTGGCGGACAGCGGCGATCTGGAGAGCGACCTGACCGATCTGCTGCTTGCCGTGGCCCATGCAGCCGAGGCCCGCGGCGCGGTCGTGTGCCTTTTGATCGACGAGCTGCAGTACCTGGAAGAGGCCGAGCTGAGCGCGCTGATCATGGCGCTGCATCAGGTCAGCCAGCGGAATCTGCCTCTGGTTCTCTTCGCCGCGGCGCTGCCGCTGATTCTGGGATTGAGCGGGCGTTCCAAGTCATACGCCGAGCGGCTCTTTACCTTTCCCGCGATCGGCGCGCTCAGCGACGAGGCGGCGCGTTCCGCCTTGCAGGCTCCGGCCGAGGCCCACGATGCCAGCTTCGCCGACGATGCCCTCGGCGAAATCCTCGCCGTCACCGAACGCTACCCATATTTTCTGCAACAATGGGGATACGAGGCGTGGAATGTTGCCCCATCGCCGCGGATCACACTGCAAGACATACAGGGTGCGACGACCAAGGCGATCCAGCAACTGGACGAGAGCTTCTTCCGCGTGCGCTTCGACCGCCTGACGCGCCGCGAGAAGGACTTCCTCTTCGCCATGGCCGCGTTGAGCGGGACTCAGCAGCGCTCCGGCGACATCGCAGAGAAGCTCGGCGTCAAGGTCAATGCAATCGGCCCCCTGCGCAGCACCTTGATCGGCAAGGGAATGATCTACAGTCCGGCACACGGCGACAACGCCTTCACCGTGCCCCTCTTCGATGCTTTCCTGAAGCGCCAGTTGGCGCTGCCGGCGGTGTCGGCCTCAACCACACAAAGACACCCATAGCGTTGTCGCAATCGGATCTGTCGAAAGCAGCTCTGTCACCGACAGAGCGGTTGCAAATCTTCCAGTCAGGACTCAGGACCATGATTTCAGTCTCCAATGTCACGATGCGGTATGGGCAGAAGCTGCTCTTTGAGGATGTCTCGGTCACGTTTACCAGTGGGCGGCGCTACGGCCTCACCGGGCCGAATGGCGCGGGCAAATCCACCTTCATGAAGGTGCTGACCGGCGAGATCGACGCGCAGAAGGGCACCGTCGTTCGTCCGAAGAAGATCGGCGTGCTCTCGCAGGACCAGTACGCCTTCGACGCGTACCGCGTCATCGACACGGTCATCATGGGCAACAAACCGCTGTGGGCCGCACTCGAAGAGCGCGAGCATATCTACAACAAATCGGAGATGACCGATGAGGACGGCAGCCGTCTGGGTGAGTTGGAGGGCATCGTCGGCGAAGAGGATGGATACGAGGCGGAATCGAACGCCGCGATCCTGCTGCAAGGGCTGGACATCGCCGACGAGCTGCACGACCGCAAGATGAGCGAGCTGCAGGGCGGGCAGAAGGTGCGCGTGCTGCTGGCGCAGGCATTGTTCGGCGAGCCGCAGGCGCTGCTGCTGGACGAGCCGACCAACTACCTCGATCTCGATTCAATCCTCTGGCTGCAGGACTTTCTCGTCCGCTACAACGGCACGCTGATTACCATCTCGCACGATCGCCACTTCCTCAACTCCGTCTGCACCCACATTGCAGACATCGACTACGAGACGATCATCCTCTACAACGGCGGATACGACGACATGGTGGAGCAGAAGACCGCCATCCGTTCGCGCATCGAGAGCCAGAACGAGCAGCGCGAGAAGAAGATCGCGCAGCTCAACGACTTCATCGCGCGCTTCTCCGCCGGCACGCGGTCCAGCCAGGTGAACTCGCGCAAGAAAGAGGTGGAGCGGCTGGCCACAACCGAGCTGGCCCGCTCCAACATTCAGCGCCCCTACATTCGCTTCGAGCAGAGGCGGCCCTCCGGCAAGCATGTCCTGGAGATCGAGCTGGTCTCGAAGGCGTACGCGCAGAAGGACGGCCCACCGCTCCAGGTGATCGACAAGTTCTCCGCCTCCTGCCTGCGCGGCGACAAGATCGTGCTGATGGGCCGCAACGGACAGGGCAAGACGACGCTCATCAAGGCGCTGCTGGCCAACGCTCCCGGCGTCAGCGAGGCCGACGTCTCCATCGACTCGGGCACGGTGAAGTGGGGCCACGAGGCGCAGATCGGCTACTTCGCGCAGGACTTCAAGGGCTCCATCCAACTCGGCATGACGGTCAACGACTGGCTGCACCAGTTCGACGAGGACGCCACCAAAGAGGACATCCGCGGCATCCTCGGCCAGATGCTCTTCAAGGGCGAAGAGGGCCTCAAGATGACCGACGCGCTCTCCGGCGGCGAATCGGCGCGCCTGCTCTTCTGCAAGCTGATGCTACAGAAGCCGAACGTGCTGGTGCTCGACGAGCCGTCGAACCATCTCGACCTCGAAGCCATCAACGCGCTCAACCTCGCGCTGCAAAAATATGAGGGAACGGTGCTGCTCGTCACGCACGACCTCGACCTCATCGACGAGGTGGCCACGCGCATCTGGCACTTCGAGGGCGGCCCATCCGCCTTCCGCATCGAGGACTTCAAAGGGCCATACGCCGAGTACCAACAGCAGATGGCCGCTGCGAAATAAGGGACAAGGGATTGGGCTGGCTCGCGCTATTCCTTTGCGCTGACAATCTCGAACTTCAGGTCCAGCGCGGCGAGCACACCGGTCAGGGTATCCAGCGTTGGGTTCCCTTTTTCAGAGAGGGACCGGTACAGCGTCTCCCGTTGCAGCCCGGACTCCTTGGCAACCTTCGACATGCGATTTGCCTGCGCCACCTTGCCCAGCGCCGACAGAAAGACCTCCGGCGCCTCCTGGAGAGATGCGTTGAGAAAGGCCGCGGCGATCTCCGGATCGGTCAGCTTCTCCAGTTGCCACTCGCGATAGGGCCGCGTCCGCTTAGGCATGGTAGTCCCTCCAGAACTGCTTGGCCGTTTCAATGTCGCGCCGTTGTGTCTTCTTCGTGCCGGCAATCAGCAGAATCACCAGCCGCTCGCCGTCCTTGCCGAAATACACCCGATACCCAGGGCCCACATCGATCCTCAATTCAAGGACGCCTTCGCCCACGCCGCGATGGTCGCCCAGATTTCCCATCTCGACCCGCTCCAACCGGGTCATCACGGCCCCATAAACCTGCTTGCTCTGCCGCTCCATCCACTCGCTGAAGGGGGCGCGGCCATCTTCGGTCTCGTAGATCAGAACCTCTTTGGGCGTAACCTGCACCGCGGCCCTCGTGTAGCTTATAAATTACAACTCCGTCTGGAGAGAGTCAAGCGGCTTCGCTCGGAATAACGGCATCTCTGGTGAACTACCCACCCAAGCGGAGCTTGGGTGGGGCATCCGGCGAAGTAGGCGTTCAGCACGGAAGTATTCGAGTCCACCACGCATAGTTCGAGTTGGGCATGAACAGGTCAGCGGTCAGTTGCTTGATGATGTCGGTTGTATCCATGGCTCCCATTATCCATCACTACGAAATCGTTGCTGCGGCGCGGGCATCAGAAACCTTCTGAATAAACTCATCCAAGTCCCGTTCAAGTTTTGACTGCGCGTGATAAAGAATCTCAGCATATTTTTCCTTGCTGATTGAAAGCTCCAATTCCCCACGCGCTGCGACCAATGCCGGAACGAGCAGCCTATTCAGGCGTAAGCTGTCCGCGAAGCACTCCTTTGCGAAAGGGGTATGCTTCGCTACAAGCTCATTGGTCATCTGTTGAATCTCTTGGTATGTTGTTGCGATACGACCCACCTCGAAATCGAAACTGTTCTTTAGCATTTGAAATCTGCGGTCATCTTGAACTCCTTCAATGTTGTGATGCTGCATAAGCTCAAGCATCGTGTCACGTGTCTTTTCGAACCCCCTTACCAGAGCGACTTTTACCTCAACCTGCTGTTGTAGAATGCTCAGAGCCATGCGTTGCTGGCTCAGACGCATGTAGGCCCCTGCAAACTCCGCCCCGTAATAGGAGAGGGCACGAATGGTTTCTTCACCGGCGACAAGATTAACTTTCGCGATAATGGGAGACAGATTCGAATACGTTGTCGAGATTTCCTTCAGTGCAACACTCAAATCGCATAATTTAGGAATAGAAACGAGAGAGAGTGCGATGGCTTCTGTCGCTGCCGCATATATCTTTTTCCGGAAAGCCATTTCCCGCTCTCGATCGCTTAGCTCCCTATCACTCTTAAGCTGCTCTCTCTGGCGGTGGTCACTGGCGCGATTTGTGAAATAGATGCCGGTCAAAGTACCGGTCAAAGTGGACACGGAGCCGACCACAACGGCCCAAAATGTGGCGGGTATCTTGTCGAGTTGCCGAGTACAGAATTGGAAAAAGGCTTCCATGTTTGCCCGATAATCGTACTCCATCGTTCACAGGATTTTCGTCTATGAGTCGCTGATGCCACGGCACCGCGTCTACATGTATTTCTTCCTCCGCAAGGGCTGGGCGGGTGGCCCAGGTCTGAAGGGAGTCGTAAAAGCGGGTGCCCCATCCTTCGGCTTCGCACAGGACAGGCTCTCGATTCTGAGACGGGGGTTTTGGAGGGGCTGGCCCCATGCGGTTTTTCTGCAAACGATGGCCGCGGCGAGATGAACGCTCCCCAAACCCCCTGATGCTATACTTCTGGCTATACGCAACCTTCCGACGAGGCTTGCAATCCAATCCTTTAGAGACATGGCGGCCCATGCGGCACGCTGTGGAGGCGACCCATTCCACCGATCGATAAGCGTTCCGCAAAGAGCTTCATCCGCACCAACGAGAAAATCCGCGCGCGAGAGATTCGCGTCATCGACGAGAACGGCGAGCAGCTCGGCATCATGGTCCCGTTCGAGGCACTGAAGATGGCGCGCGAGCGAATGCTGGACCTGGTGGAGATCTCGCCCAATGCCGTTCCGCCGGTCTGCCGCATTCAGGACTACGGCAAGTACCTCTACGAAAAAGACAAGAGCGAACGCGCCGCGCGCAAGAAGCAGAAGGTCATCACCATCAAAGAGGTCAAGTTCTCGGTGACGGTGGACGAGCACGACTACCAGACCAAGAAGAACATGGCGATCCGCTTCCTGGGCGACGGCGACAAGGTGAAGGCGTCGCTGCGCTTCAAGGGCCGCCAGATGGCCCACCGCGACCTCGGCTACAAGATCGTCAACCGGCTGATCCTGGATATCGGCGACGCCGGAATGGTGGAGTTCATGCCGCGCATGGAGGGCACAACGCTGCACGCCATCATCGCGCCGGCGCGCAAGGCGGAGGTCGCACCGAAGAAGCCTGCGGCAGAGGCTGAGGCGAGGCCGGCCGCGGTTGCGAAGGCCGCTCCGCCCACAAACGATGCTGCGTCCGCGCAGGCTTGAAGCACAATCAAGGACATGTAGAGTCGGCGGCCTTTCGGGTTGATCGGCCCAACATTTCGTTTTCTATTCGCCTATTTCCATTTTGGGTGCTAGAATCCGTGTTGACCTTCCACCGAGGAGAATAACGCCGTGGCCGATGAACGCAACAAAGCAATCGAAACCGCCCTCGCAGCACTGGACAAGCAGTTTGGCAAAGGCTCGGTGATGCGGCTTGGGTCGAAGGAGGCGGTGGGGCCGATCGCGGTCATCTCCACCGGCTCGATCTCCTTCGATGCGGCGACCGGCGTGGGCGGCGTTCCGCGCGGACGCGTGATCGAGATCTTCGGGCCGGAGTCCTCCGGCAAGACGACGATTACATTGCAGATTATCGCCGAAGCGCAGAAGGCAGGCGGGCTGGCGGCGTTTGTGGACGCGGAGCACGCGCTCGACCCCGCCTACGCGCGCAAGCTGGGCGTGGACATCGACAACCTCCTCATCTCCCAGCCCGACTACGGCGAGCAGGCGCTGGAGATCGTCGAGGCGCTGGTTCGTTCGGGTGCCATCGACGTACTGGTGGTCGATTCCGTCGCCGCGCTGGTGCCCAAGGCCGAGTTGGACGGCGAGATGGGCGACTCCCACATGGGCTTGCAGGCGCGGCTGATGTCGCAGGCGTTGCGCAAGCTCACCGGGACGGTCTCGAAGTCGCGCACCTGCCTGATCTTCATCAACCAGATCCGCGAGAAGATCGGCGTCATGTTCGGCAACCCGGAGACCACCACCGGCGGCAAGGCGCTCAAGTTCTACTCTTCGATGCGCATCGACATCCGCCGCATCGGCGCGGTCAAGGAGGGCGACGTCGTGGTCGGCTCGCGCACCAAGGTCAAGGTGGTCAAGAACAAGGTCGCCGCGCCCTTCCGCGACGCCGAGTTCGACATCCTATACGGCGAGGGAATCTCGCGCGAGGGCGATGCGCTGGACCTCGCCGTGCTGCACGGCATCGTGGACAAGAGCGGCGCGTGGTACAGCTTCCAGGGCGAACGCATCGGCCAGGGACGCGAGAACGTGCGCGGCTTCCTCAAGGAGAACAAGGAGGTCTTCGCGCGCGTGGACGGCGAGCTGCGCAAGAAGCTGGGCATCGGCGCGGCCGCGGTGGCCGCGGATATTCCGCCTGTCCCGGCTGGCGCCGCGTCCGCCGCGGCGGAGGCCGTCAAGGGCCGCAGGTAGCGCGATCCGGCAAGATCGACGGGTTGCGCAACGGCGCAATTCCACAACAAAGCCCGCCGCGATGGCGGGCTTTGTTGTGGAATTGCGATCTTCTACTGGCCGCCCCCTGCGCCGAATCCACCCATCTCGTTGCGTCCACCGGGGCCGCCGAACCCGCCGGGGCCGCGCCCTTCATCGAGCTTGGTCCACTGGTCGGGCGTGAGCACCTCGCGGATGCCAAGCAACATCTTTGCGTCTGCCTTCTCCAGGTCCGCGCGCGCTTGGGCCACCTTGTCGATCTGGGCCATGGCCAGCGCGGTGTCTGGCGGGTTGGCGCTGAGCAGCGGCTCCAGCATTGCGTTCTGCTTCTCCACGTTTGCCTTCAGGTCGATGAGCTGAAGGCGGCTCTGCTGAAAGATGCCGTCCATGCGCTTGACCTGGTCGGGCGTGAGGGCGAGGCGCTGCACGACCATCGGGTTCCTCCACCACATTCCCGGAGGCACAATATGGAAGCCCGCCTCCATGGCGCTGTGTTGCGGGCCGGAGAATCCGCCGTGCATCATGCCGGGATGCATTCCCGGCCCCGGATTTGGAGGCCGTTCGATGGGCGCGCTCGACGGTGGCGCGGAGTCTGGCGATGCGGGCGCAGGCGCCGCTTGCGCGAGCGCGAGCGTGCCACACAACGCGAATGCGGTGAGGGCAAAGAGCGGGGTGAGAGCCGGTCGTGAAGTCATGGTTGGTCCTTCCCTTGGCTTGAAGAGCTTTGGTTCATGTTTTCCCGGTTGAGTGTCCGATTGGATGTTGCGCTGCCGGCTGCGGCGGCACTGGAGGTTGGGTCGGCCAGTGCCTGCATGGGGGCCGGCAACGAGGCGGAGATCTCGCGGTTGACGTCATCCAGCAGAGCTTCGTCGGACTGCGCTGTGCTGGCCCTGTCGCCAGATGCGGCGCCGGACGCGGCGCTGGACGCGACCGTGGGCTGCGGCGCAACGGCATGTCTGCGCAGAACCTGCATCGGCAGAAGCGCGGTCAGGAGCATTGCGGCCGCGGCCACCCAGTACGCCGGAACGATCATCCGGGGCAGGACGCGCTTATCCGGCAGAATGCATCGCGGCATGCGGCGCAGCTCGCTATCGGCATAGGCGCTGCTTGCCTCGCGGAAGAGCGCGATCGCTTCGCGCAGGCCGGCAAGCTCCGCGGCGCACGCCTCGCACACCAGAAGATGGGCCTCGGCCCGCGCCAACTCCGGGTCCGCGCCCTGCGTCGCGGAGATGGCCAGCAGCGCGCCAAACTCCTCACCTGTAAGGTGGGCGTTGCCGAGCGGAGCGCAGAGCGCGATGCCGGACTTTGCTGCCTGCGCTTGCGGTACGGGTTCAGTTGTCATTGCGTCTCCTTCCATGGGACGGTGCGGGGATGCGCGGCGTGGCGCCGTGCGATGCTGCGTCGTGTTGCGCGCGCACGATGGCCAGCGCGCGGTAGAGGTGGCTCTTGACGGTCCCCAGCGGCATTCCGGTGGCGCTCGCAATATCGGGAATCTCCATCTCTTCCAGAAAGCGCAACAGAAAGATGGTTCTCTGTCGCGCGGAGAGGCCAGCCACCGACTCCCAGATGCCAGCCACCTGCTGCTGCGCGATCAGCCGTTCCTCCGCCGTCTCTTCGCGGTTGGGGATGCTGGCCGCGACCTCCGCCACATCCACCGCGCTGGCGGAGACGCGCTTCCAGAAGCGGAACCGTCCGGTGCGGGTGTGGTCGCGCGCCAGATTCAGGGCAATACGGATGAGCCAGGTTGCCAGCGAACAGTCCTCGCGGAAGCTGCCGCGCGCGTTCCACGCCCGCAGAAACGTCTCCTGCGTCAGGGTCTCTGCGGCGTCGCGGTCGCGCAACGTCGCCAGAAGAAAGCGGAAGACGCGCGACTGGTGCAGCGCAACCACGTTCTCCAGGTCGTCCAGCGGCGTGCTGCGCTCCTCGGCTAGCGAAAGGCCTGTTGCGTCGATCATCTGAATGTCTTCCGGTGCCATATAAATTCCTTCGTTCGGCAACCGCCGCCCAGCAACGGCCCGCGCAGCCGTTGGATCGAAGCCGGCCTCTGCGGCCCGGTCGAAGCGCCGTTGCCGCCGCCGGACGGCAGTTGCCAGAACCGGCTTGTTGCCGCCGCGAGCGTACTGCAAACCGTCTGCCATCTTGGCCGGCTACCAAGACAGACGCGGAAGGATGGCCGGAAGTCTACACCCGCAACGCAATAATTCTCCCCCCGAAGCCTGCTGCCCTCTGGAGAGCCTCTGCATTTCGCAGTGCCCTTGCCCTCCTGACGGCCCTCGTTCGCACCGGTGCCCAGGCGGCGCGACATGCCTCCAGCTCCCCGGTTGCCCTAGGAGAACACTCCCAGTTACACTACAAAGACGCACTAGAGGCGCGTAGCTCAGTTGGTTAGAGCGCTACCTTGACACGGTAGAGGTCAGGAGTTCGAGTCTCCTCGTGCCTACCATACATTGCAAAGAACTTATGTGGTGTTTGGCGAAGAGAAACAAGGGCATAGATCGGCCACAACAAGACAATAGCCCCTTCGGCACCATGGCACCAAGAATCGAAATGGCTCCCCGCAGCGGGGAGCCTTCGTTTTCTTCGGACAACGAGTGCCACAACCGTCTAATGTTGCACTGGAGTTGCGCCACGCCAGGACCATCTTTATGGATGGTTCTAGAAGGCCACTGCCCCGGAACCGCAGCCGCTCCATGTGGTGCGCTCGATAGGCTGGGGCCTGTCCCGCGTGTTCCTCTCGCGCATCCGGCGGACAACGGCGTGGGTGCCGCGCCAAAGAGCACGCAGGCCGACCGTATTCAAGCGGCCCGTGCGTCAGTGCGCCGGCGCCACATACTCCTTCGGCAGCGCGCCGCCGTCGCCCTCGCTGAAGAAGAAGCCATTCATCTGTTCGACCAGAAACTCCTGCGCCTCGCGCGTCCAGGGCTGTAGCCGATACTCGTTCAGCAGCATCTTCTGCCGCTCCACCCACTCGCCCCAGGCCTGCTTGGAGACGTTCTTGTAGATCTTCTGGCCAAAGTCGGAGTCGAACGGCGGCTCGTCCAGCCCTTCCATCTCAGCCTTGTACTTCATGCAAAAAACCATGTGCGCCATTCTGTGTCCTCCACTGGATATTCTCCAATTGTAACGGGGTTTATCTGCGCTTGCCCTTGGGCTTTTTACCGCCCGATCGCTTCTTTCCGGTGCGCGCGTTCGACTTCGTTCCGCCTGCCTTGCCTCGCCGCTTGCCCGTACGGTCCGGGCTGGCGTGCGTCCCCGCGTCGCCCACCAACTCCGAAGCCTTCGAGGCCTTTCCCTTGCGCAACGATTTTGTCTCTGTCTGCTCGCTTAAGGGCACCAGCGCAAACTGCAAACGCCGCTGCTGGCGGTCGATGCGATCCAGCAGAACGTGGACCCGTTGCCCCATCCTGTATGCGCGCCCGGAGCGCGTGCTCACGATCTGCTTGTCGGTGTCGCGGAAGACGAAGCGCTCGTCCGATCCCCAGCCACTGAGCGATGCGATCGGCACCAGCCCCTCGATGAAGAGATCGTCCAGCTCCACGAAGAACCCGTACTTCGTGCAGGAGAGGATGATCCCCTGGAAGTCGTCGCCGACGCGATCTTCCATGAAGCGCATCTTCTTCCACTCCATCAGCTCGCGCTCGGCATCGTCTGCGCGCCGCTCCGCCTGGCTGGATTCCGCCGCAATCGCCGCCAGCTCCGCCTCGGGAATCGGCTGCGACGCATACGCCTCCGCCCGCCGATCTTCGCGCGTTGCTTTCGACCTCGAATTCGTTGCCTGTCTCCACGGTTGCGGATCGCTGCTCAGGATCGCTCCGCCGCGCGTGTCGGCGCCCGCTCGAATCAGCGCGCGGACCAGCCGATGCACGATCAGGTCCGGGTAGCGCCGGATCGGCGAGGTGAAGTGCGTGTAGCACGAACTGGCCAGCGCAAAGTGGCCCTCGTTCTTCTCGCTGTAGCGCGCCTGCTTCAGCGAGCGCAGCATCAGGTAGCTCAGAATCCGCTCCTCCGGCTTGCCCGCAATCTTCGCCGTGAGGCGCTGGTACATCTGCGGCGTCACCGGGATCGCCTGCGCAACCTCGTGCGTCTTCGCCTGCCGTCCGTGCCCGCCGCTGCTATTGCCTCTGCGTGCATCCCGCCGGTCCGCCTTCATCGTCATCTGCTTCACCGGCAGGCTGGAAAATCCCAGCGAGTAGCCAAAGCCGCTGGCCGTCTCCTCGAAGTCGAGAATCCGCTTCGGGTCGGGCGTCTCGTGGATGCGATACAAACTCGGCACTGCATTTTTTTCGATCCACGTCGCTACGCACTCGTTTGCGCTCAGCATGAACTCCTCGATCAGCCGGTGCGCCCAGCCGCGTTCGGAGCGAACGATCGACTGCATGTTTCCGTCCGGGTCGAACTCGATCACCGGCTCCGGCAGATCGAAGTCGATCGAGCCGCGCCGATGCCGCTTCGCGTTCAGCTTCAACGCCAACTCATACATCTGCTCAAACTGAGTTGCATGTTCCGCAAACTCCGCGCGCACGGCCTTGTCCGCATCAGTCGCCGCATCTGTCCCGCTGTCCAGGATCGCCTGCACCTGCGTGTACGTCATGCGCCGCGCGCTGCGAATGGTCCCCTCGCAGACCTCGTAGCCGAGAACCTCGCCGCGCGCATCGATCTCCATCACGCAGCTCAGCACCAGGCGATCTTCCTCCGGGCGCAGGCTGCACATTCCGCTGGAGAGCTGCGCCGGCAGCATCGGCACCGCGCGGTCGGGAAAGTAGACGCTCGTCCCGCGCAGCCGCGCTTCCAGGTCGAGCGCCGTCCCTGGCCGCACATAGTGGCTCACGTCCGCGATGTGGACCTGAAGCTGCCAGTTTCCATTCGCCAGCCGCTCTACCAGCACCGCGTCGTCGAAGTCGCGCGCCGTCTCGCCGTCGATGGTGACAATCGGCAGCCCACGAAAGTCGCGGCGTTGCGCAAGCACGTCCGCAGTGTGCGGATCGAGTGCCAGCGCTTCGACCGTCTGCGCCGCCGAAGCGCTTGCCTCGGCCAGCACGTTCGCCGGAAACACATACGGCAGGTGGTGCTTGCGGATCACGATCTCCACAT
>JAJZDL010000064.1 GCA_021851465.1 Acidobacteriota bacterium
TGACAGGCATAGGGTGTGCGCGCGTGGGAGGACGGCGGTGGTGAGGGCTGCGCTCGCTCGGGATGACGGCGGTGTCGGAGGGAGGGTGGGCACTCGCTCGGGGCGATGACGGCGGGGGGGGGCGCAGGGATCGGGTGGGGATGGGGCAGGACAAAGCCGGAGTTGACTGTGAGAGTGCGGTCAACTTCGGCTTCGCCCATGCATTGCGAGATGCGGCAGACGGTGCGATTGTGGTGCCGGTCGTCCTGTCTCTCCGTCTGCACGGTTGTTGGTGCGTCTGGTTCTGCTACAGGGTGCCGGAGCCGGGGTTGCGGAGCGGGTCGTTTCCTGCATGGCCCTCTTGCTTCTCCTGGAGCGCTGCCTGGGCGGCGGCGAGGCGCGCGACCAGAAGGCGGAAGGGGGAGCAGGAGACATAGTTGAGGCCGATTCTGTGGCAGAACTTGACGGACTCTGGATCACCGCCATGCTCACCGCAGATGCCGACCTTGAGGTTGGGGCGCGTGGCGCGTCCTTTGGCGGTGGCCATCTGGACGAGCTGTCCTACACCGGCCTGGTCGAGGGTGGCGAAGGGGTCCTGCTTGAAGATTCCTGCCTTCATGTATGCAGGCAGGAAGTTGTTGATGTCGTCTCGGGAGATGCCGAAGGTGGTCTGGGTGAGGTCGTTTGTGCCGAAGCTGAAGAACTCGGCCTCCTCGGCGATCTTGTCGGCGGTGAGTGCCGCGCGCGGGAGTTCGATCATGGTGCCGACCATGTAATCCACCTTGGCGGCTTTCTCCTTGAAGACCTCGTCGGCGACGCGGCGGATGATGGCGGTCTGGTTGCGCATCTCCTCGATGGAGCCGATGAGCGGGACCATGATTTCGAGGTGAGGGTTGCCGCCCTTGTTCTTGATGCCGACGGCGGCCTCGAAGATGGCGCGTGCCTGCATCTCTGTGATCTCCGGGAAGGCGATGCCGAGGCGGCAGCCGCGCAGGCCGAGCATGGGGTTGGTCTCGTGCAACTCCTGGACGCGCGCCAGGAGCGGGCGCAGGGCCTTGAGCTTCGGCGAGCGGGGCTTGGAGTCTTCGAGGCGGGCGATCTCGACGAGCAGGTCCTCGCGCTTGGGCAGGAACTCGTGCAGCGGAGGATCGAGCAGGCGGATGGTGACGGGGAGCGCGCCCATGGTCTTGAAGAGGCCGACGAAGTCGGCTCGCTGCATGGGGAGGAGTTTTTTGAGGGCGAGGCGGCGGTCCTTCTCCGTGGTGGAGAGGATCATGGCGCGCATGTGCTCGATGCGGTCCTCGGCGAAGAACATGTGCTCCGTGCGGCAGAGGCCGATGCCCTCCGCGCCGAAGAGGAGCGCCTGTTTGGCGTCGCGGGGGACGTCTGCGTTGGCGCGGATCTTCAGCTTGCGCAGCGGGTCTGCCCAACCCATGAAGGTGACGAGGTCGGGATCGTTGGGTTGGACGGGGAGGGTTTTGAGCTTGCCTGCGATGACGCGGCCGGTGGTGCCGTCGAGGGAGATCCAGTCGCCGTGGCGGTAGGTGTGTCCCTTGACGCGCAACTGCTTGTTGGCCTCATCGACGACGCAATCGCCAGCGCCGGCGACGCAGCACTTGCCCATGCCTCGGGTGACGACGGCGGCGTGCGAGGTCATTCCGCCGCGGGAGGTGAGGATGCCGCTTGCGACCTCCATGCCTGCGATGTCCTCCGGCGTGGTCTCTCCGCGGACGAGGATGATGTCCTTGAATGCGCCGGTGGAGCGCGCCTTGACGGCCTCCTCTGCGCTGAAGACGATCTGCCCGACGGCGGCGCCGGGGGATGCGGGCAGGCCGGTGGCGAGGACCTCGATCTTCTCGCCCTTTTCGACGAGGCGCGGGACGAGGAAGTCGTAGATCTGGTCCGGCTCGACGCGCAGGATGGCCTCTTCCTTGGTGATGAGGCCCTCCTTCACCATGTCGATGGCGACGCGGACGGCGGCGAGGCCGGTGCGCTTTCCGTTGCGGGTCTGGAGCATGTAGAGCTTGCCATCCTGGATGGTGAACTCGAAGTCCTGCATGTCTCGGTAGTGCTTTTCCATGCTCCAGGCGCAGGCGCGCAACTGTTCGTAGACCTTGGGCATGGCGCGTTCGAGCTCGCTGATGGGCATGGGGGTGCGGATGCCGGAGACGACGTCTTCGCCCTGCGCGTTCATCAGGTACTCGCCGAAGAAGGCGTGCTCTCCGGTGGCGGGGTTGCGGGTGAAGCCGACGCCGGTTCCGGAGGTGTCGCCCATGTTGCCGAAGACCATGCACTGCACGTTGACGGCGGTGCCGAGCCAGTCGTCGATGCGGTTGATGCGGCGATAGGTTTTGGCGCGCTCACCGTTCCAACTGCGGAAGACGGCGTCGCGGGTCTGCGCCAGTTGATCGAGGGGGGCCTGGGGAAAGTCCTTGCCGGTCTCCTTCTTGATGAGCTTTTTGTACTCGACGATGATCTGCTTGAGCGCGTCGGCGCTGAGGTCGTAGTCCAGCTTGACGCGCTCGCGTGCCTTGGCGCTGTCGAAGATGTGCTCGAACTTCTTCTTGCTGATGTCGAGGACGACGGAGCCGAACATCTGGATGAGGCGGCGATAGGAGTCGTATGCGAAGCGGGGGTCGTTGCTGCGGCGTGCGAGGCCCTCGACGGAGCGGTCGTTGAGGCCGAGGTTGAGGATGGTGTCCATCATTCCGGGCATGGAGAACTTGGCACCGGAGCGGACGGAGACGAGGAGGGGATTCTCCGGCGCGCCGAGTTGCTGGCCCTGCAGCTCTTCGAGGCGCTTGAGCGCGGCGAGCATCTGGATGTTGACCTGGGGGCTGAGGGCGCCGCGCATGTACTCTCGGCAGGCCTCGGTCTGGATGGTGAAGCCGGGAGGAACGGGCAGGCCGGCGCTTGTCATTTCCGCCAGGCCGGCGCCCTTGCCGCCGAGGATGTCTTTCATCTGGCCGTTGCCGTCGGCCTTGCCGCCGCCGAAGAAGTAGGTATATTGGGTTGCGGTCGAGGTAGAACCTGTAGCATTTTTACCGAGCGGGGCTTGCGTGACGCCGTTCTTCATCAAGTAAATCCTCCATGGGCAGGATACCTCAGGGCGGGAGCTCTGGGAGTGGATGGCGGCAGACGGGGCCGATTTTATGAAAAAACAACACTAGCCAACCGTGTGTGTGAACCATCCAGGCCGCCGATCGGGACCGTGGGGCGGTACATTATCCACTTCGATCTTACCCGTTCCTACAGATCGGGCAGCGCGCCTACGGTTGTCAGTGTCGCGTGTCACAGACAAGGTGTGTTTCGGGGAGTTTTTCGGGACGGTTCGAGCTGGAGGGTTCGCCGGGCCATGGGGCTGGGCGCGCGGGATGGAGGCGGCATGGTGGGTCAGTGGCCGTATCCGTCGGCGTGTTGGGAGACCTTGCCGCGGAAGAGCCATTGGATGAGGGCGAAGTAGAGGACTGCGAGGAGGATTCCGATGGTCCACCAGACGAGGCCGACGCGCAGGGTGTGGGGGCCTGCGAGCGCGAGCGCGATGGTGATGTCGCGGCCGTCCGTGCCGACGGTGGGGAGCAGCACGGGGAAGAGGCCGATGACGGCCCCGGCCATCATGGTGGCGAGGTAGGCGCAGGAGCCGAGGAATGCGGCCTGGGAGGAGTGCCGGCCGGTGGCGAAGATGACGACGGCGAGGCTGGCGAGGAGTGCGCAGGGGACGAGGAAGGAGATTGGGTGGTCGATGTAGTTCTGCAAGGCGTGGGGCCGTGCGAGGACGGTGAGCGGAAGGCCCGCCAGGGTGAGGACGAGCAGGACTGGCCATGCTTTGAGGGCGAAGGCGCGGGAGCGGCGCTCCAGTTCTCCCTCGGTCTTGAGGGCGAGGTAGAGCGCGCCGTGAACTGCGAGCGCGACCAGTGCGAGGACGCCTCCGGTGACGGTGTACCAATCGAGGATGCCGGGATGGGGGCCTATGCGCCAGTTGGTCCAGAGGGGGAGGAAGAAGTAGTCGTCCGGGCCGATGGGGACGCCGCGGATGACGTTGGCCAGTGCGGTGCCGAAGAAGATGGCGAGCAGAATGCTGGCAAAGGCGAAGAGTGCGTCGAAGAAGGTGCGCCAGAGCGGGTCGCCGGAGTGGCTGCGCAGTTCGATGCTGACGCCGCGCAGGATGAGCAGCCAGAGGACGATCATCAGCGGCAGATAGAATCCGCTGAAGGCCGAGGCGTAGAGCAGAGGGAAGGCGAAGAAGAGTGTGCCACCGGCGGCGAGCAGCCAGACCTCGTTGCCGTCCCAGAAGGGGCCGATGGAACTCATGGCCTGCCGGCGCTCATCTTCCGTGCGGGCGACGAAGAGGTAGACGATGCCGACGCCGATGTCGAATCCGTCGAGGACGACGTAGGCGACCAGCATGAGGGCGACGATCCAGAACCAAAGGGTACCCATTGAGATCTCCTTAACATTTTTCAATGGTGTGAAGTGTTGCGTTGAAGAAGAAGATGCGGGGATTCTTCGCTGCGCTCAGAATGACAAGTTCAATTTCACGACCAGATTCAACTTTTCTCTAACCGGAGCGAATTCTCTATAACCTGAGCGGAGCTGCTCTAAGCAGTCTTGCCGCCGTGGGCTGCGGGGCTCTGTGCGGCGACCGGGCCATCCTGAATGAAGTTGTAGACGAGCAGGATCCAAAGGATGGAGAGCACGGCGTACATGCCGAGGAAGCCGAGAAGGGTAAAGAGGCTGTTGCCCGCGCTGATGTGCGTCGAGTATCCCTGCGCGGTGCGGACGAGTCCGTAGACCAGCCATGGCTGGCGCCCGATTTCGGCGGTCATCCAGCCGGTTGTGTTGGCGATGTAGGGCAGGGGAAAGCTGAGCAGGATGGGCCAGAGCAGCCAGCGCGCGGTGAAGAGCGTGCCGCGCCAGAGGAGGAATGCTGCGGTGGCCATGAGAGCGAGGAAGTAGGTGCCGAGGCCGGCCATGATGTGGTAGCTGTAAAAGAGGAGAGGCAGGGCGGAGGGCCACTGGTCGCGGGGGAACTGGTTGAGGCCCTGCACCTCAGCGGAGGTTGTTCCATAGACCAGAAAACTGAGGAGATCGTTGACCGCGATGGGGTTGTCGATCTTCTGCGCGGCCATGTCCGGCTGCCCCATGAGGACGATGGGCGCGCCTTTCTCGGAGTTGAAGAGGCCCTCCATGCCGGCCATGGCGGCGGGCTGGTGGCGGGCGACGTACTTGCCGTGCAGGTCTCCGGTGGGGAAGATCTGCAGGATGCAGGCGAGGAAGCCTGCGATGACGCCGAGCTTGAGGAAGGTGCGGCCATACTGCTCGTCGCGGTGCTGCATGACATAGAGCGCGCCGACGGCGGACATGACGAAGGAGGCCGTAACCACCGATCCGCACATGGTGTGCGCGTACTGGAGCCATGCCCAGGGGTTGAGCATGAGGCCCCAGAAGCTGGCGACCTCGAAGGCGCCACCGGGCAGCAGGCGGTAGGCGACGGGGTGCTGCATCCATGCATCGGTGACGATGATGAAGAAGCCGGAGATCCAGGAGCCTGCGAAGACAAGGAAGGCGGAGGCCCAGTGCGCCCAGTGGGAGAGGCGCTTTTCTCCGAAGAGGAAGAGGCCGAGGAAGGCAGACTCGAGGAAGAAGGAGAAGACGCCTTCCATGGCGAGGGGCATTCCGATGACGCCGCCGGTGCGGCGAGAGAACTCCGACCAGTTGGTTCCGAACTGGAACTCCATGGGGATTCCGGTGACGACGCCGAGCAGGAAGTTGACGGCGAGGAGCTTGCCCCAGAAGCGCGCGGCGACGTCGTACTTCGGGTCGTGCGTTTTGAGCGCCAGCGACTTGAGCACGACGATGAGCAGGGCGAGGCCCATGGTGAGTTGGGGGAAGAGGTAGTGGTATGTGATGGTGAAGGCGAAGTGGATCCGGTCGAGACTGAGTGCGTCCATGGTGTTCCTCGCGCTGCCCGCGCGCATCCATTGTGTGCCTTGGCCGATCGCAACGCAATCTTATATTGTTGCGTATGGTGGACGCCGACCCCGCGCGCATTCGCTGTTGCGCATCCGCTGGGACCGGCAGGGCCGATTGGATGGCGTGCGGTAGTAGATACAATGGATCGAGGCCGCGCGCTGCCGCGCAGGGCCGCACACTTTCGCACGCTGGGAGAGTGGGAGCGGAGCGCGACGGAGCTTGCGGATGTGGGCGAGTAGCTCAACTGGATAGAGCACCGGCCTTCTAAGCCGGGGGTTGTGGGTTCGATTCCCGCCTCGCCCACCATTCAGTGCGGACGGCCGCGAGTGGCGCCGCGCGGCGGCGGAGAAGCATACGCGGCGGCGCGGACAGTTGCAGGGCGGCGGCGTGGGGCGAGTAGAATTGCAGAATTATGAGCCTGTACTATGCCGCCGGATCGCCGACCACCGAGTTCACCCCTGACGAGACAAGGGCCGCTCTGGCCAGCGCGTTCGACAAGCTGGGCGCGCGCAGGAAAGTGCTTGCCGTGCCGCCGGACTTTACGCGGATGCACTCGATGTCCGGCAGGCTGACGGAGTATGTGTGGGAGCACTACGGCGACGCGCTGGTGGACGTGCTGCCGGCGTTGGGCACGCACAAGGGGATGACCGACCATGAGATCCAGACGATGTTCGGACCGACGCCGCGCGACCTGTTCCGGGTTCACGACTGGCGCAACGACATTGTGACGCTGGGCGAGGTGCCGGGCGAGTTCATGCGCGAGGTGAGCGAGGGCAAGTTGGACTACGCGTGGCCCGCGCAGGTGAACAAGCTGTTGGCCGGGTCTTCAAAGACGGGGGGTGGGCACGACCTGATTCTGTCAATCGGGCAGGTGGTGCCGCACGAGGTGGTCGGCATGGCCGGCTACAACAAGAACGTCTTTGTGGGTACGGGCGGCGTGATGGGCATTCATCGCAGCCATTTTCTGGGTGCGGTGTACGGCATGGAACGGATGATGGGGCGTGCGGACACTCCGGTGCGGCGGGTGTTGAACTATGCCAGCGAACACTTTGGGTCTCTGATGCCGCAGATCGTGTATGTGCTGACGGTGGTGAGCAAGAACGCGGCGGGGAAGCTGGTGCTGAACGGGCTGTTTATCGGAGACGATGCGGAGTGCTTCGAGCGGGCGGCGGAGCTGAGCCTGAAGGTGAACTTCCAGATGATGGATCGTGAGATCAAGAAGGCGGTGGTCTTTCTCGATCCGCACGAGTTCCACTCGACGTGGCTGGGCAACAAGAGCGTCTATCGGACGCGGATGGCGCTGGCCGATGACGCGGAGCTGATCGTGCTGGCGCCGGACGTGCGTGAGTTCGGCGAGGACCGGACGATCGACACGCTGATCCGCAAGTACGGCTACTGCGGCACGTCGGCGACGCTGGAGGCGGTGAAGAACGACCCGGCGCTGGCGGGCAACCTGTCGGCCGCGGCGCACCTGATTCATGGATCGAGCGAGGGGCGGTTCAGGATTCGCTACTGTCCGGGGCACCTGACGCGGGCGGAGATCGAGAGCGTGCACTTCGAGTACGGCGACCTGGCGGAGTACACAGCGATGTACGATCCGGCGAAGCTGGTCGACGGATGGAACACGCTGGATGGCGAGGAGATCTTCTTCATCTCGAACCCTGGGCTGGGACTGTGGGCGTACGAGGGGCGTTTCAAGGATTAGCCGTCCAGTCGATGCGCGAATAACAGCCTGGCTCAATTGAAGTCAACTGAAGATATGCGGGTGCCATCGCGGATTTGCCGGGCCGGTTGGCCGCACAGTATGCTTGGAAGCGGCGCAGACACTGGCCCGGCTTATGGGCCTTGCGATTGCGACAAGGGAGATGGGATGAACACAGCAGCGATTGAAACACTGGAGTTGCCGAAGTTTTCCATCGGCGTGGGGGACCGGTTTGCGCACCAGGCGAAGGCGCAGTTGGCGGCGTGCATGAAGGCGGCGGCGGCGGGAGTGGAGGTGGTTCCGGTATGGAACAAGTCAAACCGGGAGCACACGATCATTGGCTCGGAGCCGGTGCAGACGCGCGCTGCGGCGGATGCGGCGGTGAAGGAACTGGGCTGGAGCCGGCCATATTTTCTGGATGCCGACCACATCAACCTGAAGACGGTGCAGCGTTTTCTCGATCCCTGCGATTTTTTTACGCTGGATGTGGCCGACATGATTGGCCAGCCGGCCAAGGCAGAGGACGTGGCTGCGTTTCTGGCGGCGCACTCCGAGCTGGTGGGAACGGTGACGATCCCTGGCATTGCGCAGCCGTTCAAGACGGACAAGGTGTTTGTAGAGGGCGTCGCCGACAAGTTTCTGGCGGCGGTGCAGAATGCGGGCGAGATCTATCGGTTTCTGGTCGAGAGCAAGGGCGCAGGCCGGTTTGTCCCTGAGATTTCGATGGACGAGACGGACCAGCCGCAGACCCCGGTGGAGCTGCTGATCATTCTGGTTATGATTGCGGACCAGAAGGTCCCGATCCAGACGATTGCGCCGAAGTTTACGGGACGCTTCAACAAGGGCGTGGACTATGTGGGCGACGTGAGGCAGTTTGCCAAGGAGTTCGAGGAAGACCTGGCGACGATCGCCTACGCGGTGAAACGTTACGGGTTGCCGACGAACCTGAAGTTGAGCGTGCATTCCGGGTCGGACAAGTTTTCGATCTACAAGGCGATCCACGACGGGGCGAAGAAGTTCAACGCGGGGATCCACCTGAAGACGGCGGGCACGACCTGGCTGGAAGAGCTGATCGGGCTGGCGGAGGCCGGCGGCGATGGGCTGGCGATCGCGAAGGAGATCTACGCGGAGGCGCTGGCGCACAAAGACGAGCTGACCGCGCCGTATGCGACGGTGATCGACATCGACGAGAGCAAGCTGCCGACGGCGGCGGAGATGAATGGCTGGAGCAGCAAGCAGTACACCTCGGCGCTGCGCCACGACCAAACGAATGCGGCGTACAACCCCAGCTTCCGGCAACTGCTGCATGTGGGCTTCAAGATTGCGGCGAAGATGGGGCCTCGGTATCTGGAAGCGCTGGAGGCGAACGAGGATGTGGTGGCGAAGAACGTGACGGCGAACCTTTGGGAGAGGCACATTCAACCGGTGTTTCTGGGGAAGTAGAGAGGCCCAATGCCGATCTGCAGCGACGGATTCGATCGAGCTTGAGCAAGGGCGCAATGCGGGGGTTCTTCGCTGCGCTCAGCATGACAGGCAAGGCGGAATGGACAAGCAACGGGGAACCGACAAGCACAATGCGGGACTGACGACACAATGCGGAATTGGCTAGGAAAACACTGAACAACAATTAGGAGAAGAAGATGAGCCTTGGCTTCACCATTCCCGATAAGGGTTCGCTGGATTTACTTTCGCTGGGTGCGCTGGTACACCGGCTTGACCCTGGGATCATTCCTTTTCGCAAGGCGACGAACTTCGCGGTGCATGTGAGCGGCGGGGAGTTCAATGTGGCGGCCAACCTATCGGACTGCTTTGGGATGCGAACGGGCATTGCGAGCGCGATGGTGGAGAACCCGATTGGCGACCTGATTGCGGAACGGGTGCGTGGGATGGGAGTGGCACCGTACTACAAGAAGTTCAAGCACGACGGGGTGCGCGGGCCGAACATGGCGACGGTGTACAGCGACCAGGGACTGGGTGTGCGCGCGCCGGTGGTCTTCTACAACCGCGCGAACGAGGCAGCCGCACAACTGAAGCCGGGCGACTTCGATTGGAAGGCGATCTTTGCGGGCGGGGTGCGCTGGTTCCACTCGGGCGGGATCTTTGCGTCGCTGTCGGAGACGACGTCGGCGCTGGTGATCGAGGCGATGCAGGCGGCGCGGGCCGCAGGCGTGGTGACATCGTTCGACCTGAACTACCGCGAGAAACTGTGGAAGACGCAGGGCGGGATGGAGCACGCACACAAGGTTCTGGGAACGATCGTGGACAACGTGGATGTACTGATCGGCAACGAGGAGGACCTGCAGAAGGGGCTTGGGTTTGCGGGGCCGGAGGTTTCGGCGAGCGCGAAGGCGGCGAGTTCGAAGCTGGACACGGGCGCGTTTCTGGGAATGATGGAGCAAGTTGTGAAGCGCTTTCCGAAGACCAAGGCGGTGGCGACGACGCTGCGCGAGGTGTACAACACCAACCACCACAGTTGGAGCGCGGTGGCGTGGGTGAATGGCAAAGCGGTGTATGCGCCGACGGCAGAGTTGAAGGTGCTGGACCGCGTGGGTGGCGGCGATGGTTTTGCGTCCGGTTTTATCTATGGGCTGCTGAACGGCGAGGCCCCGGAGCAGGCGATCAAGCTGGGCTGGGCGCACGGCGCGTTGTTGACGACCTTCCCCGGCGATACGACGATGGCGACACTGGATCAGGTTGTCGCATTTGCCAGCGGCGGGTCGGCACGGATTCAGAGGTAGACTTCGGCCTGAGGCCGGATGCATAGGGAAAGAGAAGGGAAGTCCTCGATGGGGCACACGTTGTTCGATTTGAGCGGCAGGACGGCCGTGGTGGTGGGCGGGACGTCTGGGATCGGTCTGGCGATGGCGGTGGGACTGGCGGAGGCGGGCGCGGATGTAGTGGCCACCTCGCGCCGGCAGGAGCAGGTAAACGAAGCGGCGGCGCTGATCGAGGCGACGGGGCGCAGGGCGCTGCGCGTGGCCTCGGACGTTGGCGACCGGGCGACGCTGGAACGGTTGTTGGGTGAGACCGTAAATGCGTGGGGCAAGGTGGACATCCTGGTGAACTGCGCTGGAAAGATCAAGCGCGCGCCGACGGTCGATTTTCCCGAAGAGCTTTGGAACGACATCATGGACACGAACGTGACGGGGACGCTGCGGGCGTGCCAGGTCTTTGGACGCCACATGTTGGCCAATGGATATGGGCGGATCGTCAACATCGCTTCGCTCAACACATTTGTGAGCCTGAAGGAAGTGACTGCGTATGCGTGCAGCAAGGCCGCAGTGGGTGCGCTGACCAAGTCGCTGGCGGTGGAGTGGAGCGCGCAGGGCGTAACGGTGAACGCGATTGCGCCTGGGGTCTTCCGCACCGCGCTGAACGCGGAGCTTCTGAACAAGAGCGAACGCGGCAAGGAGTTGCGCATGAGGACGCCGATGGGCCGCTTCGGCAAGACGGAGGAGCTTGTGGGGGCTGCGATTTATCTGGCGAGCGACGCATCGGCATTCGTCACCGGGGAGATTCTGGTGGTGGATGGCGGCTTTCTGGCGAGCGGCGTGAACCAGTAGACCTGCTTGCGTGGATGGCGGCGTGTGCAGTTGCCTGCGTCGGTGAATTGGGCGAGGACCGCGCGGCGGAGCTTGACGGCGAACCGCAATGCTTCCGAGAGATGCGTGGATACAGCGATTGGCGCAGCGGTTGCGAAGCCTGTTGCGTGTCGGCCCATCCACACGGATGCGAGTTGTCGAGGGGTATACTTTTCACAGAACAGTTGCGCAGAACCTTTTCACTGAGCAACGGTCCACGGTCTTCAGTCGGGAGAAAAGCAATGAGCGCGAGCGGCAACGGTCATCGTACGAACGGCAATGGAGCGCAGGGGAACGGCAACGGATACAAGGTCCCGGCGGCGCGCGCGGAGTGGATCGTGAAGCGGCGCGAAGAGGCCGCGCGCACTGGCGACACGAACATGAGCCAGATGCACTTTGCGCGCAAGGGGCTAATCACCGAAGAGATGGCGTATGTGGCGCGGGTGGAGAAGGTGTCGGCGGAGTTTATCCGCGACGAGGTTGGGGCTGGGCGGATGATTCTGCCGGCGAACATCAACCACCCGGAGTTGGAGCCGATGGCCATCGGTGTCGGGTCGCTGTGCAAGATCAATGCGAACATCGGCAACTCGGCGATGGTGTCGAATGTGGACGAGGAGCTGCGCAAGCTGCACACGGCGGTGCATTACGGGGCGGACACAGTGATGGACCTCTCGACCGGCGGCGACATTCCCATGATCCGCGAGCAGATCCTGCGCCACTCGCCGGTGCCCATCGGGACGGTGCCGATCTACGAGGCGCTGGCGCGGGTGAAGAAGCTGGAAGATCTGAACATCGACATCTACCTCGATGTGATCGAGGAGCAGGCGCAGCAGGGCGTGGATTATTTTACGATCCACGCGGGCGTCCTGATCCAGTACATTCCGATGGTGGCGAAGCGGATCACGGGAATCGTGAGCCGGGGCGGCGCGATCCTGGCGCAGTGGATGACGAGCCATCACAAGCAGAACTTTCTGTACGAGAACTTCGACCGCATCACGAAGGTGATGGCGAAGTACGATGTGAGCTACTCGTTGGGTGACGGGCTGCGTCCGGGATGTCTTGCGGATGCGAGCGACGAGGCGCAGTTTGCCGAGCTGAAGACGCTGGGCGAACTGACGCGGCAGGCGTGGAAGAGCGATGTGCAGGTGATGATCGAAGGGCCGGGGCACATCCCGATAGAC
>JAJZDL010000065.1 GCA_021851465.1 Acidobacteriota bacterium
GATGTCCGCCTCACTCAGCGGAGGCTCGGAGCGGTACGTGGACTTGAGGTTGCTCATCGTTCCTTGCAGTCCCACCGTGATGTCGTAGTTCTCCACCCGCGCCGTCGCGTCCATATCGATCGTCGGGTCGATACGCACCGGGTTGTTGAAGTTGATGCTCCCGCGCTGCAACTCGTACTTCGTCCCCGCAAACGTTGCGCTTCCATCGGTAATCTCAATCCGGCCCAGAATGGTTGGCTCTGCCACCGTGCCGCGCACCGTCAGATCCACCGTGCCCGCCAGCTTCGCATACGAGTTCTGAAAGTCCAGCTCCGATGAACTTGTCACATGCACATCCAACCG
Organism: Acidobacteriota bacterium; assembly: GCA_021851465.1. GTDB lineage: Bacteria > Acidobacteriota > Terriglobia > Terriglobales > Acidobacteriaceae > Edaphobacter. The sequence continues at coordinate 343 of JAJZDL010000065.1, forward strand.
CACCTTGTTCGACGCGGCGTTCGCATCCGCAGGCGGGCTCACTCCGCCTGCCGCCGAAAACGCCGCGAAGTCCAGCTCCGGGCCAAGCCCGAAGCGCGTCACCAACACCTTGCCGCTCAACAGCAGGCTCTGCGGCCCGCCCTGCAGTCGCAAGCTCGTGTTGCCCGTGGCGCTCAACCCGTTCAGCCGGACGCGCACCATATCGCCCGTGGCCGTCAGATCCGCGTAGATTCCGCTCTGATAGGTCAGGAAGCCGCCGATCTTCAACTGCCCGCCCCCCGTCATCGCGGTCAGGTTCTCCACCTCCAGCCGGTCCTCGTTGAAGACAAGCGTTCCATTCATCGAACTCAGGCCATTCGAGATTCCCTCCATCGAAGCGTTCACGTTGTCGAACTTTACCCGCCCAGTCAGCGATGGCCTCCCAGTCCGCCCGCCCGCCGCCACCGTAAACTCCACCCGCCCGCTGGACAGAATGTCTGGGTCGAACGTATGCGCCAGCGCGACGCTCACGCTTCCGCTCGCCCGCACATTCATCCGCCCGCCGGCGGGATCGGTCGAGCCAAACGCCTGCACCGTCCCGCTCGCCTGCATGTCCGTGTCCGGCCCGACAATATGCACCCGGTCCAGCGTTGCGATGCCGTCCTTCAGGCTCACGCGCACAGGCTCCGCCGCCTTCAACTCCACCCCTTCCAACTTCACATCGAAGTCGTTCAGCTCCGCCGCTCCGCTTAGTGCCGCGGGCCGCTTCAGCGGGCCGCTCACCGTCACCACTCCGCCGATCGACGACTGCGCCTTCACCTCGTCGGGGCTGAACAAAGCCAGCACCGTCCCCACATCGAATCCGGAGACCGCCACACGCGCCTGTGTCTCATACTCTCCCGTCAGTTGCGTCTCGCCAGCCCCATCGATCTTCGCTCCCACCAGCTTCGACTGCACCGCGTAAAACAGCTCGCTGCCCGCGCTGTGCGCCTCCGCGGCAAGATCGCCCAGTGGCTTCCCTTCCAGCGCGACCTCGGCCAGCTTCGCCGTCGCCTTCAAACCCGGCTCTTCCATCGTGCCGTTCGCGTCCGCAACCACCGTCAGCGTGCCACTCGTGTTCGGACTCACCTTGGCAAACGTGCGGAACTTCGAGAGCACCAGGTTGTCGCCTTCGATGTGCCCATGCAACCGCCCGGTGCTCGGGTCGTATCCGCCCTCTCCAGCAATCCGCGCTCCGTGCAGCAGCAACACAACCTTGCTGGCGTCGATCTCCTGCCCACGCACAGCAAGCTCCGCCACAGCCGAATCGTACGGCTCGCCATACGCAACGCCCTTCGCCAGCGAAACCCTCCCCTGCCCATCCATATCGCCCAGCGTCCCAGACACCTGCGCGCTCGCCGCGATCTTCCCCGTCACCGCGACCTTTTCCTCCTGCCCAGCCATCTGGAGCAGATCCGCGAGCTGTGCGTTCGCCAGACGGCCCGTTGCATCGACACTCGTTCCCTCGTCCCACAAGTACGTCGCAACCCCTCTGCGCGAGATCTCCTTGTGCGGGCGCAGGCTCCCCGTCAGGTTCAGCACCGCGCCCCCGCGCTCGATCGTCGAGTTGGCCACAATCAGCCCCTCGTTGTACGAGTACTCCGCATCCGCCACCACCGAGTCGAGCAGCGTGTCCATCTGCGTGCCCAGCTTCACCTCCACCTGCGAGCCTTGCACATGGCCCTTCGCATCCAGGTCCGCCACCGGCCCCGAGACCGTCCCGTGGAAGACCATCCCGCCGTGCAGCACCACCGGAATCGCCGCGCGTCCCTTTATCCCATTCACTTCGAAGTCCAATGTCTGCAGCAACTGGTCGAACTCGTCCAGGTCTCGCACCGTCATATCCACCTTCAACCCAGTCAGCGGATCGCCTTCATTCACGCCAAGAACTCCGTGCGCCTCCGTTGTAGAACCCGGCGTCTGCAACAACACATGCTGGATATTGACCACCTCTCGCCTGCCGTCGTAGTGCGCCACCGCATCGCCGGTCATCGGTACGTTGTTGAGCGCCCCTTGGCGTTGCACGCCCGTCGGCTGTAACTGGAGCCGTCCATCCACCGTCACCGTGTCCGCAACGTTCACCACCGGCCCGCCCCACTCCGCCACCAACGGCCCAGTGACAGCCGTGTCGAAGCCCAGGTCGCCGTAGCCCTGCGTCTCCGTTGCCTCCATGATCGCGCGCAGCGGGATCCGCGTCACCGTCGCATCCAGGTGCGCGTGCGATGTCACGGCAGACTGCGACGTCCTCGCGGTGGGGGCTGGTGCCAGCCAGTCGGAGATGCGCAACGTGCCCGCCGCACTTCCGCCCTCCGGAAGTGAGCCGCTCATCTCCGTCAATAGAAGCTCGCTTGGCGTAATGCGCATTTGCGCCGCGCCATCCACATCGCGCAGCCTTAAATTCGGGATCTCGTAGCCCGCCTTGTGCAACTTCGCACTGCCAACAATCAAGTAGCCGGATCCGCACTCCCTATCGGCAGGGGCCTGCCCCACGCCCGGCTTCGCCAACCGCCTGAACCGGCTTCCCAGCCAGCTTCGCAGCCGCGCAGCCCCGGTACCGGCCCCAATCGGGGCCACCGCGCAGCTGTGCCCGTCCAACGCGACATCGACCGTCCCGCCCGTAAATCCGTCCGTCGCCGTCAACACCGTTACCTGCTTCAGCTCCAGCGTCCCGTGCGCCGCAAACTTCCACTGCGGCTGTGCAAAGTGCGTCAGCATGCCCGTCGCATGGAGCACCGACGACACACCCGAATCGAACTCCACTCCCTTCAGCTCCACCACATCGCGTCCCAGCTCCGCGTCGAACTTCAGCCGCGATCGCGCCTCCGGCTGCGCCCCCATCTTCGTCCGCAGGTCGTTCAGCGCCATTGAAATCCCATAGCGGTCGGTGGCCCGCAGATAATGCGCCTCCGCGTCCACGTCCCGCGCCGCCATGTCGAACGGGATCGCGCGATCGTTCAATAGCACCAGCCCGTCCGTCAACGCAACCTCGCGCACGCGCAGGTCCAGCAGCGTGTCCACCACCGGCTGCTTGCTCGCCACAGGGTGCCTCGGCACGGGCACGTTCGTTCGCCCGTCCTTGTCCACCATCAGATGCACCCGCGGGCGCTCCACGCGCAGCACGCGCAGCCCGATGCGAGACTTTCCCCCAATGCCCGTCGCATGGGTGAAGAAGCTGCCGATCCCCACACGCAGCTCCACCTTCTCCGCCGAGAGGTACGGTGCCTCGCCCGGCCCCTCCAATCCATGGATTGTCAGCCCATCTACGCCGATCGTCAGGCGCCACAGCCTGAACCGCACCCCGCGCAGCTCCACCCGTCCGCCCGTCGCGTCCTCCAGCACCGACACGATCTCACGCCCCACGCGCCGTTGAAAGTCCCCCGTCGTCGTGTACCAGGAAAGCCCGGCCACCGTCGCGAGCAGCAGCGCCAGCGCTCCTCCGATGCCCCACGCGCCCGCTCGCGTCAGGTGCCAAGCAAGGCCCCGTCGCTTCTTCAATCGTGGCCCTTCGGAACCCAGCGGCCTCGTCCACGGCCCAGTATCGCTCGGTTGCTTCTCGGCAGAGTTCAGCCTCTCATCGCCCGGTTGCTTCTCGTCCGCGCTCATGGATGTCCTCTCCGGCCTTAAAAATTCGTACGCTGCCCTCGGCCCGCAACGATGTCAGCCAGTCGTCCAGCAGCTTGTCCACCTGCTGCTGCAACAATATCTCCCGGATGCGGTCTGCAACCGTGGCCTCGGGCGGCGCAGCCGCCTTTTCCGCCCGGTACGCCGGCACCAGCGTCGCACTGTAGTACGCATCGATCTCAGCCTGTGAGATGCGGATCCCCATGCGGAACCGCTCCTCGACAAACCGCAGCACCTCCATGCGCTGCTCCCACCGCCGCTCCAGCTCCTCCACCGTAAATCCCTGCGCCGCCACAAACCGCTCCCAGCCCGCGTCCGTCCCGCAGTCGTACTTCGCGCACTCGGGAATGCTCTTGCGCAGCACAGCCAGCTCCGCATCCACAGCCGTCGAAGCAATCGGCGGCTGCGGCTGTAGCCGCATCTGCTGCAAGATCAGGTCGCGGTCGATCAGCCGCTCAATCAGCTCCTCCCGCGTCGCGACCGTCCTCTCTCCCAGCGGCTGAAACGCCGCCATGCGCGCCTCCGCGTCCACGTCGCTCTCCAGAATCAGGTCGCCGTTCACGATCGCAACCACCCAATCCAGGGCCACCCGCTGCCCTGCCGCTTGTGCGCCTGCCGTTCCCTGTACCTCTGTTCCCTGCTCCCTGTTCCCTGTTCCCTCTGCTCCCGCACAGGCCGCGCCACACACCATCGTTCCCGCCAGCACAGTCAGCAGAACAACAGGCATTCGGCCTCCTGCCCTGCCCATCGCTCTGTCCAATCCATCTCTCATAGCGCCCATGGGTCAGAATGCCTCTCCGATGTTGAAGAAGAAGTTGAAGTGGTTCGCCTGTCCTTCGTACGGTGGAGCTCCGTTGAAGTCGTAGATCACCGGATACACCGGCGGGTCGAGGTTGTAGCTGAAGTCCAGGCGGATCGGCCCTACCGGCGTCTTATACCGCACGCCCAATCCCAGAGCGTGGGAGAAATAGTTGAAGTTGCAGGTTCCAAATGCGCTCGACACATTCGCGCACGTCTGCTGGTTCGGCTGGCGGAAGTGCTCAATGCTGGGAAACATGTCCGAGACGTGCATGAACACATTTCCCATGTCGTGGAAGAGTACGAAGCTCACATTGTCGCCCACATACGGAAGTGTGGGCGCGGGAAAACGCAGCTCCGTGCTGTTCACGATCACCCCGTTGCCGCCCACCGGATAGCCCGTCTGCAAATCGCGCGGCCCCGCGCCGTTGATCACAAATCCGCGGTCCGACGTCGCCCCGCCCGCGTACATCCGCTCCGGCAACGGCACCGCATTGCAACTCGCATTGGTCTCCAGCAGCACGCCCGCGCAACTGGTGCTGCCCGCATTCGGGTTTGCCCCGATCGGGACCTCGAAGCCGATCCGCGTGTTTCGCGCCAGAACATACTTGCGCTTGCCGAACTTGTAGTACGTCGAGTTCGTCGTGTCCAACTGGTTGAAGCTCACCTGCGAGCCGAACTTCGACGACGCAAAAAAATCTTCCACCGATGTATACGACCCCGCAGAGGCATTGAGCGGCCCAGGGGCCCGCGCATCGTGGAACCATGTGATCTCCGGCCCGCCCACCCGCACCGGCAACGATAGTTGTGGGATCAAGTCCGCCGAAACCTGTAGCGTCGCAGGGTTCACGGCAACCCGGCGAAACTGAAAGTCGTAGATCAACGTGTTTACCCGGTTCACCTTCTCCGTGATCCGGTAGTCGCCCAGCAGGGTCGAAGCCTGGAACGTCGATATGTCCTGCACATTCGAGTAGCCACCGGAGAGGCTCTCAGACAGATGCGAGCTGCCGCGGAAATGGGGGCTTAGATACGTCAGCATCCCCACCTCCTCCAACGACCCATACGACGAATGCAGCGTCAGGGAGTTGTCCGTCCCGCGCAGATTGATGCGGCTCACATCCAACGAGATTCGCGGGCTTACTCCGGTCTTTCCATTCTGAGAGTAGTTCGCAGTCGGCGGCAGCCCCAACAAGATCGCCGAGGCTGGATTGATCACGCCCTCCTGCGGAGTGCCCGTCTCCGCCTCGACCCCAAACCCGTACGTCACATTCCACCGCCGCGCCTCGCTCAACTGCAGCAGAACATTCTTCACAGGGGCCTCGCCGTTCGGGTTCTGCACCGCCGTCGTTACCTCGTTGAACAGCGCCAGCCCATACAAATTGCGCTGCGTCTCCAGCAGCGCGCTCTCATCCAGCGGGTCCCCCGCGTGGATCGTCACCTGGCGCGCCACCGTGGCAGGCCGCGTACGCCCAATCCCGGACTCCAGTACGCGGCCCACATACACCGGCTCGCCCTCCGTCACCTTCAGCGTCACGTCCGTCTTCGTCGCGTCCGTGCTCTCCGCCTGCTGCGTCACCTCCATCCGCGCCTGCTCGTAGCCTTGGCTCAGGTAGTAACTCAGGATTGTTTCGCGGTCCCCAGACAGCGTAATCAGCGAGTAGGGCTGGCCCTCCCGCGTGTTCATCAACGCCCGCACCGCCTTCTCCCGCTCCTGCGACACGCCCTCCAGAGTCACCCTGCCGAACAGTTTCTGCGGCCCCTCCACCACCGTCACCTCAACCGCAATCTCCCCCTCCTTCAATTTCTTCCCCGACCGCGAAGTGTCGATCTCCTTCGTCGTGCTCGTCACCGTCGCCTCGTCGAACCCATTGGCCCGATACAGTGACAGGATCGACGCCTCGTCAGCCTTCATCAGCGCAGGCGAGTAGCGCCCGTTGCGCAGATACGCGTCCGCCTTCTGCACCTGCATCCGCTCCTTCAGCAGGTCCCTGTCGAAGTAGCGGTTGCCCACTATCGTCACCGACGCGACCTTGTACTTCACTCCCTTCACCACCGAGTACACCACGCTCTCCTGCCCCGTCCCCGCGCCCACCAGCTTCACCGTCACCGCTGCGTCGAAGTAACCCTCCTGGACCAGAAAGTCCTTAATGTTGTATGCGCCCTCGTTCAGCAGGTCGTTGTCGATCGTCCCCTCTTCGTAGATTGGGAGCAGCAGCTTCAACCGGCCCTTGGAGATCTTCGCGCCCTCCACCGCCACCTTCACCAATGGCCCCTGGTTCGCGCTGAACGTATAGTCCACTGCTTTGTGGGCCGCATCGTACGTCTCGGTCCGCAGAGAAGCCGTCGCCTCCAGCCGGTTCTGCTTCTCATACTGCGCGCGCAACCGCGTCAACGCATTGGTGACGGTCTCCCGGGTCACCTTGCTGCCCTGCTTCATTCGTCCCTTCTTGCGCACCTCCATCACCGTCAGCCCAGGATCGCTTCCCTCCACCACAATCCTTCCCACCCGCGCCTGTGGCCCCATGCTCACGGTATACGCCGCACTCACCTGCTCGTCCGTGTCATCCACCGTCGTCTGTACGGCTATCGACGACTGAAAGTACCCATTGCTCACCAGTGCCTGGCGAATCCCCTCCGTGCCCGCGGCGATCGAACCCTCCGTAAAATCCGTCCCCGGCTGCAACTTCGTCGCATACTCCAACACAGACGCCAATCGCTCGTCCTTGACCCCCACAATCGACACACGGCCCACAAAGTACCGCGGTACGCCCACAAAGATCAGCCGCACCGCCGCGCCCTCGCGCACCCCATCCACCCGGATGTCCCGGTACCGTCCGCTTGCAAACAACCGCCGCACGCTCGCCGTTACCTTCGCCGGATTGAGCGCCTCGCCCGCCTGCTGCTCCAACATCCCAGGCAGCGGGTCTTTGACGCCAAACTTCACCCCCTCAAACTCCACCGACGCAACCCGCAGCCCCCGCCACGCCGCCAGGTTCGCCGTCGCCCGAGCAGTTTTAACCGCCGGTGCAGTTGCCGTTGAATCCGTAGTTGGATTTACCGGTGCAGTTGCGTTCTGCCCAAACGAGTTGCCCGCCCACACAAGCGCCATCGCGCCGGCAAGCAGCGTCGCGCGCAGGCTCCGCTCGCACGCAGTCTTCGCCACCGCCCATGCCATCCCCGCATCAAGCCAGACGCGCAACCATATCTCCCCTCGATCGTCGCCAGTCCTCATCTCATCCAATGCGTTGTGCGAGGTTCATTGCGCATGGCCGGTCGCCACTCGAACCCCGCCGCAGACCTCCAGTCCGCAATTGCGAGACGCACCTTCCACATTCCCGTTCCGCTGCAAATCCGTTCCCCTCTTTGCGGGCCACAAGACGTTCCAGCGCAAGACTGCGTGAACCGTCCCTCGCAATTCCCTATACTACGAACAACGATGCATTTAAACGAATGCGCCGAGGCCCATCCCTCGGCCCTGCCGGAAAAAAACCCGCCTCCCGCCGACAGCCCCATCGCCGATGCCGACCGCTACTCCCGCCAGGTCCTCTTCCCCGGCATCGGCACTCTTGGCCAGGAGCGTCTCGCCGCCGCGCACGTTGCCATCGTCGGCTGCGGTGCGATGGGCGCGGCCTCGGCCTCGCTCCTCGCACGCGCGGGAGTCGGCGCCCTCACCCTCATCGACCGCGACTTCGTCGAGCCCTCCAACCTCCAGCGCCAGGTCCTCTTCGACGAGGACGACGCCCGCGACTCCCTCCCCAAGGCCGAGGCCGCGCGCCGACACATCGCCCGATTCAACTCCCGCGTCGCCGTCCACGCCCACATCGCAGACCTCACCCCATCCAACATCGCCGAACTGCTGGCGCCAAGCGATCCGCACGCCCCGCGGATAATCCTCGATGCCACCGACAACTTCGAGACTCGTTACCTTATCAACGACTTCGCCGTGCAGCGCGGCCTTCCCTGGATCTACGCCGCAGCCATCGGCGCATACGCCGCCACCATGAACATTCTTCCTTTCAATTTGTCATCCCACGGCGAAGCGGAAGGATGTTCTTCTTCCCCCAGCAATCGGCAAGACGTCCCTCCCACCGCTTGCCTCGCCTGCATCTTCCCCAAGCCTCCCACCGGCAACGTCGAAACATGCGATACCGCCGGCATCCTCTCCACCGCCGTCAACCTCGCCGCCTCCATTCAAGTCACCGAGGCCCTCAAGTTCCTCACCGGCCAGCCCCACCTCATGCGCCGCACCCTTCTCTCCTTCGACCTTTGGAACTCCGTCGGCAATGCAAGGATCGACCACTCGGAGATCGCCACCGATGCCCCGCGCTCCGATTGCGCGGTCTGCGGCCAACGCATCTTCACCCATCTCGCCGGCCAGGATCGCGCCCACATCACACTCTGCGGCCGCGACTCCGTGCAGATTCACGAGCACCATCGCCCCATCGACTTCGCCGCCCTGCGCGCCCGTCTCGAATCCCACGCCGACATCGCCGATCTTCGCTGCAACGATCTCATCCTCCGCTTTCGACGTGGCCCGCAGACTCTCACCGTCTTCACCGACGGTCGCGCCATCGTGCAGGGGACCACTGACATCGTCCTCGCCCGCTCCCTCTACGCCCGCTTCATCGGCACCTGAGCCATGCCCTCCTCGTCCCGCGCAACCATCCCACGCCGCACCGCATCGTACCGGCAGAGTAGCTATCCCCCGGTAGATGCGCTAGCCTGAATCAGACAAGAGGTCTGGGCAAAGTGGGCCTCGGAGTCGATCCCAATGAGCTACCAAGGACAGTGGATGACGCAAGATTCACCCGCAACAAACAATCCCGGCCTCTTCAAGCGCAATCCGCCCATCGCCGGCGAGGCCGAGGCCATTGAAGCCGCAAAAAATGGCGACCCAGAGGCATTCGCCAAGCTCTACAACCTGCACAAGCGCCGCGTCTACACCCTCTGCCTGCGCATGTTGGGCAACGTCTCCGCAGCCGAGGACATGACCCAGAACGCATTCCTCCACCTCTTCCGCAAACTCGGCAGCTTCCGCGGAGAGTCCGCATTCTCCACCTGGCTCCACCGCCTCACCGTCAACCTCGTCCTCATGCAGTTGCGCAAGAACGGCCTCAACCTCGTCTCCCTCGAAGAGACCATCAACCCCTCAGACGACGATGCCCCCAAGCGCGACTTCGGCAGCCGAGACCAAGTCCTCGCAGGCTCCGTCGACCGCGTCGCACTCGAGCGGGCCGTCGCTGCGCTGCCCCCCGGATACCGCATGGTCTTCGTCCTGCACGACGTCGAAGGATACGAGCACAACGAGATCGCCGCCATGCTTGGCTGCTCCACCGGCAACAGCAAATCCCAACTGCACAAGGCCCGCCTCAGGCTCCGCGAACTGCTCCGCAACCCCGCGCAGTCGCCCCAGCCAACTCAGCAGCCCGCGTTCCCGGAGTCCGCAAAATGACCCTTCCAGGCAACATCGACTTCAATTCCCTCAAGCCCGAAGAGTTCGAGCACATCCTCCCCGACCTCTTCGCCGGCAGCAGCGGCAAACTCAGCCAGGATCCTCGCCTGCAAAAATTCCTCGCCGCAAACCCAGACTGCGCCACGCTCGTTCGCGACCTTGAAATCATCGCCGAAACCGCGCGCAGCCTCTTCCACCCCGTCGCAGACCCCAGCGACAGGGTCTGGGAGAACATCCAGGCCAAACTCCAGGAGGACTCCGCCCTCGCCCCCATCGATGACGACTACATCGATCCCGCTAAGGGCATCGACTGAGTCCTCGTCCATGCCGTGCGGAGAACCCTTCCAGCCAACCCATACGCTCCGGGCAATCGCCCTTGGAAGTCTCCGCTGCGCACAACCCATCGGCCAGGCGATCACGGCCCATGAGTCCCCTGAACCCGTTCAATAACTGCCCTTTGCATCGAGAACCCGCGGCTTGTCATCCTGACCGCGGCTTGTCATTCTGACCGAGAATTGTCATTCTGAGCGCAGCCTCGATAACCTAAGAATTGTCATTCTGAGCGCAGCGAAGAACCCCCGTATTTCGTCGTTGTCTGTCTCCGCGTCGAATGCGAGTCGCGGAGTTTTTTAGACAGCCGCAATTGCCCTGCCTGAACGCTCATTCCGTCCCATATACAGCCCGTCTTCGTGTACACTAAAGGTTCGAGTCTCGTACAGGAAAGAACCTATGTCCATTCATCCGATTATGCAAAAGCTGGCCGCCAAACTTCAGCGGACCGACCACCCTCACTTCGCCCCAGGCGACACCGTCCGCGTCCAGGTCAAGATCCGCGAGGGTGAAAAAGAGCGCCTCCAGGCCTTCGAGGGCATGGTCATTGCGACCAACAGTGGCCCGCAAGGCACCTTCACAGTGCGCAAGATGAGCTTCGGCCAGGGTGTCGAGCGCATCTTCCCCTACAACTCCAAGGTCGTCGACAAGGTCGAGAAGCTGCGCTCCTACCAGGTGCGCCGCTCCAAGCTCTTCTACCTGCGCGGACTGCGTGGCAAGGCTGCCCGACTGCACGAGGTCGCGCGAGCCTCCTGAATAGTTCCAATCGATGCAAAAGGGCCACGAATCTTCCGATTCGTGGCCCTTTTCACGCTCTCCCGCTCGCTAGTGCGCTGGCGCAGGGCCACTGCTTGCAGCGGTGGACGGCGCTGAAACAACCGTCGTCGGCTTCGCTTGGATCGGTGTGCATGGCTGGTCTGGCGCCTTCTGCCCCGGCAGCGCAGGCGGCGCGGCGTGGCGCATCGTTCCCGCCGGGCACGGCGACAGCAACAGCGTCGGCATCACGTCCGCCGGCAGCGGTGGCGGATGCACATCTCCGGCAGACGCTGCGTCCTGCTTCGAACCAGGCCACGAATACGGCGCCTTCGTCGCGCTCCCGTACCCAAACACGGGAAACTTCGAGGGCAGCATGAAATCGCGGTCCACCATCACCCAAGCCGATTGCGCCTTCTCTCCCAACAGGCGCTTCTCCGAGGCAACTTCGATCGGGTGCCCGTCCACCGTCACCCGCAGCGAACTGCCGTCGAATGCGCCCTGCTGCTCCTTCGCGCCCGGAAACGGGCTCTGCGACACGATCGTCGTCCCGATTCCTGGCACATAAATATACAAAAATTTCAGGTCGGCAATGTCGTAGTTCATCCGCGCCTTGCCCGTCCATCCATCCACCGTCAATGTCCCCGATACGATCGAGACAGGAGTCATCTTGGGCGGTTTCACCTTCTGCACCGCAATCTTCTTCCCCTTCGCGTCGTATCCCAGATTGCTCGCCGTCTGAAACACCGGCTTTCCGTTGGCATCGAAGACCGGATGTCCCTTCTTGTCGCGCAGTTGCTGCACGGGCTGGTTGAACATCGGTTTGCCGTCCGGATCCACGCGCTGCCTGCCTTCGTCATCCAGCATCGGCGTCGGCGGCAAAGACACAGTCGCCGTTGGCCCCGTGTACGCATTCTTGCCCGGTTTGCCTTGCTTTTCCGGCTTGCCTTGCTTTCCCGGCTTGCTTTGCTTCGCCGGCTTGGATCTCTTGCCCTTCGCCTGCGCGGCGATCAGTGCCGCCTCCTGCGCCTGCGCCGCGG
>JAJZDL010000066.1 GCA_021851465.1 Acidobacteriota bacterium
GCCGCCTGTCTCCTCGGCGATCTGGTTGAGGTAGTCCTGGCCGCTGTTGTCCGTCATGCCGCCGAACATGCCCGCGTCCGTAAAGTAGATGGCGCTGACGACGACCCCGGCGCGCTGCGCATCCTCAACCGCGGCATCGACGTACGGGCTGCCCTGGTTCATCACGCTGGTGCTGCCGTTGTAGGGATCGACCCCGTTGGTCAGGAGCAGCATGAAGCGCGCCTTGTGCAGCGACGACGCCGAACCGCCGCTCGCCGAAGAAGAGGACGCAGACGCGGAGGAAGACCCGCCGGCACTGTTTGGCCAGTTTTTAACGAAGTCCGAGAGGCAGATGTACGGGCTGGCGCTCATGTCGACGATGCCATCCGGCAGGTGAACCCTGGTGGCGGCGTACTCGTGATCGGTGGTGAAGCTCTGCGCCGTCTGCACGGTGCCGTACTGCATGTAGCCGACCATCACCTCGATGCCGGGCGCCAGGGTGCGCACGAACTGCTGCAGGTTGCTCAGCTCGCGGCCAACACTCTCTCGCAGCCCATCGTCGATCAGCAACACAACCTGCGCGCCTGCGGGCAACACGGGCGTCCACGCGGTGAGCGGCTCCTTGCGTCCGTTCACCTCGACCGTCACGGCAGCGGCGCTGGCCGGCGGTTTCGATTTGGCATCGACGTTGACCAGCGCCTGTGTCGGTACAGGCCCTTCCAACTGCGCATGTGCGTTGAGTCCTGCCGTGAGGGCGAATGCAAAGAGGAGCGTTGGAACCTGTAGTCGCATCATGGCCTTAGTTTAGACGCAAGTACGGCCCGCGCGTTGCCTTTGTAGCCGAGATTGTGGCAGCAATCGTCCCGGCCCGCGCTCCCCTTTGCCTCTACCTCACTCCTTGCCGATCAATCCCCTCCAATCCGCACCTTCAGCCCCGCTCGCAGCGTGAAGGGCAGGCTGGGGTAGCCGATCGGTCCGATGTGCTGCTGGCTGAGCAGGTTGTCGAGTTCGGTGAAGAACGCGCCCCGCTTTGTGAGTGCATACGTCAGGTTGGCGTCCAGCTTGGCGTAGCCGTAGTCGAGGTCGCGGTTGGGCAGCAACATGGAGTTGGTGCCGGAGAGCGCGGAGTAGTTGTCGAGGTAGGTGGAGTCGTCAGAGCGGCTGGCCAGCGCGCCCTGGAACCCGGCGCTCAGCCGCGTCCCGCTGTACTGCACTGCAAAGAAGCCGGTGTGCGGCGGACGACGGAAGGGGCGCGCGCCGACCAGCGGATCGATGGCCCCGATGGCGATGCCGGGAATGTTGGGATTGGTATTGGGCACGCCCTGCGCCGCGGCGACCGCATCGCTGGAGAACGACTGCTCGACCACTGCATCGAGGTAGGTGTATCCGCCGCGCAGCACAAGCCGGTCGAACGGCCTGTACTCGATTTGCGTCTCGATGCCCTGCGCGCGGAAGGCGAGCGAGTTCAGGTATGCGGCATAGAAATTGGGGTCGCCAACCGGATTGATGCCAAAGTAGCTCTGCAGCGCGCTGGCATCGACGTACTCGATCTGGTGGGAGAACTGGTTGTGGAAGTATCCGGCCTTGAAGACCAGCTTCTCACCGCGAATGTTCTGGTCCACCCCAAAGTCGAGGGTGCGCGAGCGCTCCGGCCCGATGGGGGTGATGCCATACTTGGCGATATCGGCTGTGTCGTTGGCCTGGTCGAGCTGGCCGAAGAGGCTCGATAGTCCGGCTGTGAGAGACGGCTCCACCACGCCGGTGGCAACGTTCAGGCGCAGGCGCGTGCCGTGCATCCACCGTCCATCGGTGTAGACGGGGACGTATGCCAGGCCGATCCGCGGTGTCCCGGCGATGCCGTAGAGGTGGTTCTTTTCGATGGCTCCGCCGGCCGAGTAGAAGAGGCGATTGAGGATGTCTCCGCTGAACTGGAGGGTGTACTCGAAGTTGGTGCGCTGCGTGCTGGCGCTCTCACCGTACGCGGGATAGTTGTAGCTGCCGCGCTCGTCCTCATAGCGGAAGCCGAAGAGCGCCGCGATGCGGTAGGGGAAGACGTAGTCGCTCTGGTAGTACAGCTCGTTGCGGTTGGAGGCCAATTCGTCTTCGATCTCGGGGTAGGTACCGCCGTAGGCGATCGCGGCCTGCCCGCTTGCGCTGTATCCGTTGGCGCCGTGGATGGTCACGGGCTTGCCGTAGTAGGTCTGGTCGCCGTACTGGTCCGTTACCAGTTGGCCCACCGGATAGAACATTCTGGACTGCTCGCGCTTGCGGGCGATGCCGAAGCTCACCAGGTTGTGCCAGCCGTCTTCCAGCCGGTTCTCCAGCGTAAGGCCGGAGTAGATGTCCTGGTCGCTCTGCTTGCCCGCCGAGGACTCGCCCTGGAAGTCGTAGGCACCGGGCAGGCCTGTCGCCGAATCCGCGTTGCGGATGGTGAAGCGCGCCTGCGTGTTGGCCATGATCGCGTAGCCGATATTGGCCGCCGAGGTCGCCGAGTGGTACTCGTCCATGGGCAGCGCGTTCGCGGTCTGGAAGCGCGAGAACGCGGAGTAGTAGTCGAACTTCCGGTGCGCTCCGCTCAACGCAAACTCGTCGCGGTAGGCGTGGAAGCTGCCCGCGTCGCCGGAGTAGTTCAGCACGGGTTTGGTGCCGCTGCCGCGCGGCGTCTCCAGGTTCACCACCGAGGCCTCCGCATCCGACCCATACATCACCGAGTCCGGCCCGCGATAGATCTCCAACCCCGCCAGCCCCGTCGAAGAGACGGTGCCAAAGTCGAACGTCCCGCCCACGTCGTTTGCCGGGATGCCGTCGATGAGCACCATGTTGGCATCCGAGTTGCCTCCGCGCACAAACAGCGAGGTGACGCCGCCTGCCTGCCCGGTCTGCACCACATCGAGGCCCGGCGATTGGCGCAGCGCATCCACGATTCCAATCTTCGTCGTCAGGACGCTCTGCGGTATCAGCGTCACCGCCGAGCTGGACTGTTGCACCGGGATCGGCACGCCGGTCGCGGTCACCGTCACCTGCTCATGCAACGAGTCGAGTTCCAGCACCACGTTCTGCTCTACCTGGTCGGTATCGCCGCCGTAGAAGTCGTGGCCGATGCCTGGATAGAAGGTCAGCGCCGAGGTGAGCAGCGTGAAGCGCCCTGAGAGCGTGGACTGAATCTCGAAGGTGCCGTCGGCCCCGGAGGTTGCGATGGCAACCGCCTTCGGCCCCTGGATGAGCTGCACGCGAGCGCCGGCGATCGGCCGCCCGAGCGGATCTGTGACTGTGCCGCGAACGACGACCGCGCGCGCAGGCGATGCCGTGGCCAGAAAAAGTGCGAGCAAGAGGAAGGCGGCGAGCGCAAATAGCCTGCGCGAAGCAGACGCTCGCAAGACGAGACGGGCCGCGGATCGGCCAGTGACTGTGGACATGTCGGAACTCCTACGCTCCCCCCCGGGAGCGCGGTTGGATGTACGCAGTGGAACCGGTCTCCTGACTTACGCGGGTGCATGTCGGCCAATATCCGAACCCTTCCCTTCCCGTCGCCTGGCGGCTTCAGTGGGAGGATTCTGGCGGGCATTCACGCCTTCCAAGAGTGCTGGAACAACTCCAGAACCGCTGGTGCGGCGTGCGCGTTCACAGTTGCGGGGCAGTGGCGGAGTTTCACCGCGCTTCCCGAACATTCCGTTGCGGGCAAGTGTTATGGGTTGCGCAACCGGCAAAGAGCGTGGCCGACCGCAGAAATGGAGAGAGGCCTTGGCGCTACGCCGATTCGCCCATCGCGTGCAGCTCTTTGCCGGGCTTGAAGCGGACTGCCTTGCCCGGCGCGATGCTGACCTCGGCCCCGGTGCGCGGGTTGCGTCCAATGCCGGTCTTGCGCGGCTTCACGGTGAAGACCCCAAAACCGCGCAGCTCGATGCGGTCGCCCGCAATCAGCGACTGCTTCATGCTGCTGAAGATGGTGTCCACCGCGCGCTCCGCCTTTGTTCTGGGAAGTCCGGTACGCTCGACGACCCTTTGGATAAGGTCCTGTTTGATCAACTTGGGCCGCCTCTCTTGTGCGCATTCATGGGCGGCAGCGCGTCTGTCTTCCGCGCCGCGCCTTTCAATGTGATCTTAGGAACTCGGCCCTCGATTGTCAACGAGCGATTGCTGCCGTAAGATTTGGCTATCCGAAAGATGCGGCATCTCGCCATCGCCCGAGCGCCTTGCAGCGCCACTGGAGCAGACTGGACGGGGCCGCCAACGAGGCAACAGACCCGCATGGCCATCAAGAGCGACCGCTGGATCCGCGCACAGGCAACCCAACACCGGATGATCGAACCCTTCAGCGAGAAGCAGGTGCGCGAGGGCGTCATCTCCTACGGCCTCTCCTCGTATGGCTACGACCTGCGCGTCAGCGACGAGTTCAAGATCTTCACCAACGTCAATTCGGCCATTATCGACCCCAAGGCCTTCGACGAGCGCTCGTTTGTCAGCGTGCAGGCGGCCAGCGTCATCGTTCCGCCCAACTCCTTTGCGCTGGCGCGCTCGATCGAGTACTTCCGAATTCCCCGCGATGTGCTCACCATCTGCGTGGGCAAGTCCACCTACGCGCGCTGCGGCATCATCGTCAACGTCACGCCGTTCGAGCCGGAGTGGGAGGGCTTCGTCACCCTCGAGATATCCAACACCACTCCCCTGCCCGCGCGCATCTACGCCAACGAGGGGCTCTGCCAGATCCTCTTCTTCCAGTCCGATGAGACCTGCGAGGTCAGTTACGCCGACCGCAAGGGGAAGTATCAACACCAGCAAGGCATCGTCCTGCCCAAACTCTGACGCCGGCCTGCGGCGCGCGCAGGAGACGCCATCGGATCCCGTATGGGATTGAGCAGCGTGCAGTCTAGGTCGAAGGTCCAGGTCTGAAGTCGATGGATGAAGCTCCTCTAGAGCGCGCGAGCCGCATTGGCGTGGTTGCCAACGGCCCGCTGCGCATACAGGGCCTTGCAGCCATCCTTCCCCAGTTTGAGATTGTCGCCCTCACAGCTCCGGGTGTACTGGACGATGTCAACCTCTCGCTGGTGCTGATCGACGCCGAATGCACCAGTCACCTCTTCGAGTTGGTTGCCACCTTCCACCACGTTCGGCCGCAGACCAAGCTCATCGTGCTCGGAACCGAGACCGCGCCGGAGTACATCCAGCGCATCATCGGGGCCGGCGCCAAGGGCTACCTCAGCGTTGCCGCATCGGAGTCCGAGCTGCGCATGGCCATCGACATGGTGTGCGATGGATCCGTCTGGGCGCCGCGCCGGGTGCTCTCGCGCCTGCTCGACAGTCGCCCCGGAGGTGCGAACGGCCCAACCACGCCGCCCCGCTTTACCGCGCGCGAGGTCCAGGTCCTCAACCTGCTGCGCGCCGGACGCTCCAACCGCGAGATCGGTCTAGCCCTCGGCATCGACGAAGGCACGGTGAAGGCGCACATCGGCCGCCTGCTGCGCAAGGTGGGCGTCAACAACCGCATCGCGCTCACGATCCATCCTTTCACCCAGCTTGAGTAGGGCGGACGCGCCGCGGATGCTGCCTCAACAGCTCCGGGAGTCCTACGCCGCCGCAAGTGCCAAGGCCGTGCCGGAAGAAGGTATAATATATACTATTAAATATATATTACAACGGCGGAACAGGTGGCCTGGCCGCTCGCTTCATGCGATTTTCCTGGGGCACGGCCAGGCCCCCATCCGTTGCACGATCCGGTAAACTGAAGACTGCCAGGTCGAAGGAACGGAATGCCATACGACCGGATGCACCGCCGCAGAGGAGGCCATTGACGAAGCGCCAAACTATCGCCGAACGCTCCCGCGAGTCGCCCCGTCGGCAACCCTCCGCAGCGGGCAGAAGCGCCAACGACCCATCGGAACCTACAGTGCCAGGCCCGCCTGCTTCGTCCCTCTCTCGCAATGCATCGCGTCCCAGCGTTTCGCCGGGTGCGCTCCTCTGCAATTACAAATTCAACGATCCCGGCCTCCTGACGCTCGCCCTGACGCACAGCTCGTTGGCCTATGAGAACAACCCCGAGGGCACGCACAACCCAGGAAACGACAACGAGCGGCTGGAGTTTCTGGGCGACGCGGTGCTCGGCCTGGTGGTTGCCGAGGCGCTCTACCGTCGCCTGCCTGCGCTGCGCGAGGGAGACCTGACGCGGCTGCGCGCATCGCTGGTCAGCAGCAAGCACCTGGCGCAGGTGGCCCAGCGCATCCAGCTTGGCCCTCTGCTTCGCCTCGGTCGCGGCGAGGCGCACAGCGGAGGCCAGAGGAAGCCCGCCCTGCTGGCCGATGCGCTGGAGGCGGTGATCGCCGCGCTCTATCTCGATGGCGGCCTGCCACCCGCGCGCGAGTTCATCCATCGCCACATCGTCGAGCCGGCCGAGGCCGGCCTGCTTGGCGCGCTGCACTCCAGCGAACCCTTCTCCGGCGCGGTTGGCGATTACAAGTCCGCCTTGCAGGAACGGCTACAGGCCGCCGGCCTCGGACAACCGCAGTACATCCTCGCCGACCAGTCCGGCCCCGACCACAAAAAGAGCTTTCGCATCGAGGTCCGCGTCGCAGACGCCAACGGCGCATCGCATCCCCTGGCCAGCGCCGAAGGCACCACCAAGAAGCAGGCCCAGCAGGAGGCCGCGCGGCTCGCCTTCGCCAGCCTGCTCTCCGGCGCGAAGGACGCCCTGTCCGCTGTCGCCGCTGCATCCGACGGCGCGCACGCATCCAAAGCACGCATGCGCGCCACGCCGCCGGTCGAGCCATGAGCCGCTTGGGTGAGGCCGCCGTTCACCACCACAGCCTTCTCCAGGCCCTGCAATCGTTGCTGTACATTTTGGTCGTCGCGCTGTTTATCATCGCCTTCACGGCGCAGCCCTTCCGCATTCCGTCCGCTTCGATGGAGCCAACCCTGCTGGTCGGCGACTTCCTGCTCGTCGATAAAGACCTCTCAATCGGCCACGGCTTTGCGCCGCTTGCGCCGACGGGCCTCATCCACCGCGGCGATCTTATCGTCTTCCACTACCCAGTGGACCCTTCACGGGACCTGGTGAAGCGCGTCGTCGGCCTGCCCGGCGACCGCCTGTACCTGCGCGATGGCCGTGTCTATATCGACGACCGCGCGCTTGCGGAGCCGTACGCCGTCTTTCGCACAGCCTCCCCGGAGAGCTATCGCGACGACTTCCCGCGCCTGGATCGCGCAGACCCCGGCGTCGATTCGCGCTGGTGGATCCAGATGCACACGCTCGTCGCCAACGGCGTACTCACCGTCCCCGCCGACAGCTACTTCGTGCTCGGCGACAACCGCAACGACAGCGAAGACAGCCGCTACTGGGGCCTCGTCCCACGCGACGCCATCGTCGGCAAGCCTTTCCTCATCTACTTTTCGCTGAATGGACCGTCCGCTTCCCTGCTCGACATCGCCCGCTGGAACCGAGCCCTCAGCATTCCGCGCTAGGCCGAATCGCGCGATTGCCAATCGCGCACAAGACGAGGCGACCGCATGGCTGCCTCGTTTGTCTTTGCCAACCACAATTCACGGCCAACTGCCCGCGGTTCTCAGGCCCCCACTGGCTCTGCCACCGGGACGCGCACCGGCGTCAGCCAGTCGTAGATGTCCGGCTTGATGCCGTTGACGATTGCGAAGAACTCCTTGTGGATGGCCGTTGTCACCGGCCCCATGCTTCCATCGCCCACCAGGATCTTGTCCACCGAGCGCAGGTGCGTCACCTCGGCTGCGGTGCCGCTGAAAAAGGCCTCGTCGCAGATGTAGACCATCTCGCGCGGCAACGCCTGCTCGACGACGGGAATGCCCATGGCCTTCGCGATGGTCAGCACCGATGCGCGCGTAATTCCGCTCAACACTGAGTTGGCCAGCGGCGTTGTGTACAGCACGCCATCGCGCACCAGAAAGATGTTCTCGCCCGAGCCTTCGGAGAGATAGCCGTTCACATCCAGAGCGATGCCCTCCGAGTAGCCGTTGATCTCCGCCTCCATGCGGATCAACTGCGAGTTCATGTAGTTCGCGCCCACCTTGGCCATCGACGGCATCGTGTTCGGGGCGAGGCGGTTCCAACTCGATATGCAGACGTCCGCGCCATCGTTGCCGGGGACGTACTTGCCCCACGGAAAGTTTGCGATGTAGACATCGACCGGCGCGCGCAGCGGGTTCACGCCAATCTCGCCGTAGCCGCGGAACGCGATGGGCCGGATGTAGCATGGTGCAACGCCATTGGACTCCACCAATTCAACCGCCGCCGCGCACAACTCATCGAGTGTGTAGCGCACCGGCATGCGATAGATCTTCGCCGAGTCCAGCATCCGCCGCATGTGGTCCTGCAGGCGGAAGATCGCCGCGCCACTCGGCTGTGCGTAGCAGCGCAGCCCCTCGAACACAGAGGACCCGTAGTGGACCACATGCGACATCACATGGATCTGCGCCTTCTCCCAGGCGATCAACTTCCCGTTGTGCCAGATGTTCTTCGTCGTCTCTAACGCCATTCCAACTCCTTCGCCGCCCGGTTCCGGCGCGCCAGCCGTCATCGGCCCCTGAAAGTACCATTATACCGGCGTTGGATTCTGCTCGCGTCAGCGAAGGACGCCGGCCAGTTGCAAGACGCGATAGCAGAGCATGAGCGTCATCAAAACAAGATACGCGCGCAACACTCCCAGCGAGATGCGGACAGCCCGCGTCATTGCGATTTGGCCAAGACCGTCGCTGGAGCACTTCTGCTCCGCAACATCGTCGAGCGGGTGGATCACGCTGAAGCGCTGCGGTTCATACGAGTTCTGTACGGATGCCATTGGTCACCTCGAAATTTCTGGTTGCAGTTGCGTTTCAGTTGAATAAATTGGGCAGCATCACCTGCGCCGCCAGCAGCAGCGACAGGGCAAAGAGGACGACGATGATCGTCCAGTTGATGAAGTTGTTCCACGGACGGTTGACCCAGCGCTCGCCCAGCAGTTCGCGGTCGTTGAGCAGCAGTTGCAGAAAGATAATGGCAGAGGGAAGAATCACGCCCGCGAAGACCTGCACGCTGAGGATGACCAGTTGCAACGGCACATGCGGGACCAGAACGAACGCCGCAGCCGCGCCGACACACGAGATATACGTCGCATAGAAGCCCGGAGCTTCGCGCAGATTTTTGTGCAGCGAGCGTTCCCAGCCCTTCACCTCGCCGTAGGCCCACGCGCTGGCCAGCGAGATGGCCGTCGTCCCCAGCACCGCGGCATTGACCATCAGCAGCAGAATGGCATTGCGCGTAACGTGGCCGAGCATCGGCAGGACAGCACCCGCAAACTGGGCCGGGTCCTGAAAGACAATGCCGTGTTGGAAGCCGAAGTTCCCCACCAGCATCATCGCGCCCGCCACGCAGACGGTGAAGACTGAGCCGATCAGCGTGTCCAGCCGCGCCCACTTCAGGTCGGCAAAGCGCAGCCGCTTCTCCGCCACGCAGCTCTGCTGGAAGAAGAGTTGCCATGGAGCGATGGTCGTACCCACGATGGCGATGACCAGAAAGATGAGACTGCTGGCAATTCCGCCTGCTGGCATGGTGGGAACCACCGTATTGCGGGCCACGGAGGCCCATTCCGGATGTACCTTGTACGCCAGCCAGAACCACGTCAGGTCCATCAGGCAGAGCGCGATGACAATGCGCTCCCAACGCAGGTAGCTTCCCGTAATCACCATCAGCGTCAGTCCCAGAGCCGCGACCGGCACCGCGATGTACGGGCTGACCCCCAGCGCGCTCAGCGCCAGCGAGATCGCCGCGAACTCCGTGATGAGGGTCAGAAAATTGACCAACATCAGGTCGAAGAGTGAGAAGTGCCCCCACCACTTGCCGAAGCGCTCGTAGATCATGGCGGCGTGGCCCTTGCCAGTCGCAATTCCAAGCCGCGCCACCATCTCCTGCACGAAGTAGCAGATCGGCAGCAGCACAACCAGCAACCACAGCAGGTGCAGGCCGTACTGGCCGCCCGCCTGCATGTAGGTCGAAACTGCGCCCGCGTCGTTGTCCGCCTCCATCACGATCAGCCCTGGGCCAAAGACCATCAGAAAGGTGAGCAGGTGCCTCTGCCAACCGTGGCGCACCGTGATGCCCTTTTCCTTCGTCGCGGAGCCTGCGTCCGAAGGGGAGACAATATCCAGTGCGGGATCGGCGCCGAGAACGGAACCTGCTGCGAGTTCAACTTTTTCTAAGCGCACAGCAGCATCCCCCCCGATTCATCGTTCGAGGAGGATGCCTCTCTGCAACTGCTGCGCGGATTGCCGTCCGCCCACACGCAGGCAAGTGGCATCCGCGGATTGCCGGTCGGGATCCAGGCGCAGCGCAACCGGGCTGTTTTATGAAGAGTGAGAATGTTGTACATGGTTCCCCCTTTGCGGCTTGTGCGGCAGCGGTCGATCCCAGCGCTCGTGGCGCGGATCGGCGATGCTGCACGAACCATCGGTTCGAGAGGGGTGAGTCTGTGCTGCTTCTGGCTCACGCGCTCAAATCACAGGTCGTATGCTGGGATGAGCGGTGAGAGGACCGTCCGTAGCAGGGCTATGGGCGAATCTCTGAGCGCTCATCGCAACACAGGAAGAGTCTCCGGGTACTGGGAGGTTCTTGTGCGGGTTCGTTGCTCATAGTGTCTTTGCATCTCCGGCGGATAAAGTTTCCGTCTTGTATGTTGTATCATATCCCCCTAGGATATATCAAGGATCCCATGACACCCATCGAAAAAGAAAAGCAGAAGCTGGTCGCGCGCATCAAACGCATCCGCGGGCAGGTCGATTCCATCGAGCGCTCGCTGACCACAGGCGACGACTGCGCGGACGTTCTGATGCTGCTGGCCAATGTGCGCGGCGGCATCAACAGCCTGATGGCCGAGGTGCTGGAAGACCACATCCGCCTGCACCTGCTCTCGCCGGAGAAGGCCGTGGCCCATCCCTACGAGCTGGCGGAGGACCTGATCGACCTGGTGCGCGCCTACCTGAAGTGATGCACGGGCTCAGCCGGCGATATAGGGATGGATCGCTCTACCTTTACTGGAGAGATAGGGAGCGAGAGGATCGTGGGGCAGAGCGCGCAGGCCCGCAACGACGCACTCGGCGTTGAGTTGCGCCCCGGCGAGCGTGGTATGGGTGTGGGGATCGCCGAAGAGCGGATCGACCGCTGCCTGCCCCAGCGCGTCGTAACGACGGGCGACGATCTCGTTGAGGTCCACAAAGCCGACATGCTCCTGCTCGGCGACCTGCCGGGTCCATCCGCGATAGGTGTCGGTGCTGCGGTGAATGTGGCCGTCAACCCATATCTTGCGTGGGACGAGTGAGCAGAGGATGGGCGTGGCCCCCTTGGCGCGCGTGTCGGCGACGTACTTGCGGAGGTACCAGCCGAAGGTGTGAACGGTCTCGGTCTGGTGGGTCCGCGGATCCTGTACGTCCAACGTCTCATCGCCGATGCCGGGCAGGCTGCCCCGCGCGTTGGGTGCGCGGGGTGCTGGTGGCATGGTTCCAGGCTGCTGGCCCTGGTCGGGAACGGGCGGTTGGCCGGGAAGGTTGATGCCCCCGTCGTTGTGGCCGAACTGGATGAGAACAAAGTCGCCCGGCTTGATAAGCGCGAGGGTGTTGGCCCAGTGGCCCTGGGAGATGTAGGTGTGGCTGGAGAGGCCGCCGATGGCACGGTTGACGACGTTGATTTTAGTTGGGTCGAAGAGGTCTGCGATGGGCGCGCCCCAACCCCAGAGCCCGTCGGAGCCGATCCCATGGCCGTTGCGCACGGTGGAGTCGCCAACCAGAATGAGCGAAGGGAGATTGGGGTTGGCGGGGCCGGCAAGCCCCAGGCCAGCCTCCTGCGTGCGCGCATCGGGCGGCGTGGGCGCGCCTGTTGGAGCCGCCTGCCGCGCGGCAAAAGCAAGCAGAGAGACCAGGCATAAGACAGCCGCTGCAAAGAGCGAGTGGCGGGCAAAAAATGACTTACGTGGCATTCGTTCCTGCTTTCGTTTCGAACTTGCATTGCAAAAACCGAGTATTAGGGCCCTCAAATCGACTTGAGTTACAGGATGGAGAAGAGTAAACGCAGGCTTTCTCTCCCGTCAACTGGAGCGCCAAAACCATCATTCGGCGCCTGCGCCGATCTGCCGATGATAGATTGGGAACGCGGCGCGCAACCGGATCCTCGTGGATCGATTGCACACTGCTCGTTCCTCGATGTCCTCTATTGCGACACCAGCCCGCTGCCGATACAGAATTAAGGGC
>JAJZDL010000067.1 GCA_021851465.1 Acidobacteriota bacterium
AAATCCACCGGATCCATCTACCTCCACTGCGACCCCACCGCCAGCCACTACCTAAAGCTCCTCATGGACGCCGTCTTCGGCGCACAGATGTTCACAAGCGAGATCATCTGGAAGAGAACCAGCGCCCACAATAGCGCGAAGCGATGGGGACCCGTTCACGACGCAATCCTCTTCTATACAAAATCTCAGAATTCGGTATGGAACAAGATATTCGAGTCATACGATCCGGACTACATCGAACGCTTCTACAGACATGAGGATGAGAAGGGGCGTTTTCGACTTGGGGATCTTACAGGTGCAGGGACAAGAACGGGCGAGTCGGGAATGGCATGGAAAGGTGTGAATCCCACAGACGCTGGTCGGCATTGGGCCGTACCCGCAGTTCCAGGTCTCAGCAAAGCTGAGGTAGAATCCATATCCGTCCAGCAGCGACTAGACGGTCTAGATGAACTCGGCCTCATCTATTGGCCGACCAAAGGCAAAGTGCCACAATTTCGCCGTTACTTCGACATAGATCGTGGCGTTCCCATTCAGGATGTAATCGGAGATATTGCACCGTTGTCGCCGCATTCGCAGGAGCGCCTCGGCTACCCCACCCAAAAGCCCGAAGCCCTGCTCGAACGCATTATCAAAGCATCCTCCAACGAAGGCGACGTAGTCCTTGACCCCTTCTGCGGCTGCGGAACTACCGTGCAGGTTGCGCAGAAGCTCAACCGCCGCTGGATCGGCATCGACATCACGCATCTCGCCATCGGGCTCATCAAGACCCGCCTCGACGACGCCTACGGCCCCGAAGTTCGCCGCACCTACGAGGTCATCGGCGAACCCACCGACGTTGCCGGGGCCGCGCAGCTCGCCGAGGAGAACAAGTGGCAGTTCCAGTACTGGGCGCTCGGCCTCTGCGGAGCGCGTCCCACCGAGGGAGTGAAGAAGGGCGCGGACCGCGGCATCGACGGCCGGCTCTACTTCCACGACGACAACTCCGGCGATTCGAAACAGATCGTCTTCTCCGTCAAGGGCGGGCAGAACATCGGCGTCTCCGAGGTGCGCGACCTCATCGGCGTCTTACAGCGCGAGAGGGCGGAGATCGGTGTCTACATCTCCTTCGCCGAACCGACCAAGCCAATGCTCCGCGAGGCCGCCGAAGCCGGCTTCTACACCTCGCCCGGCGCTTCCGGCGCAGCCGGCGGCAAGTACCCCCGCATCCAGATCCTCACCGTCCGCGAGCTCCTCGAAGGCAGCAAGACCGTGCAGCGCCCGCTGCACGTCCGCGACGTTACGTTCAAAAAAGCCCCCCGCAGCCGGCCCGACCCCTCCACCAATCTCAGCCTCAATCTTGACGCCGAGTAACGGGTGAGTTATCAGAAAATTTCTTTTGTTTTTTCTTCTCTATCCGAGCAGGGTGCCCCATCCATGACAGTTTCATCGTCATGGGTGGGTTCATTGCCGACCACTCCGCGCACGTCGAATCCCCTATCCTTGAACCATGAAGAAGATCAAAGTCATCGGCGGAGGACTCGCCGGCCCCGAGGCCGCCCTGCAAGCCGCCGCTCTCGGCTGCGAGGTCGCACTCTACGAGATGCGCCCGCACCGCTCCACCGAGGCCCACCAGACCGCCGACTTCGCCGAGCTCGTCTGCTCCAACTCCCTCAAGTCCGAGTCCGAAAACACCGCGCCCTGGCTCCTCAAACAGGAGATGCGCCGCGCCGGTTCCTTCCTCCTCGCCGAGGCCGACGCCTCCGCCGTCCCCGCCGGCCACGCCCTCGCCGTCGATCGCATCGAGTTCTCCCGCCGCGTCGCCGCCCGCATCGCAGCCCAACCGCGCATCACAATCCTCCGTGAAGAGGTCGCAACCCTCGACCCTACCGGCCCCGAAATCCTTACAGTCCTCGCCACCGGCCCGCTCACGTCCCCCACCCTCGCCGCCGAACTGCAACGCCTCACCGGCTCCGACCACCTCGCCTTCTACGACTCCATCTCCCCCATCGTCGATGCCTCCACTATCGACATGTCCCGCGTCTTCTTCGCCGCCCGCTACGACAAAGGCTCCGCCGACTACATCAACTGCCCCTTCACCAAGGAAGAGTACGACCGCTTCCTCGACGCCCTTACCGCCGCCGAATCCGTCCCCGCCAAACCCTGGGAGCAGCTTCCCAACCACGAGAACTTGGGTGCCCCATCCTTGGCGGTCTCTTCGCCAAGGATGGGATCGACAACCCCGGAACCTGCACTGGAAAAACCGCATTTCTTCGAAGGCTGCCTCCCCATCGAAGAGACCGCCCGCCGCGGCCGCGACACCCTCCGCTTCGGCCCCATGAAGCCCGTCGGCCTCACCGATCCCAGGACCGGCCGCTGGCCCTACGCCGTCGTCCAGCTTCGCCAGGAGAACCTCCGCGCCGACAGTTACAACCTCGTCGGCTTTCAGAACCACCTCAAGTTCGGCGAACAGGCCCGCGTCCTCCGCCTCATCCCCGGCCTGGAGAACGCCACCTTCCTCCGCTACGGCCAGATCCACCGCAACACCTACATCGACGCGCCCAACCTCCTCACTGAAACCCTCCAGCTCCGCGCCCACCCCTCCATCCTCATCGCCGGCCAGCTCTCCGGCGTCGAGGGCTACACCGAGTCCATCGCCTCCGGCCTCCTTGCCGGACGATACGCCGCCGCCCTCGCCCAAGGCCACGCCCCCACGCCCGCCCCGCGCGCCTCCGCCAACGGCAGCCTCAGTTACTACATCACCCACGCGCTCAATCCCGAGAAGCACAAGCGCTTCCAGCCCGCCAACATCACCTTCGACCTCCTCCCACCGCTCGAAGAAGACCTCCGCCGCCGCATCCGCGACAAAAAAGAGCGCCACCGCATCCAGTGCGATCGCGCCCTCGCCGCCTGGATCGCCTGGCTGAACCAACCCGCATGACCTTCCGCCCCACCATCGAATTTCCTGTTCAATCCTGAACGCGCTGTTGTACCCTCCTCGCACCCAACTATGCGGCCCCTCAGCGCAACCGAATGCATCTCCCCCGCCATCGCCCGCACCCGCCTCGTCCTCTTCTCGCCCTTCCGCAAGGGACGCACCTGGAAGCTCTCCGCAGCCGCCTACCTCTGCCGCATTGGGACCATGTTCTTCCCGTTCCCGCTCATCTATCTCACCCTTCTACCCGCTGCCCGGCAAGCAGGCGGCGCCATCGCCGTCGCAGCGCTGACCAGCTTATTGCTCATTCTGACCGCGCTCTTCGTCTACATCTTCCACCTCTGCTCGCGGTTGCAGTTCACCTACTTCGACATCGTCGTCAATCGCGGCGAGTTCGTCGCCCCCGCGTGGCGCAAGTACCGCTCGCAGGCGCTCCCGTGGACAGTCTTCAAGGTCCTGCTCGGCACGGTCGTCACCCTCGCCTGCTCCCTGCCGATCCTGGCCTACATCCGTCACCTCATCCCAATCTTCCTGGCGATCCATTCGCAGGCGCCGGGCCATCCTCTGCCGCCGCAGTTCATGGCCGCCATCTTCGCCGGCTACGGAATCGTCCTGCTTATCTTCGGCCCGTTCTTCCTTGTCAGTTCGCTGCTGGCCGACTTCATCGTGCCCTCGCTTGCGCTGGAAGACACCGGCTTGGCGGAGGCCTTCCGCCGTTTATTCGCACTCATCCGCCAGGAGCCTGGCCAGTTCATCCTCTACACCCTGCTTAAAGTCGTCCTTGCCATCGTCACCGTTATGGGCGCAATCATCGCATGGGAGATCGTCTTTCTTCTCTGTACCCTGATCGTCGGTCTCGTCGTCGTCCTGATCGGCGTCCTACTGCACCTTGTCGGAGTGCCGCCCATCCTCCTCACTGTGCTCGGCGTATTGTCCGCCATAGTCTGGGACCTCTTCTGGGTCGTTTACGGCATGCTTCTCACCGCCGGCCCGATGTACACCTTCCTCGACGCCTATGCCATCTACTTCCTCGGCGGACGCTATCCTATGCTCGGCGACCTGCTCGATCGCTCCACGCCTCCGCCCGCCTACGCCTACGCCTTCCCCCCGCCGCAACCCCCGCCGCCCTACCAGCCACCACCGCCGCAACCCCCGCAATCCGAACCGCCGCCTTCGCAACCGTAGCGGAGCGCCCCCACGCACCGCACACATAACGAAGCTGTCATCCTGATCGTAGCTTGGCGCGCACCTGCGTCAAACGGAGTCGCTCTCGCACATCTTGTAGTTGTTTGATCTGGCGTCATTCTGAGCGAGCGCAGCGAGTCGAAGGACCCCAAGGAATTCCGTCCATCCCCAAACGCTCGAACCCTTCTTCCCACATCTCCTGTTCCTCGCTCGTACGACTCAGGCGACATCATCCCCATCAGCATTCCACCGGCTTCCGCACTTATCGCATCGCCACGATTCGCTGCCAAGCGGCAGCGGCAGGCCCACCGCAAACGTAGAAACCAGCGCAGCGGATCGACTGTGCCCTTCAAAGGTGATGTCAATCGACCCGCAGCTTGGACAGCGAGGCTGATCAAACTTCACCTCGCTTGCAAACGAAATCGATTTGGGAATCGGCTGACTGAGAAGCTCCAACGCTGCCTCCAAATCTTCAGGACGGACCTGAAGACTAAGCCCGCCGATAAAATTCGAAATCTGCCAATCCAATCGAACCAGGTTTTCATCGCGCAGAAAGCAGAATATTCCAGCAGACTCAAGCACGGTCCGCGCCACGATCGCCTTGGAAGTGTCACGGTAACGCCGTACCGTTACGAGCCTTTGGCTCGTCACCTCCACTGGATCATCGTCGACTTCGATGACCGGAGCCTCCATCCCCCGCCGCGCGAACTCCCCACGAAGCGCAGTCTGAGCCGGCTCCACAAGTGAGCCATACGAGGCAGCCAGTTTCAGCAGCTCCTCCTCATTCATCCGCGCATACTCCTCCGCGAAGCTGTGCACAGCATCGGAACCGGGCCGCGGTGTCATGTTGAGGATAGTAGCAAAGACAAGCGTCCGAAGCGCTTGAAATTCCTGTCTTCCTGTCGCTGCTCTACCGCTGCACCCGCCCACCCAGCTCCATCCGCGCCACCCGCCCACCCGCGTCCACATACACCGTCCCCGAGAGTGGCGGATCCCGCCGCCCATCCATCAACGCCGTCTCGTACACAAACCGCAGATCCATAAATCGCACAGCCGTCCAATCCGGGATCCCCACCGGCGCGCCGATCGCCGCCACCGGCCCCATCTCCTCCACCACCGGCCAGCTCGACCAGTCCAGATATACCTCGCCCAGCCAGCTCCGCTTCGCCGCCAGCATCGCCTGCGTCGGCTGCGTCTTGTAAAAAATATCCTGCTCCGGGTCGCTCGCAACCGTCTCCCGCAGCGTATCCACCGTCGCCATCCGATAGAACTTCGGCGTCTCCACCACCGTGTGCCAGCGATACACATTCCCCGGATAAGGACTCGCCGTCACACGCAGCACCGGTGCAGCCAAATCCGCCCCGCCCGATAAACCGGCCGAACCCTCAGCCCCTGGGTCTCCAACTCCATCGCTCGCCGCCGAGGCCAGCCGCACCGCCGCGCCGTGCTCCACCGCGCGCCAACCCCACAGCGCCACCATCGCCGCCAACGCAAAGATCGCCCACCCACGCCCGCGAAACGCCTCCCGCCGCGCGCCGACCTCGCCATTCACCAACCCAAACAGAGCCGGAGCAACCAGCGCTGTCAGCAGCACGGCCCACAGCACCGGCTCGTAGATAAACACAATCGACCCCGCATACCACCGCGCATTGAACGGAAAGAACGGACGCACCCCATAGTTGTTCGTCCAGTCCAGCAGGATGTGGCTCAGCAGCGCGATCATCACAAATCCATACAGCAGCCCCCATCGCACTGGGTCCGCCGTCAGGGGACGCACAACGCGCCGGTCGCTCCCCGTGCTCGCAACCGCGCCAACCTCCGCCGCCGCCGACCGCGCCCGTCGCCTCGCCCGCCAGCGGTGCAACAGCCACACCGCGCCCACCACCGCCAACCCCTCGAACGGCAGCCCCACAAACGTATGCGTAATTCCGCGATGGTGCTCGAACGCCGCCACTGGCCCGCCCGCCGCCCACAGCATATCCAGATCCGGCGCCTCTGCCGCGAGCGTCATGGCCAGCGTCGCATAGGCCGCCTTGCGGTTGAACCCCGCCCGCGCAAGGCAGGCCCCGGTCATCAGGTGTGTCATCGGTTCCATCGCAGTGCGTCAGGCAAACCTGGTTCCAGCATACCTCCGCACCACAACCCAACGCACCGCGCCCCCGCCCATCCTGTACCGTGGGGGAGATCTCACTCCTGCTGTAGAGAAAGATGATCTGTCATCCTAAGCGAAGAATCCTCCCCTTTGCTTCCTGAGATAGATCCGGGCTTTTGCCTCCCTGAAGCCGCTGGCAACCGCCAGCCGCCGTATGCACACTTCGCTAAAGCGGACCGCCCAAAACCTCGCCAAGCAAAATCGTGCAAGCGATTGCATCCAGACAAGACAAACCGGCCAGCCTGTTCAAATATCCTCCCTCACGCCGGGGGGTGCAGCATCCGCTCGAAGACCTGCGCGATGTAGCTCACCGCGTTCATGGTGTTCTCGTAGTGCATCCGCTTCGGCCCGATCACTCCCACCGTCCCATGCCCGTCGCCCGCCATCCGCGCCGGCGCCGCGATCAGCACCAGCCCGGCCATCTCCGGCGCGTGCTCCTCCAGGTCGAAGATCACCCGCACGCTCTCCTGCTTCGCGTCGATGTACGCGTCCAGCAGCTCCACCAGCCGCTGCTTCGCCTCCAGCGCCGCCAGCACCTCGCGCAGCCGCGCCATCTCCTCCGCGCTGCCCACGCCGCGACCGCCCAGCAGGTTGGCCACGCCCTCCACGAAAACGGTCTGGACGCCCGCTCCGCCCTCCGGCACCGCGCCCGCCCACAACTGCTCCACCGAGGCCAGCAGGCGCTGGTACTCGCTGCGCTCCCGCTCCACCAGCCTGCCAATCTCCGCCCGCACCCGCTCGATGCTCCATCCGTGAAAGTGCTCGTTCAGAAAGTTCGCCGCGGCCTCCAGCTCCTGCGCCGTCACGTCCGCGGCCATCGTCAACATGCGGTCGCGCACCAGCCCCGAACTCGTCACCACCACCGCCAGCACGCGCCCCTTCCCCAGCCGCGAAAAATGCACATGCTCCAGCGTGTCGCCGCCCGCAACCATCGCCACCGCAACGCCCACGCCGCTGGAGACCGTCGCCAGCACATGGCTCGTCCGCTCCAGCATCGCCTGCGTCCCCGACACGCCCGCAAAGCTCGAATCGATCTGCGATTCCAGGTGCAGCCGTTGCGACTGGGTCCTGCCCCGCGGTCCGCCCACTCCGCCGCCCGCCGCCGTCTCGCCGCTCAGCCGCTCCACATACAGCCGGAACGCACGCGCCGTCGGCACTCGTCCCGCCGAGGTGTGCGGCTGCTCCAGCAGTCCCTCGTTAGCCAGCTCCGCCATCTCGTTGCGCACCGTCGCCGAACTCAGCCCCGCCGCGCCGTGCCTGCCGCCCGCTCGCACCCGCGCAATCGTTCCCGCAATCGTCCCCGAACCCACCGGCTCGCCCGTCTCGATGTAGCTCTCCACGATGGCCGTCAGGATCGCTCGCTGCCGCGCCGTAATCCGCTCCCCCTCCGCCATCGCGCACCCCTCACGCTACAGTTTATTCCCTCCGTCAACCTCCGCGCCCTGCCCGCGTCACTCCGCCGGCCTGGATCTCTGCCGCTGCATCTCGTCCATCAGCTTTTCCGCGACATCTTCAGAGGACACGGCATACGTCCCAGCCTCGATCCTCTGCCGCAGCGCCGCCACCCTCGCGAAGCGCACATCGCTGCCTGCGCTCGCCCGAGAGATCAGAGTGCCGGCCAGGCTCACCTGCGCCAGGTCGTCCGCAATCTCCTCCACCGCGCTGCTCGGCGGCAGCACTGCGTGCGCGCCTGCTCCCTCCGCCCCAGACCCATGCGATCCGGCAGCGCCCCCCGTCGCGCCAATCGGCGGCGGCAGCAAGACCTCAGCGATGTTCCCTATCCGATTCGCGTCGCTCATCCGCGCGCCTCCACTGCCCCGCATCTCACCGTTTCATCGGCAGCCCCAGTGCGAACTTCAGACAAATTCCCGTTCTGAGGCATTCCCTACAGGCCCGTTCTGGGACATTCCGTACAGAATAGACCGCTTCTTCCCCACAAAAATAAAAAAACCCGCCAAATCCTCCTCCAAATCCCCAATTGGAACTGCCTTCCTCCTTGAAGGTACGTTCGCCATCGGAGCGCCGGCACTCCCACACGCAGGATGCAACACCCCCGCCATCCTCCGCGCCCCTCCTTTGCCAGCATAAGAACATCCGAGAGACAATCGAACCATGGCAGAATCCATCGCACCGCAACACAAAATCCCCCAGCCCGTCACCCCGCAATCGGCAACCGCGGCGCACGCCCCCGCAGCCCCGCCCGCCAAGCGGCAGATCGTCTGCTTCAGCTTCTACAAGCTCATGCCGGAGTGGCGCCGCCTGCCCGCCACCGAGCGCGCCGCCCACAAGGCCGCCTTCGCCGCCGTCCTCGAAGCCTGGAACAAGCCCGGCGAGTTCCTCTCCCTCACCTACTCCACCATCGGCACGCGCGGCGACGTGGACTTCTGCGTCTGGACCATCGGCTACGCCGTCGACGAGCTGAACCGGATGCGCGCCGAACTCCTCGCCACGCCCCTCGGCGGCTACCTCTCCACCCCGCACAACTTCCTCGCCATGACCAAGCGCTCCCAGTACCAGATCGGCCGCCCCGACGAGAGCGAGGGCGAGGGCCGCGGCGCCATCCGCCCCGGCGGACAGAAGTACATCTTCATCTACCCCTTCTGGAAGACGCGCCCCTGGTACCTGCTCTCCATGTCCGAACGCAAGCGCCTCATGGACGAGCACATCCGCATCGGGCTACTTTTCCCTCGGGTGAAACTCAACACGACGTACTCCTTCGGCCTCGACGACCAGGAGTTCGTCGTCGCCTTCGAGACCAACTTCCCCGAGGACTTCCTCGACCTCGTCCAGCAGCTCCGCGAGACCGAGATCAGCCTCTACACCCTCAAGGACTTCCCCATCTTCTCCTGCGTCCGCCTCACTCCCGCCGAAATGCTCGACCGCCTCGGATGAAGCGGTCGGCGACTCGTCCCCCACTCGCACCACTACCGAAATTGTCATTCTGAGCGGGGTGAGTTGATTTTTATAACTTGCTGATTTATTGAGAGATAAATATCATGTTTTTTGCTGTGCAGGAACTGTGCAGGCGATTCGTGCATTTTTCCGCCATTTAGCTCTCTATGCCCCTTTGAAACAGTGTAGCGAACATGCGCTTTTTAGAGGCTATGCCCCATGCCTAAGCCATGTTCGATGACCGGCGCAATTTCTGGTTGCAGCGGCTTGATGGATTGCTCCGGCTTCATCGCCGGTGCATGGGCGCTCTCGTGGGACACGTCATGCCCTAATGCTTCCGGCAGCTTCGCGCGGTCGTTGGTGTATACCTGCGCGTCCTCGGCTCCGCGTGAAACAGCGACATAAGCCATGCGGCTGTTGAGCAGGTCTTTCGCGGCCAGTTCGGTATCGACGTGAATCAATACGCGCTCGGCAGTCTGCCCCTGGCTGGAATAGCTCGTCACCGCATAGCCGTGATCGAGATGCGGATGCTCGCGCGGATCGAACTGCACGTCGCGACCTCCGTCCATTTTCAGGTTCAGTTTTCCATCGCCGATACTCTCGATGGTTCCAAGTTCGCGGTTGGCAACCTTCAAATCGTTGGCTGGTGCGGTGAACTGGATGCGGTCGCCCACGGCGAAACTGCGCGGTTCCTCACGGTAAACAGACACGCCCTGCTGCCGTCGTGGGTCATAGGTCAGCTCGGAGCCATCGGCCCGCACCACCGTCAACAGGTTCTTGTCGGCGTCAACGCTCTTGACTCGTGCGTATTCGCCACGCTCCATACCGGTTTCTTTCGACGCGCGGGCGTAGCGCACTACATCGTTGAACTCGTACCGCGCTGCCCATGTGCGCTCCGGCCCGGTGAGATCCTGGCGCGGCACAAGTGCCTCGATTCGATGTTCTTCTTTGCGGACCATGCCGTGCTCCTGCATCTCGGTACGAATCGCCAAATTGATCTCCACGCGGGAACGATTGTCGGGAGAGACAACCAGCGTGCCTTCCGGCGACTTCGCGTATTCCTTCGCTATGGCGGCGATACGTTCTTCGCGGCCTGCAATCTCATGAACGCGGCCCTGCCGCTCCAAACCCTGCACAGCCTCGCGTACTGCGCCACGCGCAAGCTGCTCGACCACCTGTTTCAGCTCCGGGTCTTTCTGCCGGACAATCTCTTCGAGCTTCACCGTTTTCATGCCCGCATCCTGTAGCTGCGCGAAGGGACGCCCGGCCTCGATTGCTTCATGCTGCCGCCTGTCACCTACCAGCAACACGCGGTCATTGAGATGCAGGCGATGCACGAACTCGTGCATCTGCTTGGTGGACGCAAGCGAGGATTCATCGAGCACATACAGGCGGCGCTCGCCGGTATCCGGCTTTTCTCCGCGTGCAAGATGCTTTTGCAGCGTGGATGTTTCCATGCCTGCATCGGCCAGCTTTTGCGCCGCGCGGGACGTGGGCGCGAAGCCTTCGACCTTGTACCCTTGTGCCTCCGCGCCTTCACGGATAACGGCTAGCGTCGTTGTCTTGCCCGTACCGGCAACCCCATCCAATCCCACTATCTTTTCGCGGGAAAGAAAAACATCATTGACCACCTGACGCTGCGAGGCATTCAGCTCCGGGTGGCGGTCCTCCGTCGCAATCCGAATCTGCGGAGAAACCAGCATCGGGTCAGTCATCCCCCGCTGATTGCCTTGTTGCATCCGTTGAACGATCTCGCGTTCCATGCGAAGCATCGCGGCGGTGGTGTATTGCTGCCCTCTGCCGCCATGATCGACGGCGCGAAACTCGCCTCGCGCGGCCCGCTGCTCGAACTCCTGCCGAACATGGGCATACGTTGTTTCACCCATGCCGCGATTGAGCGCCGCTTCCAGGAGGTCGCGCCGGTCCAGCACGGCGGAACGCTCGAACAAATGATCGCGGGCATAAGTGACGGCCTGCTGCGCGGCCACTGTGCTCCGATTCAGCGCGGGTTCGTGAACGTGACGCTGGCCGCGTTCCCGCGCTTCGGCCACAACGCGGTCGGCCTGATGTCCATACTGCGCGGCCAGATTCCGATGCCTCTCTAATACTTCTCCCGGCGATAGCAGCTCCTTGCTGTCCCGCGTCCGGTGTGCGGCGACCTGCGCGGCTCCAGCTCCGTCTATCCCCATCTCGCGCAGATGGTCTTTGATCTGCTCCCGGCGCGGGCTGCTGGCCTCCAGATACTCTTTCGTGTAGCCCTTGATCTCCGGCTGTCCATGCTTGCCGCGCTCCAGCTCATAGCCCAAGCCCTGCAACCGCATCGCCAGCTCAGAACGGTACAGGCTGGTAGCGACGCGCTGCGACGCGAATAGCTCCTGCGGCTGCAAGGCGCGTGTTTGGCCGTTGTCGCGCTCGGTGACGTTGAAGATCACAGCATGGGTGTGAAGCTGCGGGGCAGCGTAGCCGTCCACAGGCCGCGCGGTGTCGTGCTCGAAGGTAGCCGCAACGAATTTGCCGGTTGTCTCCGGCGCATGGATATTGCCGATGCGGGCCTGCGTGTACTTCTCCAACTCATTAAGCGCCACGCGGACGCTTTCCCGATGCGCCTCTCTTACGCGCTCATCCCCGCCCACAAGGGCAGTGAGAGAGACTGACTTCGGCGCGGAGAACGTAGCATCCCAACCGGCGCGGTGTTCCACGCTCGTCACTTCCCTGCCAAATTTGCCTTCATAGGTTTTGGGAACCTGATGACGAACGAGCTGCGCTTCCGTGTGCGGGTGCTGGCCTTCGGTGAGCCTGGCGAAGTGCTCATTGCCAACTGCGCCTTCCAAGCCCCACTGCTCGGCCAGCTTGCCTTGCCACTCGCTATGCCCTTGCTGATCGCGGCTCCAATAGTTCTGCCGCTCAGAGGCAAACTCCCGCTCATGGTACGTTCGCACCTGTGAAGCTGACAGCGGCTTGGAAATCGTCAGCATAGGAAGATTCTATGCCTGAGCAAACACAAGACAACTTGTCATTACCGATTCAGATT
>JAJZDL010000068.1 GCA_021851465.1 Acidobacteriota bacterium
TGGATTGCGGTTCGCTATTTATTCGCTACAATCGTGGCATGGCTATAACGCGGCGGCAAAAAGAGGTCATCGACTTCCTCAGCAACTTCACGCAGAAGAACGGTTACTCGCCCTCCTACGAGGAGATCGCCGGCGGCCTCGGCCTCTCATCGCTGGCGACCGTTCACAAGCACGTCACCAACCTGCAGAACAAAGGGCTGCTGCAACGCGCGCACAACCGGAGCCGCTCCATCGACGTGCTTCCTCCGCGCTCCAGCAAGAAGGGCTTCGACCGTCTGCCGCTGCTGGGCCGCATCGCGGCGGGCCAGCCGATCGAGGCCGTCCAGATGGCCGAGAGCATCTCGCTCGCCGACATCATAGGCAACCGCGATGTCTTCGCGCTGGAGGTGCGCGGCGAATCGATGCGCGACGAACACATTGTCAGCGGAGACTACGTCCTGGTCGAGCGCACCGGCACCGCGCGCGAGGGCGAGATCGTCGTCGCGCTGGTCGATGGCTACGACGCCACGCTGAAGCGCTTCTATCGCGAGGGCGGAATGATTCGCCTGCAACCCTCAAACAAGGAGATGGCGCCGATCTTCGCGCCCGCCGCCAACGTCGCCATTCAGGGCAAGGTGCTCGGCGTCCTGCGCAAGTACGCCTGATCCGCCTTCGCAATCTGTCCATTGTTGCAGTGCGCATTGCATCGGCCCCAATCGCGCCTTCGCGCTCCGCGGTTTAGAATGGCCTCTGGCCCCTCGCGTCCGCGCCTCGCCCATTCGGCGGGCCGTCGGCGCTACAGTCACCCAGGCGATCCACGCCGGAAAGCGCTCTCCCACACTTCATGCATCGTTGGTCGCAACTCTTCATCCCCACACTGCGCGAGGCGCCCACGGACGCCGAGGTCGCAAGCCATAAACTTCTGCTGCGCGCGGGGTACATCCGCCAGCTCGGCGCGGGCCTCTACTCGTATCTCTTTCTCGGCAACCGGGCCATCAACAAGATCGTCGCCATCGTGCGCGAGGAGATGGACACCATCGCCCAGGAGATGCATCTGCCCGCGCTGAACCCGCGTGAGGCGTGGGAGGAATCCGGCCGCTGGGCTGGCATGGGCGAGAACATGTTCCGCCTGAAGGACCGCAGGGGCGCGGAGCTGTGCCTCGCCATGACCCACGAAGAGATCGTGACCTCCATCGCGCGCTCCGAATTGCGCAGCTACAAGCAGCTCCCGCAGATCTGGTACCAGATCCAGACCAAGTTCCGCGACGAGCCGAGGCCCAAGTCCGGCCTCTTGCGCGTGCGCCAGTTCCTGATGAAGGACGCCTACTCCTTCGACATCGACGAGGCGGGGCTGGACGCCAGCTACGCCAAGCACGAGGCCGTCTACCGCCGCATCTTCACCCGTTGCGGGCTGGACTTCCTCGCCGTGGACGCCGACAGCGGCTCCATGGGAGGCTCCGCCTCGCAGGAGTTTATGGTCTACACCGACGCCGGCGAAGACCTCATCGCCAGCTCTTCCTCCGGCTACGCCGCCAACGTCGAGAAGGCAACCTCGCAGCTCGCACCCGTCGCCGACCTCGCGCCCACCGGCGACGGCCAGCCGGAGCTTGTCCACACGCCGGAGCAGAAGACCATCGACGAGGTCGCCGCCTTCCTCGGCGTCGAGCGAGTCCACCAGATGAAGACCATGGCGTATATCGTCGAGCATCTCGATGCGGACGAGAAGCAGATTAAGGCCGTCGGCAAGGCCCGCGCCGTAGTCGCATTTCTGCGCGGCGACCACCAAATCAACGAGACCAAGCTCTCGGCCATCGCAGGCGGTGTGTTGCGTCCGATGCAGCCCGAAGAGATCTCCGTCACCTTCAACGCGCCCGCGGGCTACCTCGGGCCAATCGGTCTCGTTGCAGCGCCGCACCCGAAGAAGCCAGGCACGCTGGTCGTCCTCGACGCCGCGCTCGAAGGCCGCACAAACCTGATCGCTGGGGCGAACAAAGAGGGCTATCACCTGCGCAACGTGACACCGATGCGCGACTTCAGGCCCACGCTGGTGGCCGACGTGCGCAGTGTCAACGAGGGCGAGTCTGATCCCATCGGCGGCAAGCCGCTGCGCATCGGCAAGGCGGTCGAGATCGGCCACATCTTTAAGCTGGGGTACAGGTACTCCAAATCCATGGGTGCCTCCGTCCTCAACAAAGACGGCAAGGAGACGACGCCGATCATGGGCAGCTACGGCATCGGCATCGAGCGCATCCTCACCGCCGCCATCGAGCAGTCCGCCGCAAAGTTCGCCGCTCAATCCATCGCACAAAACGCGGGAGATCCGAAGGCCGTGCAGAGCGCAACGGAGAGCTACGCGCTGCCACCGAGCATCGCGCCTTTCCAGGTCGTCGTCACCATCACCAACGTCCGCGAGGCCGCGCTGCTGGCCGCTGGCGAAGAGATCGCAGCCGCGCTCGAACAAGCTGGGATCGACGTTCTGCTGGACGACCGCGACGAGCGCGCCGGGGTCAAGTTCAAGGACGCCGAGCTGATCGGCGTGCCCTTTCGCATCGCCATCGGCAAAAAGCTCGCCGAGGGAAAAGTCGAACTTCTCAACCGTCTTACCAACCGAACCGACGACATCCCCACCGCCGAAGTCGTCCATCGCCTACAGGCCGCGCTGTCTTCATCCGCAACTCACAACTGACAACTGTTCTTATGGCCATCAAACTTAAACTCGGCAATAACGGCAACTCTCGCGGACGCCGCCCCAGCCTCGGCCAGCGCCTGCTGCGCGGGCTGCTGCTTGCCGTTCTCGTCTGCATGGCCGCGGGCGCCTGCGTCTTCGCCGTCTTCTATTTTAAATACAAGACGGTCGTGGACGACCGTCTCGCCGCCGGGCCGCTCTTCGCCAACGCCGCGCAGATCTACGCCGCGCCGCGCGAGGTCCGCGTGGGCCAGCACCTCACCGTCGAGTTCATCGCGCAGGACCTGCGCCGCGCAGGCTACAACGCCAACTCCCAACTCGGCACATTCACGGTGGCCGGCAACAGAATTTATATCAAGCCCGGCCCCGAGAGCTACCACTCGCCCGACGGGGCCACCATCGCCACCGCGCAGGCCCCCGATGCGGCCTCCGACAGCGGGCCGATCGTGCAGTCGATCACAGCGGATAACGGAGCGGCGCTGGCCGCGTACCAGCTTGAGCCGCAGCTCATCACAGCGCTCTCGGAGGACAAGAACCGCACCAAGCGGCGCCTTGTCACCTACAACGAGATCCCGACGCAGATGGTGCAGGCCGTCACCGCGATCGAGGACAGGCGCTTCTTCGAGCACGGCGGCGTCAACTATGTGCGCACCGCCAAGTGCGCCGTGCAGGACCTGCTCGCCCACAAGATGAACTGCGGTGGCTCCACGCTGACGCAGCAGCTTGCGCGCGGCTTCTTTCTCACCCCGGACAAGACCCTCTCGCGCAAGGTCGCCGAACTGGTGATCACCTACCAGCTTGAGGCGCGCTTCAACAAACGGCAGATCTTCGAGATGTACGCCAACCAGATCCCGCTCGGCCAACGCGGCAGCTTCGGCATCAATGGCTTCGGCGAGGCAGCACAGGCCTACTTCGGCAAGGATCTCCGGCAACTCGACCTGGCCGAATGCGCCATGCTCGCCGGCATCATCCAGCGGCCCAGCTACTACAACCCCTATCACCACCTCGACCGCGTTATGGAGCGGCGCAACATTGTTCTCGATTCGATGGTGGAGACCGATGCGATCACCGCAAGCCAGGGCAGCCGCGCCAAGGCCGAGCCGATCCGCCTGGCCACGCTCAACATCGACGCATCCGAGGCACCCTACTTCGTAGACCTGGTGCACGACCAGCTCACCCAGCGCATCGGCGACCAGGAGCTCGGCCACGACGCGCTGCGAATCTACACCTCGCTCGATCCCGAACTGCAGCGGGCCGCCTCCGACGCGGTGGAGGTCGGCATGAAGAATGTCGACGATATGGTGCGCAGGCTGCACAAGAAGAACGACAAGAACATTGCTTACCCGCAGGTCGCGCTGGTCGCGCTCAACCCGCACACCGGACAGGTCCTCGCGCTGGTCGGCGGCCGCAACTACGGCGTCTCGCAGCTCAACCACGCAATCGCGGAGCGGCCCACCGGCTCCATCTTCAAGCCCTTTGTCTACGCCACCGCATATAACACATCGCTCACCGGCGAGGATCTCGATGGCAATGGCGTCTTTACCGCGCTGACCCGCCTCAACGACGACCCGCAGACCTTCCTGTTCGATGGAAAGCCGTACGACCCCGGCAACTTTGAAAAAGGTGAATTCCCCGGCATGGTCACGGCTGCCCAGGCCATCGCACACTCGCTGAACATCGCCACCATCAACCTCGCCCAGCAGGTCGGCTACGAGAACGTGGCCGCGCTGGCACGCTCCGCCGGCATCGTCAACGCGCGCGGCACGCCCTCGGTCGCCATCGGCACCTACAACGCCACGCCACTCGACATGGCCGGCGCATACACCGTCTTTGCCAACAACGGTGTCCACCTCAAGCCGTGGATGCTGGCCAGCGTGCGCAACGCAAACGGAGACATCGTCGCCGACTTCACTCCCGAGGCGCGTCAGGTGTTGGATCCGCGCACTGCCTACCTGACCCAGTCGCTGCTGGAGTTCGCGGCGGCCTACGGCACAGCCTCGGCCGTGCGCGCCCACGGATTCACCGCGCCCGCCGCCGGAAAAACCGGCACCTCCCACGATGCATGGTTTGCCGGATACACCTCCAACCTGCTCTGCATTATCTGGGTCGGCAACGACGACTACACCAACGTCAACATCGAAGGGGCCAAGGCCGCCGCGCCCATCTGGGCGGAGTTTATGGACCGCGCCATCAAGCTGCCGCAGTACTCCGACATGCACTCCTTCAGTCCGCCCGATGGAGTCCAGATCTACCGCATCGACAAGAACACATGGCTGCCCGCCGACGACTCCTGCCCGGACGACTACACCCTCGCCTTCCTCGAAGGGACCGCCCCCGGCAACACATGCAGCCACCTGGGCGGCGAATCGCCACTCTCCGTCATCAAGAAGATCTTCGGCTTCGGCGGCAGCAAGCCCCAGCCGCTGCCCACACCGCCGCAATCCGCCCCCGCAACCGCTGACCCCAACCAGACCAATCAACCAAATCAACCCGATCAGCTAGACCAGACCAAGAAGAAGAACTTCATCGAAAAGATCTTCGGTGGAGGCGGCAGCGGCAACAAATCCCCGCAGACGTCTCCACAGTAGCCCCGGCTTCTGTCGCGCCGCGCAGCGTTTCTCATTCCGCGCACGGCTTCGCGCAGTTCACCGGCCACTCTGCTTGGCAGAAGGCGCCTCATCGCTGGCCTGCCGTCCATCCAACGCGTGGTCAGCCTTGCAATCCGCGCCGCTCCACGCCTGCACCGAACTCCACGGCGCCGCCGCGCCGCTCCAGAACCGGTCGTCCGCCGGCAGCCCAAGCGGAAGAAAAGCCGCCGTGCACAGGTAGAGGCTGCCAGTGGAGATATACACCTCGCCCAGCGACGGCTGGTGTCCGGCGAGCCCGATGCGCAGCCATCCCTGCGCGTCAAAGGTTCCTGGGGGCGTCAGCGTCCGCCGTATAACAGCCGAGAGCGCACCACGCGCCTGCTCCGGCGCAACCTCCGACGGCAGCATTCCGCGCAACGCCGCGTCGGCAAGCAGTTGGAACGCGCCGCAGCGGTATGTGATCGACCGCCCCACAATCGGGTACGTCCCATCCGGCGCGATCGTCCGCTCCTGGATCGCCGCATAGCGCGTCGCACGCGCGCGAATTGCCGCCGCCATCGCCGACCACGCCGCCTCCTGCCGGCCCACCGCGTCCATCAGCGCCAGCAGAAATGGATGGATCACGAACGAGTTGTAATAGTCCTCGTGAAAGTTCGGCCCATCGCCGTAGACGCCATCGCCGAGATACCACACAGCATGTTCGCGCAGCGCATAGTCCACGCGCATCCGGTCCCACGGCTCCCCCATGGCAAAGAGGCACGCCTCGACCGTCGCTGCGAACAGGAGCCAGTTGTTGTAGTTCGGCAGTTGCGCGCGGGTAGCGCGCAGCGCGTCCGCCAGTTGTGTGCGCACCGCGCCGGGCAGTTCCTCGCGCAGCTCCCGCGGAGCGCGCAGCAGCGCCAACGAAAGAAATGCGGCATCGACGATCGTCTGCCGGTCGCCGCCGAAGTCCATGTAGTCCGGCGACGATTTATCGACAGCCGCCGCAATCCCCGCCCGCGCCATCTCGCAGTAGCGGGCCCGCAACGTCCCTTCCGCGCCCGTATCCGGCCCATTCTCCAACCACGGCGCGATGCCCGCCAGCGCGCGCCCCAGCGCCTCGAGATACGTCGTCTGCCGCCGGTGCTGTTGCTCGCCGGCATACGCCTCCACCGGCATCGAAGCCTTTAGCCGCCGCTCGCTCAGCGCCTCGAAGAGCGGCCTGCAGATGCGGTCCTGCATCGCCACCCAGCTCGCGCGGTCGTCCGCAAACGCAACGCCCTGCAAACTGATGGATGACTGCGCTCCGCTCTGCGTCGCTCCCTGCAACCCCATGCCAACCGCCACGCCCGCAGCCAAACCGGACTTCAACATATCGCGTCGCCTCATCTCACCCCTGCGCAGCACCCCATCCAAACTCTCCAAAGATTCTAAGCCATTGCTGCGCCGGACAGGGCCCGCGCGGCGCGACGCTACAGCACGCCGCGGAAGAGACATCCTGCGGCGTGCTGATAAATCAGTTTGAAGTGGACACGAAAGGGCCTAAGCGATGCGAGTGGTCTGCGCCTCGATGCCTACGCCTTCGAGTCGGGCTCTGCGCTGGCTGTCGCACCGGATGCGGCAGCTTCGCCCGGCTCCTGCTCTTCCATCTGCTTGGCAAGCTCTTCGCGCTTCTTGGCGCGGGCCTCTTCGCGCTTCTGGCGGCGTTCGTCCAGCTCGTGCTCGGCGC
This sequence comes from Acidobacteriota bacterium, assembly GCA_021851465.1. GTDB lineage: Bacteria > Acidobacteriota > Terriglobia > Terriglobales > Acidobacteriaceae > Edaphobacter. The sequence continues at coordinate 6,962 of JAJZDL010000068.1, forward strand.
CGAGCAGCTCGATGTACGCCATCTCGGCCGCGTCGCCCTGGCGTGCGCGGCTGCGCGTGATCCGCGTGTATCCGCCGTTGCGGTCGCCGTAGCGCGGGGCCACCACGCTGAAGAGACGGTCCACCGACTCCGGCGTCATCATGTACGCCAGCGCCTGCCGCCGCGCATGGACGGTGCCGCGCTTGCCCAACGTAATCATCTTCTCCACCAGCGGCTGCGCTGCCTTGCACTTGGTGATGGTGGTCTCGATGCGGTCCATCAAAACGATCGTCGTGACCAGGTTGCGCAGAAGCGCGCGGCGATGGCTGGTGTTGCGGCCCAGCTTGTATCCTGCATTGCGGTGACGCATGGGGTAGTCTCCTTCGACCCGGCCTCCGCCGTCGGTCGGTACTTCAAGTTGATCGCGATAAGCGAGTGGAACGTGATTCGGGCTGTCGAGCGACCCAACAACAGGCAGGCTGCTTCCGATACGCCGGAGGGGCAACTTTCCCAGACCGAAGGGCCGACTTTACAGCAGCCGCTTCCAGAAATGGATGGAATGCACGGCTTCACCCTTCGATGAATCCATCTTTCGACGAACCCATCTCGCGATCAACCTCGCATCGACCCATCTCTTTTCAAAGGATTGGCACTGCCGACGATGAAAAGCGGACTCCAACCGGCAGTCCAGGCCATTGCTTGCGCCCAGTTCCGCCTCGTTCCATTCTATCCCGCCGCCGCGTGGTGTCAAGCCGACGCCAAACGGATAGTTGTATGGACGCACCCCTTCATAACGCTGATAAACTAGGTCTTTCCTCACTCCCAGAGTCCCCATGCCCATCGTCCAACTGAACCACATCCGCAAGGTCTACGACACGAAGGTCGCGGTCGCGGATCTCTCGTTCACCATCGAGCTGGGGACGATGTTCGGCCTGCTCGGCCCCAACGGCTCGGGCAAGACCAGCTCCATCCGCATGATGATCGGCATCACCGTGCCCGACTCCGGCTCAGTTTCACTCTTCGACCGCCCCTTTACGCGCAAGGTGCTCGCGCGCGTCGGCTACCTGCCGGAGGAGCGCGGCCTATACAAAAAGATGAACGTGCTGGATCAACTCGTATTTCTCGGCCAACTGCATGGACTGTCCGCCTCCGTGGCGACCGCGCGCGCGCGGAGGTGGTGCGAGAGGCTGCACATCGCCGAGGCCATCCCCAAGAAGACCGAAGACCTCTCCAAGGGAATGCAGCAGAAGATCCAGTTCATCGCCACGCTGCTGCACGAACCCGACCTCATCCTGATGGACGAGCCCTTCAGCGGCCTCGACCCGGTCAACGCCGTGCTGCTGATGGACACGCTGGCCGAGCTCCGCCGCGAGGGCAAGGCCATCCTCTTCTCCACCCACCGCATGGACCAGGTGGAGAAGCTGTGCGACAACATCGCGCTGCTGCATCGCGGCCAACTCATCCTCTCCGGCTCCATGCGCGAGATCAAATCCAGCTACTCGCGCAACCGCGTGCTCATCCACTTCGAGGGCGACGACAGCTTCCTACGCCACCCCAGCATCGAAAGCCACAAGCTCTACAACGGCAACGTGGAGATCAAGCTGCGCGCCTCCGCGACGCTGGCCGAAGACGCCCAATCGCTGCTCGCGCAGGCCATCCGTCACGCGCGCATCACCCGCTTCGAGGTGATGGAACCCACACTCGAAGAGATCTTCATCGAAAAGGTTCAGGAGACGCTGCCCATCAAGAACGGCCGCGAACTCTCCATGGCCATGCTCGATCAGCCCAACGGAGGCGCCCTCGATGCATAACGTCTGGCTCATCGCGCGCCGCGAGTACATCGAGCGCATCCGCACCCGCGGCTTCCTCATCTCCACCATCATGATTCCCCTGGTCATGGGCGGACTCATCTACGGCAGCGCATTTCTCGGCTCCAGGACGGGGCCCGGCACCCATATCGCCGTCGTCAGCTCAGACACACAGCTCGTCATGGACCTCCAAGCCGCGCTGCAACAACCCAGCACGCATCGGTCCCAGCCGCGTTCCGCGCGTCAGCCTCCCATCGCCGTCGATGCCATGGATGTCGCGCCGCAGAATGCGCAGGCCACGCGTGAGATCCTCAACCAGGAACTCGATTCGGGGGACCTCGACGGTTACCTCTGGATCACGCCCGCCGCGGCATCACCCGCCAATGTGCAGCCGGCCCGCCCCACCTTCACATTCACCCCTCGATCCAACAACCAGGACGCGCTGCGCAACACGCTGGCCGCCGCCCTCGGTTCCGTGCTCATGCGCGAGCATATCGAGCATCGCGGCATCGTCGCATCCGAAGCAGACACCATGCTCCAGCCCGTCACCATCCTTGCCACGCGCCCCCCGCATCGCGAGGACAGCAGGTCCGCCGAAGTCAGCGTCGGCATCCTCTTCTTCCTCATGTACTTCGTCATCGTGCTCTACGGCATGAACGTTGCGCGATCCATCATCGAGGAGAAGACCTCGCGCATCTTCGAGGTTATGCTCGCCACCATCCGCCCGCAGGAGATGATGGCGGGCAAGATCCTCGGCGTCGGCTCCGTCGGCCTCACCCAGGTCGGCATCTGGCTCGCTGCGGCCCTGCTCGTCTCCAGAAGCTCCATGGCGCTTGTTCCCGGCGGCCAGAGCCTCCACCTCGACCTCACCGCCGCGCAGATCGTCTACTTCTTCCTCTACTTCATCCTCGGCTACGCCTTCTACTCCTCCATCGCCGCCGCGCTGGGAGCCATGACCAACTCCGAGCAGGAGCTGCAGCAGCTCAACATGTTCCTCTTTCTTCCGCTCATCGTCTGCTTCGCCACCCTGATGAGCATCCTCCCCAGCCCAGACAGTTCTCTCGCCCGCGCGCTCGCCCTCTTCCCTCCCTTCACTCCGCTGCTGATGTACCTGCGCGTCTGCCTGGGCCATCCCTCCGTCTGGGAGATCGCGCTCTCCATCGCGCTTACCTCGGCCTCCATCTACGCCGTCGTCTTGATCGCCAGCCGCATCTACCGCATCGGCGTTCTGATGTACGGCAAACGCCCCAACCTCCGAGAAATCCTCCGTTGGCTCAAGTACAGCTAGAATGCGGATGGAACGGTTTCACGCAATTTCATGCAAAGGGGCAGGATCGTGAGCATAGTGGCAGGGGCCGACTTCGGCACGTTGAGCGTGCGCATCTCCATCTTCGATAAACTCCGCGGCAAGCTCGGCTCGGCGGTCGCCGAGTACCCGCTGCACAGCTCCGCCACCGACCCGCACCTCAAGACGCAATCGCACGACGACCAGATGGACGCCCTCGTCCGCGCCATGCGCGAGGCGGTGCGCGTCAGCGGCATCGACGGCAGCCAGGTCAAGTCCATCGCGCTCGACACCACCGGCTCCAGCGTCATCGTCGTCGGCGAAGGCCTCGTCCCGCTGGGCGAGTACTACCTCTGGTGCGACCACCGCGCTGCCAGCGAGGCCGCCGAGATCACCCGCGCCGCGCATACGTTCGGCTTCGAGGGCATCGCCTGGTGCGGCGGCGTCTACTCCTCCGAGTGGGGCTGGTCCAAGCTCCTCCACTGGCTGCGCCACAACCCCGCCCTGCGCCCCCGCTTCGTCACCGCGCTCGAACACTGCGACATGGTCGCCGCAACCCTCTGCGGAGTCGCCGATCCCAACGAGGTTCCACGCAGCGTCTGCGCCATGGGCCACAAGTGGATGTGGAACCCGCGCTGGGGAGGGCTGCCGCCGGAGAAGTTCCTCGCCTCCATTGATCCATTGCTCGCCGGCGTGCGCGACAAGATCGCGGGCCGCTACAACACCTCGGACAAGATCGCGGGCCGCCTCTCCGCAAAATGGGCCGAGGCCCTCGGCCTGACCGCTGGAATCCCCATCCCCGTCGGGGCATTCGACGCGCACTGGGACGCCATCGGGGCCAACATCCGCCTGGGCGATGTGGTCAACGTCATCGGAACCTCCACCTGCATCATCGGACTCAGCGATAAACAGACGCTGGTGCCCGGGGTCTGCGGCGTGGTCCCCGGCTCGGTCGATCCGAAGCAGGTCGGCATCGAGGCCGGGATGTCCGCGGTCGGCGATGTCTTCGCCGCCATCGCCTCGCGCGCCGGCTCGACGGTCGCCGCGCTCTCCGAGGCCACTGCGGACTACAGGGCCGGACAGACCGGACTGCTCCGCCTCACCTGGGACAACGGAGACCGCACCGTTCTCGTCAACCCCGCCCTCGGCGGAGTCACCTTCGGATGGAACCTGCACCACACCGCCGCCGACGAACTCTTCGCCGCCGTCGAAGGCTCCGCCCTGCACACCAGAATCATCTTCAACCGCATGGAGGAGAACGGCGCGCCCATTCGCCGCGTCATCAATGGAGGAGGCATCCCCAAGAAGAACGCCAAGCTGAACCAGATCTACGCCAACGTTTTGCGCAAACCGGTGCTGGTGCCGGAGGGAGATGTCACATCCCTCGGTTCGGTCATCATGGCCTTCCTCGCCGCCGGCGACTTCCCCACAATCGAGGCCGCGCAGAACGCCCTCTGCCCGCCCTTCAAAACCTACACTCCCGAGCCTATTGAGGCCGACCGCTACGACCGCCTCTTCGCCCTCTTCCGCGACGCCTACTTTGCCCTCGGTGCCGTCGACGCGCCCCCTGCGGCCCTCGGCGCAATCCTGCCCGAGCTGCAATCCATCCGTCGCGACGCCATCGCCGCGCAGTAGAGCATTCGATAGTGGGTCAGTTTGAATCTTCGCTTGGGCCGTATCGACATATACCGCAAATGTAAGTAGTCGATTAATATAAAGCGTTGTCATCCTGAGCGGAGCCTCCCGCGGCCTCATCGCGGGGGGCGGAGTCGAAGGACCCCGAAGCGGTCCATCGAGCCACCTCCTTTCGCCCATTTTCGACCGACAACTTCGTCTTTCTGTTCCCTCCATAGGTCGATACAGCTTAGAACCTGTTCACGATCTTTGGGTGAAGGGGACCAAGTCAGTAATAGTCGTGGTGGCTTGTTGGCGGTAGATG
>JAJZDL010000069.1 GCA_021851465.1 Acidobacteriota bacterium
CGAGATATTGGTCAAGCCGCTGAGCGTGGATACGCTGGTGCAGTCCATTCGCGAGCGGTTGACGACCGGAGCGCCACCAGTGCCCAGCGCAGTGGAGGATGTCGCCTGCATTTTGGAGCGCGAGACACTATCGACGATCGACAACTGGCTTCACTCAGTCCGGCTCGATACCGAAGCCGCCTTCGTTCCGCTGAAGGACGAGGATCGTAGCGCGCACCTTCCGCAGCTCTTCCAGGACCTCATCTTCCGTCTTCGCTACCCGCTTCCATTAGGAACGCACGCGCTGGTTTCGGCTGCGGCAGCCCAGCACGGGTTGCACCGCAGCCAACAGGGCTATACGGCCGCGATGTTGGTGGAGGAGTCGCGGATGTTGCAGGTGAGCGTCTTTCAGACGCTACAGAACAACCTGAGCAAGATCGACTTCAGCCTGCTGCTGGTTGGCGTCATGTCCATCGCCGACGAGATCGACTCGCAGCTCGCGCAGCAGATGGCCAGCTACATCACGGAATCCGACTCCAAGCATCTTCAGCCGCGAGCGGTGCACGGGCACATGGGGCCGCCGACAGTGCCGCATTCGCCGGTTGACATTCGGACACGCAGAAGCGAAGAACGATCCGCGTAGAGCATTTCTCGCGATGATGCAGGCAGTCATACCGCCAGAAAATACGGTGATTCTTCGCTGCGCTCAGAATGACAATTCGCAAAGGGTGTTGCGCTCAGAATGACAATCCATTTTGTGTCTATACCAGTTGGAGAAAAGCTCTAGAAGGGCACGGAGGCGCGGCGAACGAGAGGGAAGCAGGATGCCGCATCCAGCGGTTTATGCCTGCGCTCCGTGGCATTTTTTGTATTTTTTGCCGGAGCCGCAGGGGCATGGGTCGTTGCGTCCAACTTTATCTCCGGTGACGCGCTGCGCGGGGGCGGCACTCTCTGCCGAGCTAACAGCGCGTGCCTGTTCGAGCTCGCGACGCTTCTTGCGTTGAAACTCTTTTTCCAGTTCGTCGATGGTGGTGGCGGGTGTGCGGTTGTGGATGGGAACTGGCGGCTGCGCAGGGGCGGATGAAGACAGCGGCAGCGAGGCCTGTTGCGCGGATGCGCCGATGCGTTGGTTTTGTGCGACGTGCATCTGGGCCGTTTGCATCTGTTCCGGCGTCTCGATGGGAGCGCCGTCGGGGCCGACGATCTGCATGCGAAAGAGATGGCGCGCGGTGTCCTGCTGGAACTGCATCATCATCTGCTCGAACATCTCGAAGGACTCTTTTTTGTAGGCGACCAAGGGGTCCTGCTGGGCGTACCCACGGAGTCCGATGCCCTCCTTGAGGTGGTCCATGGCGAGGAGGTGGTCCTTCCACAGGCCGTCGAGGACGGAGAGCATGACGATGCGCTCGTGGTATCGCATGGCGGGGGCGCCGAGGATCTGTTCCTTGGCGTCGTATCGCGCGCGGAGGGCATCGAAGAGGGCCTCGCCGAGTTCGTGCCGGCTGAGCGCGGAGGCGTCGATTGCGGCGGGCCCTTGGTTGAGTTTTGCGCCGAAGACGTCGTAGACCTGGCTGAAGAGCGCGTCGATGTTCCACTCTTCGGGGTGCTGTTTTTCCGGGGCGTGTTCGTCGAGGGTGTTGGAGAGGATGGTGGAGACGTAGTCTTCCGCGATGAGCTGCTTCTGGTCGACGCCCTCCATGAGCTGGCGGCGAAGTCCGTAGACGGCCTCGCGCTGTTTGTTCATGACGTCGTCGTATTCGAGGACGTGCTTTCGGGACTCGAAGTTCTGGGATTCGACGGCCTTTTGCGCGGCCTCGATGCGGCGCGAGATCATGCGGCTCTCGATGGGAACGCCCTCTTCCATGCCGAGGCGCTGGAGGAGCGTGGAGACCCACTCTCGCGCGAAGATGCGCATGAGGTCGTCTTCGAGGGAGAGGAAGAAGCGCGAGGAGCCGGGGTCGCCCTGGCGCCCTGCGCGGCCGCGCAACTGGTTATCGACGCGGCGCGACTCATGGCGCTCAGTGCCGAGGATGTGCAGGCCGCCGGCGGCGACGACGGCATCGTGCTCGGCCTGCGCGGTGGCGAGGTGCGCGGCGATGGCGGCGTCCCATGCGGCCTGGGTGGTCTCGAACTCCTGGCTGGCGTAGTAGAAGCGGACCATGCCGGGAGCGGCGGTGGGCGAGATGGCGCCCTCCGCGGCGGAGACGGCGCGGGCCTGGGATTTTTTGACGAGATCCTGGCGGGCCATGAACTCGGGGTTTCCGCCGAGCAGGATGTCTGTACCGCGGCCGGCCATGTTGGTGGCGATGGTGACCATGCCGAGGCGTCCGGCCTGGGCGACGATCTCGGCCTCCTTCTCGTGAAACTTGGCGTTGAGGACGACGTGGCGGACGCCCTTGCGCTTGAGGATGTCGGAGAGCAGCTCGGATTTTTCGATGGATGTGGTGCCGACCAGGACGGGTTGCTTGACCTCGTGGAGGCGCACGATCTCGTCGGCGACGGCGAAGTATTTTTCCTTTGCGGTGCGGAAGACGACGTCTGGATTTTCGAGGCGGAGCATCTTGCGGTTGGTGGGGATGACGACGATGTCGAGCTTGTAGATGTTGTCGAACTCCGCGGCCTCGGTCTCGGCGGTTCCGGTCATGCCGGCGAGCTTTTTGTAGAGGCGGAAGTAGTTCTGGAAGGTGATGGTGGCGAGGGTCTGGTCCTCCTTTCGGATGGAGACACCTTCCTTCGCTTCGACGGCCTGATGGAGGCCATCCGACCAGCGGCGACCGGGCATGAGTCGCCCTGTGAACTCATCGACGATGATGACCTCGCCCTCTTTGACGACGTACTCGACATCGCGTTTGTAGAGGTGGTGGGCCTTGATGGCGACCTCGACGTGGTGCTTGAGGTCCCAGTTCTCGGGGTCGGCGATGTTGCCGATGCCGAGGAGTTTTTCGATCTTCTCCCAGCCTTCGTCGGTGACGGTGATGGCGCGGGCCTTCTCGTCGATGACGAAGTCGCCGGACCAGGTTTTGGTTTCGAGGGTCTCGATGAGCTCGCCCTCTTCGAGGTTGGGGATGATGAGGTTGACGCGGGCGTACTTGTCTGTGGTCTGGTCTGTGGGGCCGGAGATGATAAGCGGAGTGCGGGCCTCGTCGATGAGGATGGAATCGACCTCATCGACGATGCAGTAGTACTGACGGCGCTGCACCATGTCTTTGAGGTCGAACTTCATGTTGTCGCGGAGGTAGTCGAAGCCGAACTCGTTGTTGGTGCCGTAGGTGATGTCGGAGGCGTATGCCTCGCGGCGCTGCTCGTCGGAGAGGTCGTGGACGATGACGCCGACGGAGAGGCCGAGGAAGCCGTAGATCTTTCCCATCCATTCGGCGTCGCGCTTGGCGAGGTAGTCGTTGACGGTGACGACGTGGACTCCGTGGCCTGCGAGCGCGTTGAGGTAGCAGGGAAGCGTGGCGACGAGAGTCTTTCCCTCGCCGGTCCTCATCTCGGCGATCTTGCCCTGATGGAGGACCATGCCACCGATGAGCTGCACGTCGAAGTGGCGCATCTGGACCGCTCGCCGGCCCGCTTCGCGGACGACTGCAAATGCCTCTGGGAGGAGAGCGTCGAGCGCGGCCTTTTCGGCGGCGCGCGTGCGCTCGGCGGCGTCTTCTTCGGCGGGGTCGATCTTCTCGGCGGCGAGGGCTTGCGCGATGCGCTGGCGGAACTCGCCGGTTTTGGCGCGCAACTCTACGTCGGAGAGCACCTGGATGGACGTCTCCAGCGCATTGATCCGTTCGACTGCGGGCAGCAGGCGTTTGACCGCGCGTTCATTACTGGTGCCAAAGACCTTTGCGAGTAAATTGTTCAGCAAACTAGGTATCCTTCATGGTTTCACGGGCATCGAAGAGGCCAAGTACAAGTTTACGCGATGTTTGCGGGCAAGGATAGGCGTGCCTTCGAGTATTGGCACTAATGGACATTTAATAAAGATTCACAAACCCGTTGCATCTTTCAGGAGGCCTGCATCGTATTCATAAGCAGAACCGGATGTGGTTCCGCTCTGCAAGCAGAACGGCACCGCAATCCAAAAACTGGAGGGCCCATGAAACCTATTGTGAAGATACTGGCAACCGCACTTTTCGTTGTTGCTATAGCCGGGACACCGATCCTGGCGCAGGCTGTGACGATCGACTACGACCACAGCATCAACTTTTTGAAGTTGAAGACCTATACCTGGGGCAGCATCCACGCGACCGATCCGGGCGTGGAGGACCGCATCTCGATTGCCGTGAACCGCGATATGAGCGCACGGTATATGAACCTGGCGGGGAAGAACGCTGAAGTGACCGTTACCGCAGTAGATGCGTCGCAGAACCAGCAGGAGTATTCGGATTTTTACGCTGGATTGAACAACCTGGCCTGGCAGCGCCCATGGGGCAGCGGCGGCTTTCTGGATACAGAGGCCACCTTGCAGGACGTTCCACTAAACACGCTGATCATCGATATGTACGACACCAAGACGCAGAAGCTGCTGTGGCGTGGAATGGTGAACGTTCCCTTGTCTGGCAGCGAGGACAAGAAAGACGATACGATCGATAAAGCGGTCACCCAACTGATCGGCAAGTACCCCCCGAAGTATTCCAAGTAGAAGGAATTTGGGGTAAGTTGCCGCTAGCTGGCGTGGGCAGTACGGTAGCGCTGGGAGTGTGTGTTGTAGGCCAGTGCGTGCAGCGCTTCAGGGCACGCCGGCTTGTAATCGGCGCAGAAGGCAACGGCCCGGCCATCTCCGTTGAGGAGGGCCGGGCCAATTTATTATCAAGCAACCGATACTGGATCGGGTTATTTAGCTGCTGCGGGGGCCTGCGCGAGAGCTGGAGTCTGCGCGGGCAGCGGGATTTTTTCCTTGAGGTAGGCGACCAGCGGTGAGTGGGCCTCTTCGAGTGCGATGACCACGGACTGCGCATTCAACTCCGCTCCCAGGGCGCTGGTGTGGGTGTGGTCGATGGGAAAGAGGAGCGCAGACTTCTCCGGTCCCGTGGCCTCCAGGCGGTCTGCTTCGACGGAGGCCATGTCGATAAATGCGATGTGGTCTTCGTCGGCGATCTTCTTCATGATGGAGTTGAAGTTGGCCTCGCGCTCAATACGCTGCACGCCGTTGGCGTCCGGTTTCCAGATGTTGCGGATGGTCATGGAGAGAAACATGGGGGTCGCGCCCTTCGCCTCTGCATCGGCGACGTATTTGCGGTTGTACCAGCCGTAGGTGTGGATGGTCTCGGTCTTGCCGGCGAGGACTCCTGTGGTCTGCGGCACGTCCTGCGTTCGGTCGCCGTCTCCGGGGAGCGAGCCGCGGGGTTTGTTTCCGCCGAGGTCGCCGCCATCGTTGTGCCCCCACTGGAGCATGACGAAGTCGCCGGGCTTCATCTCGGCGAGGACTTTGTCCCAGAGGCCCTCGACCATGTAGGAGCGGCTGCTGCGTCCGGCGCGGGAGCGGTTGGCGACGTTGATTTTGGAGGTGTCAAAGTAGTGCGCGAGGTGGTCTCCCCAGCCGAGATCCATCCCGTTTCGCGCGGTGGAGTCGCCGACGATGAAGAGCGTGGGCAGGTTGGGATTGAGCGGTGTCTCTGCCGGAACGTTGAGCTGCGGAGGAGTGGGTGGCGCGGGCGGAGCGACGGTAAGTTGTTGCGCGCTGCAAGGCATGGCGCACGCGAGGGCCAGCACAAGCGAGGGGGCGAGACGAGCGATGAGGGACGGTCGGATGGAGTTGAACATTGAAGAAGCCTAGCATTGCGTTCGAGCAGAAGTCTTGCAAAATCCGGCTTCGATTTGAAGATCGTTCGCGCCGGGCTATACGATAGTTGCCAGTAAAGCATGCGGGAGCACAAGAGGAGAGCGATGCGACGACTGTACTTTGCTGTCATTATGGCTGTGGCGACGATTGCGGCGAGCACGCTGGCCCGCGCGCAGGCGGCAGCGTCCACGCCGTCGTGGATGGACGCCGCAAGCTGGGCGAATGTGCATCCGGCGGCCACGCGGAACATTGTTTACGCGAACGTTCCGCTGATCGCCAATCCGAGCGCGAACCCAAATCCAGGGGTTGCGGGCGGCGGGATGCCGCGCGTACCGAACTCGCCGACGGCCGCTCCGGGCACGCTCGATCTGCACCTGGATGTGTTGCAAGTGCCGTCTGCGAAGCCGACGCCGGTGGTGGTTCAACTGCACGGCGGCGGGTGGATTCGCGGCGACCGTCCGAGCTCGTATGGGACTTTCAGCGCGCTGCTGGCGGCTGGGATGAGCGTGGTGACGGTGGACTATCGGGTTGGCAAGGAGGCGCCCGCTCCGGCGGCGATCGAAGATGTTCGCTGCGCGATGGCGTGGGTGAAGGCAAACGCCGCGCAGTACAACTTCGACCTGACACGGGTGGTGGTGTATGGCGCGTCTGCGGGCGGGCATCTTGCGCTGATGGCGGGCTACGCCCCGGCGTCGTTCGACCCACCGGGATGCACCGACCAGCCGAAGGTTGCGGCGGTGCTGGACTTCTATGGACCGACGAACCTGGCGGAGGGCCTTACAGAGCACGGCAGCTCCGACTTCACGCACCAATGGCTGGGCATGGAGAAGCCGTTGGTCCCGTATGCAGGCATTATGCCAGCGACCTCGGGGCCGGATATGTTTGCGAAGGTGAGTGACGGCGGGCGAGGACCGCGTTGGGCTGCACCGGATGCAGCGACGCTGGCGCGTGCCAAAGAGATGTCGCCGATGAGCTATATCCACGCGGGGCTGCCGCCGACGTTCATTGTGAACGGAGAGCGGGACCCGGCGGTGGATCCGACGCAGGACGCTGAGTTGAAGAAGGCCCTGGATGCGGCAGGCGTTCCCAACGGGCAGGACATCGTTCCCGGCGGCGGGCATGGAAATTTCTCCAGGGCGGAATCCGACAAGGCGATGCTGCTGTGCCTGGAGTTCCTGAAGGCGCAGGGGATTGTGCAGTAGCGGTATGAGCGCCGGGGTACAAGTGCAATGCGGCGCACTTTCAGTCGATAGTGCAAAACGCCGCGCCGTTAACACAATTGAGGATTCTTCGCTGCGCTCAGAAGGACAATCCGCAAATTTTCGATGAGAAGAACTGTTTCTGGACAGGTCCTAACAATCGGTGGAGATGATGATGTGCGAAGCAGCAGTGGATTTTGCGAGGAAGAACGGCGGACGCTTTGTTGAGGAACTGAAGGCGTTGCTGCGGATTCCGTCGGTTTCGACCGACCCGGAGCACGCGGCGGACGTGCGCCGCGCGGCGGAGTTTGTTGCGGCGGAGCTGCGGCGGATTGGGATGGAGAACGTGCGGGTGGTCGAGACCTCGACGCCGGAGACGATCTTTGCGTCCAGCTCTGGCCCTGCGCAGTTGGTTGCGGAGCGGACGGGCCATCCACTGGTGTACGCCGATTTTCTGCATGCAGCGCCTGCGGCAGACGGAAGGCCTGCGACGACGGTCCTGCTCTATGGGCACTACGACGTGCAGCCGCCGGAGCCGCTGGAGGAGTGGATATCTCCACCCTTTGAACCGGAGGAGCGCGACGGCAACCTCTACGCGCGCGGCGCGGTGGACGACAAGGGGCAGATGTGGATGCATGTGAAGGCGCTGGAGTCTCTGCTGGCGACGGACGGCGGGCGGTTGCCGGTGAACGCGCGCGTGATTATCGAGGGCGAGGAGGAGGTTGGAGGGGAGGGAGTTGCTGCGTTTGTGCGCGAGCACCCGGAGGAACTGCGCGCGGATGTGGCCCTGGTGTCCGACACGGAGATGTTTGCGCCGGACCTGCCGACGCTATGCGTTGGACTGCGCGGGATGATCTACACGGAGATCGAGGCCCGGGGCGCGCGGACGGACCTGCACTCGGGGATATACGGCGGCGCGGCGCCGAACCCGTTGGTGGCGCTGGCACAGATCGTTGCGAAGTTGAAGGACGAGTCGGGCCACATTTCGATTCCACATTTCTACGACCGCGTGGCCGCGCCGAGCGATGGGGAGCTTGCGACGTGGGCGGCGCTGCCGTTCGATGCGGAACACTATCGCAAGAAGGAGGTTGGATCGACTGCACTGACGGGCGAGGCTGGGTTTTCGATTCTGGAACGGACCTGGGCGCGGCCCACGCTGGACGTTCACGGCATTGCGGGCGGTTTTACCGGCGCGGGCGCGAAGACGGTGATTCCGGCGCGTGCGGTTGCGAAGGTTTCGATGCGGCTGGTTCCCGACATGACGCCCGCGGAGAGCTTCGCGCTGTACAAGTCTTATGTGGAGTCGATCTGCCCCGCTGGAATTACGCTCGACGTACGGCCGATCCACTCGGGCGACCCCATCGTGGTGTCGACAGAGAACCCGTATGTGCGCGTGGCTACGTCTGCGATGCGCGCGGTCTTCGGCAGGGAGACGGTATTCGTGCGCGGGGGCGGGTCGATACCCATCGTCGGCGATTTTATCCGCGAGTTGGGCACGCCGACGCTCTTGATGGGATTCGGCCTGCCGGACGACAATCTGCACGCGCCGAACGAGAAGTTTCATCTGGCAAACTTCCATCGCGGCATTGAGTCGATCATTCGTTTTCTGGTGGGGGCCGGAGAGGCACAGGGGCAGTAGCGCATACGCGCGCACACACACGATTGGCGCTTATTCTTTTGGAAGAGCAGAATCGCCGTGTTGCGCTCGAACGTACTATTCTTGGAACAGGACTGCCCGGAGTTAGCGATGCCGCTTGAAACCGCCCCCGATCCCAACCACCCGACCGCCGATGGCCCCACCGCCGACGAGGTCATCGTCACCAGCGAGCTATGCAAGATCTATGAGATGGGCGACCAGCAGGTCAACGCGCTCTGCGGTGTCGACCTGCGCGTCCGCCACAATGAGTACGTCGCCATCATGGGGCCCTCGGGCTCCGGGAAGACCACGCTGATGAACCTCATCGGATGCCTCGACTCGCCTACACGGGGCCGCTACTGGCTCAACGGCCACGACGTCTCCCGCCTCAACGACGACGAGCTTGCCCGCATTCGCAACAAGGAGATCGGGTTTGTCTTTCAAACCTTCAACCTTCTCTCTCGCGCCACGGCCCTGCACAACGTCGAGTTGCCCCTTATCTACAATGGAACGCCATCGGAGGAGCGCATCGTCCGTGCCAAAGAGGTGCTGGAGAGCGTTCAACTGGGCTCGCGCATGACGCACAAGCCGAATGAACTCTCCGGCGGACAGCGCCAGCGCGTCGCAATCGCCCGCGCCCTGGTCAACCGCCCCTCCATCATTCTTGCCGACGAACCCACGGGGAACCTCGACTCCAAAACCGGAGACGAGATCATGGCCCTCTTCGACGACCTTCACGCACAGGGCAACACCATCCTCATCGTCACCCACGAACCGGAGATCGCCGAGTACGCCCAGCGCATCGTCACCATCCACGATGGCGCTATCGCCAGCGACCGCCCCAGCCGCCGCCATGCCGCCGGAGGCTCCAAAGCAGACCCACATCGCCGCCCCATAAGCCCGTAGCTGCGCCTGGCCTCCTTCGCCAAACACACAAGCGGTTGCCTATCGCCGATCGGTTCGATCGGCGTGCATCGGCGTTAATCCTTCGCTCGTTCTACAGCCGCTTCAGATACGCCTTTGCCGCATCCAACTCCGGGAACAACCGTTCCTCCGCTTGGAACGCCTTGGAGTGAACGCACCTCCGCCCCGCCTTGACGCGGACAGGGTGCTTCAGGTGGAGCATCTCGTGGTAGAGCAGGTACTCCACCGCGCAGCGCGGCGTCTCCTGCCGGTCGAAGACGCGGCTCACCATAATGGTGTTGTGCGCGGCATCGTAGTGCCCTAGCATCCGCCGCGCGTGGTGCGCACTCCACGTCAGCGTCGGTCGCCCCAGCAGGCCGTAAAAGAACCGCGCGTTCACGCTCTCGAAGACCTCGTTCAGATCGTAATAGTCTCCCTGCGCCGAGAGCAGCCGCTTGCGCCCGCGCGTCTGGCGGATATGCTCGGCTTGCCGCGCCACCGCTTCGGACGAGACATGCCGCCGATAGCGGTCCGCCTGCGCGCGCGCGATCGGCTTCTTGTACAGCTTTGCCAGCAGGATGTGCGCGATCGCGCGGTGTACAGACTCCGGCGCAGCCTCCAGCAGGTCCGACAGCCGCACCAGCAGCCGCCCCTCGCGCAGTCGAACCGTCGTATTCAGCGATGTAAAGCGGCGGAACCGAATGTCCAGCGCAGGAATCGGCGCGCGCGGACGAAGCTCGCGATACTCTTGCTCAAAGATTTCGATGAGTGTGGGCGTCACGCTGCATCTCAGCTTAACACGCGCGTCTGTGAGCGCGCGACATTGCGTTGGCGTTGCTCAATCATGCAAGAACGCGGAACCGATTTTGCCGAGCTATGGCGCGATTGGAGCATTGGGAGGCGTAGCGCGGGGCTTCGGGGCCAGCGATCCCGGTTGTTCCAGTGGAGGCGCGGTTGTGTCCGCGGGCTCAGTCTCCTTCCCCGCATCGACCGGTTGTACGGCGGCAGCCGGCGTGGCGCCTGAAGGGTTCGGTGCCGACATCGCCGGCAACATCTGTAGCGGATCCAGGCGCGCCACCTGTGCTACCGGGATCTCGACCGCACCCACCCGGTCCGATTCCATATCGTGGATTCCAGTGCGCAGAAAATGCAGGCCCTTTACCGGAACGCTGATCTCCTGATGAAACGCCATGCCGCCAGCCAGCATTTTGCTGTACTCCGCCGGAGTCAGCAGAGCGTGCAGGCGATTGCCCGTTGTCACCAGCAACTGCCCGTCGCCGTTGTAGACGTAGGTCCAGATTTCCAGCGCGCAGTGGCGGTTCCCGTTCGGGTCCTGCTGACAGGTGACTGCGCGCGGATCGGGTACCATGTCTACCCCATACGCTTTGTAGGGCCCTTCGACCTTCACCTTGGGGTCGGGATTGGTTCGGTTGCTCTTCACCACGGCTGCTTCAGGCGGCGTGTTTGCCGGACGAACGCGTACTTTGAACAGTATCTCCGTGGGGCCCGGCCCGCCATGCATCATGGCCGTTGTCATCGTGCTCGGCGTGGAAAGCGCAGTTGCCGCGCCCTGCGCGTTCAGCTTGTTCCGGCTGTTGGGGTCGAACGCATAATAGCCGTTGCGATAGTTCAACTGCCTTGCGTCCGGATCGTCCACCTTGATCTTGACCGACCGGAACCGCTCGTCCCACTGGGTGTTGGACGGTACATAGGTCAGCGTGTAGTAGTTCGAGCCATGTTCGATCGCCTTCGTCAATGCCTGCGTCAGCCCGTTGGTGTTCACATATGCCTCGCCCCCGGTGTCGTCCGCCATCTCGTACATCGTCTCCTGCTCCTGTGCCAACTGGGTCAGGTATCCAGTTGGACCGGTCGGGCTATAGGTGACGGGAATGGCGCCGTTTGCGACGCCCAACGACGGATCGGTCTGCAGCCCTCGCACGTCCACCGGATAGACCGCCACCTGCGCACGCGTCAGCAGGTTGTCCGTCTTGCGCACCTCCATGTCGTTGCGGATCACCGAGTCGTTCGGATTGCCGATGCCATCCCCGTTCCCCTCGGTCACATTGGGCTCCACGTCCAGCGGAAAACTCCCCGAGAACCAGACCACGTTCTTCCGCCCAGGAATGCCCACCAGATACCGCGCCAGGTCGTCGAATGCATTCAAGGTGTACACCGCCCGGTCATTCTCGATCTCCGACGTGATCTGCGCATCGGCCTGCGCCAGAAACTGGTTGATTATCTGTCCCGTTTCCGTGCTGCCGTTTGTCCCCAATGTGTCTGCGAACGACGTGCCAGCGCCCTCCACTGTGCCCGCGAATGTAGAGTCGCTGACCGGCCCTCCATTCACCGGGTTTGGCAGAAGATCCGAGAACTGTGGCTTGCCCACCGTCGAATTCAGCGCTGCCTTCAACA
>JAJZDL010000070.1 GCA_021851465.1 Acidobacteriota bacterium
CAGCCAGAAGGAGCTCTTCCCCAAGACCTGGCACAGAACATTCCTGTATGTCCCGTTCCTGATGGCGCTGGGCGTCGGCCTCACCATTACCAACACCAAGGCCGTCATGGAGGCGCTCTTCGGCTACAAGACGCCCTTCGCGCGCACGCCCAAGTACCGCGTCAAGAAGAAGGGCGAGGCCAGCCAGGCCAAGGTCTATCGCAAGCGGCTGGGCATCGTTCCGTGGATCGAACTGCTCATCGGCGCCTACTTCGCCTGGACGGTCTGGTATGCCTTGACCACGGAGAATTACTTCACCGTTCCGTTCCTTCTGCTCTTCGTGCTGGGCTACTGGTACACCGGCCTGCTGAGCCTCTTCCAGGGGCTCTTCGAGCGTGCCGGCAAGGAGACCAGCGGCTCCACCGAGATGCACGAGAAGCCCTACCCAATGGGAATCTGAACCCGGCCACCGAAGTCTTTTCCAATCCGAAATCTTTTCCAAGCCAAGGACGAGCTTGAAGGCTGAGTATGCGTGGCGGTCGATGATGCGGTGCTATTTTTTTTCGGTACTGGATGCAGCGGGTGGAGTGGCGGCGGGCGAAACTTTTGTGGCCGGGGCGCTGGAGGCTGGCGCGGGCGTTGCGTCTTTGCTAGACGGGCCAGACGCTTCCGCGGCAGGCGCGGGCGAAGCGCCGGAGTCGTTTTTGCTTTTACTCTCGCCCTCTCCGGAGGATGTTGTCTTGGCGCTAGCGTAGCCGTCCTTGAACCAGCCTCCACCTTTGAAGGCGATGGCGGCGGCAGAGACGACGCGCTCCAGCGTTCCGCCGCAGTGCGGACACTGGGTGATCTCGGGGTCGGAGAACTTCTGGATCTTCTCCGTGTGCTTCTTGCACTTCCTGCACTCGTATTCGTAGAGCGGCATGGCTGGTTCCTTTGACAATGATTGCAGTTGATTGCGACAACCTGTGTGAACGAAGCTCTCTATCCATGAGACCGAGGGGGCCTTCAGCCCAAACAGACCCGCTTCTTTCGAAGGCTGCGCCGTAAGCCGCTATAGACCGCTCCGTTCGATGCTCTGTTGCGAGCAGCATTCGCATCGCATCATTGCGAGCGGCGCTATTGCTTACACCGCTCCTAGATCGACCAGGCGCACGCTGGCGATGGCCTCTACCTGGCGCATCGCCTCGATGGCCTTGGCAACATTGCCGGTGTTCTGCACGTCGATCTGGACAACGGCCAGCGCCTGCCCCTGCGGAATGCGCTGCGAGCGGACGGAGCGGCCGAGTGCGAAGTTTGCGATGTTGATCGTGTGTTCTCCCAGGATGGTCCCGATGCGTCCCACAACGCCGGGAACGTCGTGGTTGCGGAAGACCAGCAGCGTTCCGTCGAGCGCAGCCTCGATGTCGATGCCATCGTAGGTGAGCAGCCGTGGCGAGTTGCCGTGCAGCACGGTTGCCGATGCGCTCACATCGCCGTCGGAGGAGTGCAGCACCAGCTTTAGCGTGCTTCCCGTACCGCCGGAGGTGAACTCCTTCTTCTCCTCTTGGACGCGGATGCCGCGCTCCTGCGCCAGGGCCGCGGCGTTGATGCGGTTGGCCAGGGTGCTTTGCTCGGCATCTCCCTCGGTGTTGGCGAGGACGCCGCAGAGGGCGGCGTTGCGGATGAGGTCGGTCTTGCCCTGCGCGAGGCGCCCCGCGTAGACGATCTGAATGCTCTCCAGATTGCCCGGCGTAGCATGTGACAGGAAGAGGCCGAGCCGCTCGGCCATGTCGATGTACGGCGCGATTTCGACGTACTCCTCGTGCGTCAGCGAGGGCAGGTTGACCGCGTTCTGCACCACGCCGAGTTTGAGGTAGTCGCGCACCTGCCGGGCGAGTTGGATGCCGATGGCCTCCTGCGCCTCGTCGGTGGATCCCGCGATGTGCGGCGACAGAAGCACATTGTCCAGGCCGAAGAACGGCGAATCCTTCGGCGGCTCCTTGCGGAAGACGTCGAGGGCCGCGCCCGCGACATGGCCTGTGCGGAGGGCCTCGGCCAGGGCCTCTTCGACGACCAGCTCGCCGCGCGCGCAATTGACGATGCGGATGCCGGGCTTCATGCTCTTGATCGACGTTGCGTTGATCATGTCCTCGGTCTGGGAGGTGAGGCCGACGTGCAGCGTGAGATAGTCGGACCGTTTGAATACCTCGTCGAGCGACAGCAGCGCGACCTGGTTCTCCCGCGCGATGACCGGAGCGATGAAGGGGTCGTAACCGACCAGTTCCATGCCGAAGCTGCGCGCGCGTCGCGCAACCTCCAGGCCGACGCGCCCCAGCCCGACGATGCCCAGCGTCTTGCCGCGCAGCTCGGTGCCCTGCAGCGACTTCTTCTCCCATTTGGCGGTGTGCATGGTGGTGTTGGCGCGCGGGATGCTGCGCGCCATGGAGACCATCAAGCCAAGCGTGATCTCTGCGACCGCGACGGCATTGGCCCCGGGAGTGTTCATCACCACGATGCCGGCGTGGGTGGCGGCGTCGATGTCGATGTTGTCGACGCCCACGCCGGCGCGCCCGATGACGCGCAGCTTGGGCGCGGACTCCAGCAGTTTGGCGCCCACCTGCACGGCGGAGCGTACAACCAGTGCGTCGGCGTCGGACAGCTCCGCCTCAAGTCCTCCGGCACCGAGCTTGGCGATCGCATCGGTGGTGACGACGTTCCAGCCAGGCTCCTCTTTGAGCACTGCGAGGGTTGCGGGCGACACTTTTTCTGCAAGTACGATCTTCATAGACACCCTTCTCCGCCGACTCTTGTGGAGTGGCGGGATACAGCTCGGTTCGTGCCGGCTTGCGCTTCCGAGACAAATTGGCATGAGCGCTCAACCGGAGAGTGCCCACGAGAAGAAAATTTACTGCCGGTCGAGGCGGCCCTCCGGCAGGTGGAACGGTTACATGGCCTGTTTGCGCGCGCCGCTATAGTGCATCTGCGGCCGCGGTGGGCGAGCGCTCGGCGAAGACCTTCTGCGCGGCGATGAGGCCGTTGCCGAAGGCGAAGCTGGGCGACGGAAACGACTTTGCAATCACCTGTTCCAGAGCGCCGATCAGCGCGATGCAGTCCATGTAGTCGAAGAAGCCGAGGTGCGCAATGCGGAAGATCTTTCCCTTCATCTCACCTTGGCCGTTGGCGATGATGGAGCCGAAGCGCGCCTTCAGCTCCTTGACGACGATGCTGGAGTCGACGCCATCCGGCGCGATCACGCCGGTTGCGGCTGCGGCGGGGCACGTCGGCGAGAAGAGCTTCATGCCCAGCGCGGCGACTGCGGCGCGGGTCATGGCGGCGATGGTCTCGGCGTTCTCGATCAGCTTCTTGCGTCCGGCGGCGAGGTCTCCGGCGGGGTTCTCCGCTGTCGCTGCCTGGTGCGCGATGTAATCGAAGGCCGCGCCCAGCGCGGCGATCAGCGCCACCGCAGGCGTGTATGCGCTCTCGCCGTTCTTGGCGTTTTTGCGCTCCTTGCGCAGGTCGAAGTAGTAGCGCGGGTTGTAGCTGGACTCCATGCGATCCCAGGCGCGCTGGCCGATGGCCAGGTAGCTGAGGCCCGGCGGAATCATCACCGCCTTCTGCGAGCCGCCGATGAGCACATCGATGCCCAGTGCGTCCATGTCGATGTGCGTGGTGCCGAGGCCGGTAATGGCGTCGACGACCAGAAGCGCCTCGGAGTTGGCCTGCCGCAGCAGCTTGGCGACAGCGCCAATGTCGTGGCGCGCACACGTCGAGGTCTCCGTGGCCTGCATGAAGACGGCGCGGGTCTCCAGCTTGAGCGCGGCCTTCACCGCATCCAGCGAGAAGGTCTCGCCGTAGGGCGCGCTGACCAGATCGACCTCGCAGCCGAATGCCTTGGCGAGCCCGGCCCAGCGCTCGCCGAACTTGCCGGCGCTCAGCACCAGCACGCGGTCGCCCGGCGAGGTCAGGTTCGAGACGGAAGCCTCCATCGCTCCGGTCCCCGAACTGGAGAGCAAGATGACATCGTTCTTCGTCCCGACAAACTCCTTCAACTGCGCAAGCACGCGGCTGAAGATGGCGCGGAACTCTGGAGTGCGGTGGTGAATATCGGCCGCGGCCATGGCAAACTGGGCGGCAGGGAGCAGGGGCGTCGGGCCCGGAGTGAAGAGGCGTGTCTTATGGATCATGGCTCTATTGTAATTGAGCTTTGCGGCACGCAACTGTGCCGTTGGTCACGCACGCGGGCCCGTGGCTGCAAGAAGCGGCACTGCGGCTACTTTGCCAGCTCGGCCTTGACCAGTTCGGAGACGAGCTTGCCGTCGGCGCGCAGCCCAGCGGCCTGGATCTGCTGCTGCACCATCTTCATGGCGGCACCCATGTCGCGCGGGGTGGGCCTTTGGCCGGTGGATTCGGCGATCTGCGCGAGGGTGCCCTGGACGATGGCGCGCAGCTCGTCCTCGCCGACTGCCTGCGGCATATAGGCCTCGATCATGGCGATCTCGGCCTGCTCCTTGGCGGCCAGCTCGGGACGGTTGCCCTTCGTGAAGCTCTCCACCGACTCGCGGCGCTGCTTCAGCAGTGTGCTCAGCACCTGGGTCTGCTCCGCGTCGGTCAGCGGCTGGCGCTTCTCGATCTCCTTCGAGCGCAGCGCGGACTTGGCCATCCTCAGCGTGGTCACTCGGTGCTCGTCGTGGGCCTTCATGGCGGTCACAATGTCCGCGCCGACCTTCTCTGCAATGCTCACTGAATCTCTCCCCTGCCGGCCCCTGTGTTGCGGCTCTCCGCAGCCGGTTCTGTCCTCTCATTGTACGAGCTTCGCAGTTTAGGGAAGGTCTCGGAAGATTTTTCTTGACAGGAACGGCAGGGCTTTCGTACTATCGCTGACAGTTGTCGTAGATATAAAGACTGGAGTCATAGAAGATGGCCGGAGCGAAGAAGCTGAGCAGGCTGGAGATTCAGATCATGGAGACGCTGTGGACGCGCGGCGAGGCGTCCATCCGCGAGATGCAGGAGGCGTTCCCCGAGAAGAAGCGGCCCGGGTATACGACGGTGCAGACCATGGTCTACCGGCTGGAGGCGAAGAAGGCGGTGCGGCGGGTGCGGAAGGTGGGGAACTTCCACGTGTTTGCGGCGACGGTGACGCGCGATGCGGCGCAGAGGAGGCTGGTGGACGAGCTGCTGGCGATCTTCGGCGGGCAGTCCCGGCCGGTGGTGGCGCACCTGATCGAGGCGGGCAAGCTGACGCTGGAGGACGTGGAGTACGCGGAGAAGGCGCTGAAGGGACTGAAAGAAGAGTGATGAGGACGGGCAAAGACCTGTCATGGACACATGCTTGTCATTCTGAACGCAGTGAAGAATCCCCGTATTGGCGTTTGCAAGGATGACGGGCGGGAACGGAGGAGCACAATGACTGAATATCTTGCTTCGGCGGCACCGGCGATGGGGAACCATCTTTGGCAGGCGACGGCGTTCGCGGCGGTGGCGGGTGCGGCGACTCTGCTGCTGCGCCGGAACCGGGCGCGGGTGCGCTATGGGCTGTGGCTGGCGGCGTCGGTGAAGTTTCTGGTGCCGTTCTCGCTGCTGGTTGGGCTGGGCGGGCTGTTGCCTCGGCCGCAGCGCGCGGTGATGGCGATGCCGGTGTACTCGGCTGTGGATACGGCGGCGCTGCCGTTTGCGGAGATGCCGGTGGAGGTTGCGCCTGTGAAGGTGCATGTTTCGCCGATGCAGCGGTTCGAGCATCTGCTTCCGGTGGTAGTGGCGGTGGTGTGGCTGTGCGGCGCTTTGGTGGTGTTGCTGGTGTGGGGCGGGCGCTGGCGGCAGGTGGCGCGGACGGTGCGGCGTGCGGTGCGGGCAGAAGATGGGCGCGAGGTGGAGCTGCTGCGCCGGGTAGAGGCGGCGATGGGTGGGCGTGAGCGGGTCCCGCTTGTGCTTTCACGAGAGCAGATGGAGCCCGGGATCTTCGGCGTGTTTCGGACGGTGCTGATCTGGCCGGAGCGGCTGAGCGAGCGGCTGGACGACGAGCACATCG
The DNA here is from genome assembly GCA_021851465.1 of Acidobacteriota bacterium. Lineage (GTDB taxonomy): Bacteria > Acidobacteriota > Terriglobia > Terriglobales > Acidobacteriaceae > Edaphobacter. The sequence goes on from JAJZDL010000070.1 coordinate 5,984, forward strand.
CGGCAATCCTGATGCACGAGCTGATGCATGTGCGGCGGCGGGACAACCTGACGGCGGCGCTGCATATGCTGGTTGAAGCCGCGTTCTGGTTCCATCCCATGGTGTGGTGGATGGGAGCGCGCATGGTGGAGGAGCGCGAGCGCGCCTGCGACGAGGCCGTGGTGGAGATGGGCAGCCGGCCGGGGATTTATGCGGAGAGCCTGTTGAAGGCTGTGCGCTTCTGCGTGGAGTCGCCGCTGGCGTGCGTGGCGGGGATTACAGGAGCGGACCTGAACCGGCGGGTGCGATCGATCATGACGCTGCGGCTGGAGAGGATGACTGTGGGAAAGAAGATGGTCCTGGCTGCGCTTGGCTTTCTTGCGATTGCAGCGCCGGTGGCGTTTGGGATCGTGCGCATGGTTCCGATGTACGGGCAGATTCTGCACGCAAGCGGGCCGCTGCCGTCGTTCGAGGTGGCGACGATCAAGCCGCTTGACCCGATGCGGTTTGTGCCTCCTTCAAATGGAGGCGCGCCACCTGCTGGACGCGCGCCTAACGGGGAACAGATCGTCTCGCAGCAGGAACTGCGTTTCAGCAAAGGCCCGTCGCAGCCTTCGAATCTTGTGAACTCCACGATGACGGCCAAGATGCTAATTGATGACGCGTACAACCTGCCCGCTTTCTCGAAAGCGCAGATTGTGGGCGGGCCGGAGTGGACCGACCAGACGATGTACCGGATACAAGCAAAGATCGACGATGCGCAGTATGCGGCGATGCAGCAGATGCCTTCGTCGCAGCGGGTGCAGCAGATCCGCCTGATGGAGCAGTCGCTGCTGGCGGAGCGCTTCAAGCTGAAGGTCCACTTTGAGACGCGGGAGATGCCGGTGTATGCGCTGGAGGTGGCGAAGGGCGGGCCGAAGCTGACGCAATCCGTATTGAATCCTACAGGCGTAACGCAGGCACATCCAACGGGGATGACCGTGGTGGGCAAGGGGGATGGATCCGAGATTAAGGGAAACGGAGTTTCACCCGGCCAGTTGATTCTCTTGCTGCAACAGCAGCCGGAGGTAGGCAACCGCATGGTGGTGGATAAGACTGGACTGAAGGGCAACTACGACTTCTCGCTGGATTGGACACGGGAGGGGAGCGCGGGGGCCGATGATGGAAGTTCGGCGGTCGATGCCGGACCGTCGTTCTTTACGGCGCTGAAGGAGCAGCTTGGACTGCAACTGGTGGAGACGAAGGGGCCGGTGGAGGTGATTGTGATCGACCACATCGAGCGGCCAAGCGTGGACGGGGCGGAGGTGAGTGCACCGCAAGCCGTGCCCGGTCCAAGCCAGACCGTGCCGGTGCCAGCTCCGGTGGCAGCGCCTGCCAAGCTGCCTGAGTTCGATGCGGCCACCATAAAGCCCGCAAACCCGAAGAACAGTATCGTCGGGATGTTTACCTATCCGGGCGGCAGGATACTGTGTACCAACTGCACGCTCCAGTACCTCGCGATGGAAGCCTTCGGTCTGCAGGCGTGGCAAATCTCCGGCGGCCCGAGTTGGGTTGACGATGTGCAGTACGATGTGGAGGCAAAGCCGCCAATCTCCTCCGCCGCAAGCAAGTTGAACAATCCGATCATCAAGACTCCGCCTTCCTCGGAGCAGCGCGAGATGCTTCAGTCGCTGCTGATGGATCGCTTTCAGTTGAAGATTCATCGCGTGCCGAAGGAGGGGCCCGTCTACATCCTCAGCCGGGGCGACAAGCCTTTGAAGCTGGAGCCTCCGAAGGACAAAGACGGGTTCTCCTGGGCCGGCCGCGTCGGCGGAGGAGTCGTGACGGACGCGAGCGGCCTTGCGGGGACGAATATCTCGATGCCGCAGTTGACTGCGCGGCTGAGCGGATTTCTGAACCGGCCAGTGCTGGACGAGACAGGCATTGCGGGCTCTTTCGATTTCAAGTACGAGAGCGGCGATGAGGATCCGAACTCGGATGTGGCGAGCGGCATTGCGATGTCGCTGCGCGAGATTGGATTGAAGCTCGCTCCGGGCAAAGGGCCGGTGGAGAGCATCGTGATCGACCACATCGAGCGGCCTTCGGCGAATTGATGGCAAGAGCAGAAGCAGATTCCTTCGCTTCGCTGCGGAATGGCAAGGAGAAACAGGGGGCGGAGGGATGCGGGGATTCTTCGCCTTCGGCTTCGCTCCGGGAGCAAGCTCGGGATGGCAATTCGATAGTTCGACTGACAGGACGGAACCCACTCGTAACGATGGAGCCATCACACATGGGGCAGCTGCCGCGAGGGCAACAAGCCGTCAAACAACGTGTGATCGTTGTCACTTACAGTTGATTGCATCTCGAAGAGGATGGCACATTAGGATGACTAGCCTTGTCAAATTCGTTGCCGGCCTGGTGATCGCGATCGTTGTTATTGCACCCGTCCTGTCCGCGGTTTCCTGCTGGCAGACAGCGCAATGCATGGCGTGCTGCGGCTCTCATTGCCCAATGATGTCCCAGGCAATGGCAACGGAGGCGGGCAGCCACACCGGCCGAGCCGTTGCCCGCACCAGATGCTGCTCTTCTTCTCCGCATCCCCTGAGCTTGGGCATCCTGCAAACCGGATCCCGGAACTCTCCGGATGAGGCGGTTGGACATGCGGTTCCGTTCGAAGCAGTGCTTGCGTTTCCCCGGACTGTGACGCGTGGCTCGCCCCGACAGGGTCGAAGCGATACCCGCCGGCTGCAGACCGTTCTCTGTACCTTCCTCCTCTGAGTTTCTTTCCACGACAGTGTCCCCTCGCCCGCACGGAACTGGCTGAATCCGCGCCTGAAGTGCGGGAGATCTCCGTGGCTTCGTCTCCGCTCCATATTCAAAACGAAAGCCGCCGCAGGCGTCCATCGACTGTGCCCGCGAATGACACCGAAAAAGACAGCAGAACATCTTCGGATGAGGAAAGGAACCGGCTATGAGATTCAAAAGGCGTATCGGCATCGCAACTGGAGCAGTCGTATGGCTACTCCTGACCACGGCCCCGCGCAATGCCTTCGCCGTACCGCAATACGCACGGCGCTATCACATCAACTGCTATGCATGCCACACGATTGCGCCGGTGCTCAACGAGCAGGGATATATGTTCCAGCGACTTGGGCACCATCTTCCGCCGTCCCTCGATCCCAATGGCGCGATTGAACGGATTCTCGATCTTGTGCAGAAGGAGCCGGAATGGTCGCTCGCCAACAATGCATCGCTGGCGGTCTCCGATTTCAGCCTTTCGGCGCAGCGGTCTACGGCCCAGGGGCAGGCCCCGTCGTCGACGTCCGCCATCCAGGTCGGTTCCTGGAACGCCTATTTTGGAGGCTGGGTCCCCAATACGCAGTTTTTCTACTACTCCGAATTCGACATCGTAACCGGCGGGGCGACCAGTCCGAACATGCCCAACGCCCATATTGGATACGTTGGCGGCAATGCGAAGAGCAGTTGGTATGCCACCGTCGGGCGGGAGCACCTTCAAGTGTCCGAGGGCACGCGGGCCGCAGATGTCTACAGCCTGCTGCCAAATTCGCCGCTGATCTTCGAAAATCTGGGGCCAACCAACTTTGTGCTCGATCAATCGCCGGTAGGCGCCGAGGTTGGATACACCTGGGCGTCATCGAAGTACAGAGACATCATTGGCGCCAATGTTAAAGTAACCAACGGCGATCACGCCGACGGCAGTGAGATCCTGACGAACGACTCCACCAAGAACAGCAAGGACGTATGGGCGGATGCCGATTGGTGGTACGCGCCGGAGAGCGGCATCAGCTTCATGACCTATCAAGGCCAGAAGAACCAGATCCAGAACGCCGGTCTTGCCAACCAATTCAGCTACTACGCCCGCATCCGCCGCGAAGGCGTCTTTGCCAACTACATGATCGGCAGGGACAAGGTAGATGTACTGGGCGGATACCTGCACGGCAAGGATGATTGGGAGGACCCGGCCACCGGAGCTCCCGGCAGCTACCTTTCAAACGGATACTTCACCGAGATCGACTGCTATGTTCAACGCGGCTTTTCGTTGGAAGGGCGGTATGACCGGCTACGGCAGGACGTGAGCGGCGGCATTCACCCCACCAATCTGGAGCAGTGGCAGACGGGTGCGGAGAAGGCCTTCACTCCCGAAGGAAACATTGTAGGCCGCCTGGCTGTCGGGAACTTTCACGGCATCGATCCGGTCGCGTTCACATCCAGCGCCACGCGGACCTACGAGGCGGACATTCAGTTCAACTTCTAACATCGAAAACGAGGAATCGGCCATGAAACAGATTTCGTTCCTATCGCGTTCAGCTCTTGCGGCACTGGCCATTCTGCCGGTCCTTGCCGTGCAGGCGGCCCCGCAGCTTCATCGCGGCGCAGCGAATCCCATCGTCAATGTCAGCACCTACCCTCCAGAGATTCAACACGGCTACCGGGTGTTTACGGACAAGTGCTCGGAGTGCCACGACCTTTCCACCAGCCTGATGGGGGATCGTTCTCCCGCGGGCTGGACGCAGGAGGTACACCGGATGCAGTACATGGCCAGCTCGCATATCAATGACCGTCAGTCGGACGAAATTGTACGGTTTCTGGCCTACTACGCCGCGCACAAACCTGCGGAACAAAATGCTGCGGCCGACGCCGGCGGAACGGCCTCCGGCAAGGAACTCTTCGAGAAACTGAGTTGCTCGGCATGCCACTCGATTGCCGGCGCGGGGAACACCAGTTTTCCGCTCGATGGCATCGGAAGCCGCAGGACGGTGGGCGAATTGAAGAAGACGATCCAGTCGCCGCCCGCAGGCAGCACCATGCCCGCCATAACAGCTTCCGGACCGGATATCGACAGTCTGGTTGCTTATTTGCTAACGCTGAAAAATCGATAGACCCACTGGGGCAGACCAGAGGGATTGGATCTGGAACGCGATTCCAATCCCTCTGGCGAGGGGAGCACAAGCAGGACGCTCTCCTCGCCAGCCTTAGGTCTGCCGGATCGGCCGCTTGGAACGCGCGGCCATCACAAGAATGACCTGTGTCGCCAGGGCAATCGCATTTGAAGATCGTTCAGGGCAAAAGAGGCGCAATTCCCGAGCTGTGAGCTTGAACGCTGTAAGCTAACAGCTCAAAACAAGCGTCCTCCGGGCATGGCGGAGGCCATTTTGCTCCGCATTGGCTGAAGATGGCCTTGCTCAGGGGGCGGAATCGCAAGGCGAAGGTTTTGGTAGCATAACGGCATGAGTGATCTACTTCCGACTGATGTGAAGCGTCTACGCTCCCTGGTTGTCGCGGTTGTTGTTGCGATGACACTGCCCTTTGCCGCCGCGCTGCTGAGTGCTCCTCTGTCGGCGCAGACATCCGCGCCTCCGGGAACCGGAGAGACGTTCAAGGACACGTCGATGCTGAAGCCTCCGGCGGGGGAGAGGATCGCGATCATCGAGTTCCAGGATCTGGAGTGCCCCGCGTGCGCCCATGCGTTCCCCATCGTCCATGCAGCGGCGGCGCACTATGGAATCCCTCTGCTGGAGCGGGACTTCCCGCTGCGGCAACACATCTGGAGCTATGACGCGGCGATCTGGGCGCGCTATCTGCAGGACAAGGTGTCCCCGAAGGTAGCGGATGAGTACCGCGGCGCGATCTTTGCGGCACAGATCGGCATCGAGAGCAAAGACGAGATGATGGGCTTTACCCGGCGCTTCTTCATTGCCCACGGCCTACAGATGCCGTTTGTGGCCGATCCGACCGGCGAACTTGCCAAGGAAGTCGATGCCGAGCGCGCGCTGGGCGAGAAGCTGGGACTGGAGTACACACCCTGCATCATCGTGTGTACGCAGCACGAGTGGGTGCATGTGACCGACGTCTCGCTGCTCTACCAGACCATCGACGAGCTGGAGGCGAAGGTCGCCTCGGAGCCGAATCCGACGAAGGCCCCGGCGA
>JAJZDL010000071.1 GCA_021851465.1 Acidobacteriota bacterium
CGTGAGCTGGGTTCAGAACGTCGCGAGACAGTTCGGTCTCTATCTGCTGTGGGCGTAGGAGATTTGAAGAGGGCTGTCCTTAGTACGAGAGGACCGGGATGGACGAACCTCTTGTGTTCCAGTTGTCCTGTCAAGGGCACGGCTGGGTAGCGAAGTTCGGTTGTGATAACCGCTGAATGCATATAAGCGGGAAGCACGCTCTAAGATGAGATCTCCCAACCCAAAAGGGAAATGAAGGGCCCTGGAAGACCACCAGGTTGATAGGCTGGAGGTTGAAGCGCAGCAATGCGTGTAGCTTACCAGTACTAATCGCCCGTTTGGCTTGTCCATAGAATTTACTCTGCGCAGTGACGCAATCGTAAGATAATGTCCACTGTTCTGGAGTTCATTCAACACAAGCCCTGTAGTTATACCTTGATGTTGGAATATAGCAAGACGTCTAATCCCAATCTATTCAGTTATGAGAGATCGCGTGAGCGAGATTTCGACAATTTGCCGGTGAGTTTACTACGAGGGTCACACCCGTTCCCATCCCGAACACGGAAGTTAAGCCTCGTTGGGCCGATGGTACTGCACGCGTAAGTGTGTGGGAGATTAGGTGATCGCCGGCATAATTCAGAAGCCCCACCCTAACTGGGTGGGGCTTTTCGTTTGATGGATCCTTCTTACCCGAGCCAGTTCGGATTGCGGGCCGTGCCGTCCACGCGCGAGGTTGTTTTGAACGGCTCGTACTGGCCGGTCATTGCGGCGTCGCGGGTGCGCGCCAGCAGCGCCGCCATCTCCGTCTGCGACATCGGCTTGAAGTCCTTCACCGCCGCGAAGGCCTGGTCCAGAATCTGCGTGGAGTCGATGCCGGCGATCACGACGGAGACCTGCTGCGAGAGCGCATACTGCAGCGCCTCGATCGCAGTGACCGTCTTGCTCTGCAGGATGCCGCGCCCGCCCAGCGTCTTCATGGCAAGCACGCCGATGCCCTGCGCGTTGGCCACGGGAACCACCAGTTTCACGAACGAGCGGAAGTGCGCATCCATCACATTGATCGGCATCTGCGCCGTGTCGAAGTGGAAGTTGTGCTGCTGCGCGACCTCGATCATGCGCAGGTGGACGGCAGGGTCCTTATGGCCGGTGAAGCCGATATAGCGCAGCTTGCCCGCCTGCCTGGCCGCGAGCGCCGCCTCGATTGCGCCGCCCGCGGCGAAGATGCGGTCGGGGTCCTCCATGCGGATGATCTCGTGGAACTGCACCAAGTCGATGGTCTCCACCTGGAGCCGGGCCAGCGACTGTTCCAATTGCTGCTGGTACGACTGCTTGGTGCGTCCGTCGATCTTTGTCATCAACAGGACCTTGTTGCGGTAGCCATCTTTCAGTGCGTCGCCCATGCGCGACTCGCTGGCTCCGTTGTTGTAGTCCCAACTGTTGTCCATGAAGTTGATGCCGCGGTCGATGGCAGAGCGGATCAGGCGCACGCTCTCGGCGGGGTCGGACTGCACGCCGATGTGGTAGCCGCCCAGGCCGATGGCGGAGACCTTCTCCCCGGTGCGCCCCAGTTGGCGGTACTGCATCTCCGCGGTGGATGCCGCTGCACCCGCCGCGCCGCTCTGCGCCTGTCCCAGCAGATTCGATGTTGTAGCCGCAGCCACTCCGGCCACGGCCGCCGCCTTGAGGAACTCTCTACGCTGCATGTCGTTCTCCTGTGCAAGTGAAGGATGCAATCGGGCCGGAGGGCATGGCGGAGGCGCGCGGCAGCATGCCCGGAAAGATTGAGCACAGTCTACACCTGTAGCATGAAGACCCGCACCATCGAGACTGAACGACCGAGGCGCTCTCCGACGGATTTTACGATGCAGGAAGCTGAACCGGAGATGCAGAAAGCAGGAGCGAAGGGGCGGCCGATCGCGCTGAAGCGGCCGAAGAGGCAGCCCTTGTACGAGACCTCGCCGGAATCGAGTGGGCTGATAAGCGGCCGTACCAAGCGACACTATTGCAACTGTTCCCATTGCAGCCAGAACAGCGAGCAGAGTTGTGGGCCGAGCGGGTCAGCGCGAACAGGCTGCCGTTTCCACCAGGAGGAGTTCTTCAGCAGCAATTCCAGTACCGCCTGCAAGCACTGCGCCATGGCTGGGCGTGAGCGCAACCAGGGTGCCAACGAGGACGAATCCGACGCCAATCCATATCCACAGGACGAGCGGGTTCAGGAACGCTTTGATCACAGCCAGCCCGCTGTCCTGGTCCTGCCCCTCATAGACGACGTACAGGTCCCATAGCGGCGTGGAGTGGTTGGCAACCACCGTTTGCAGGTTCTGGCTGTTCGGATAGAGGCGCGCCTCCGGGGTGAGCTGAAACTGCTGTCTGCCGTTGCGATCGACGTCGATGAGAATGTCTCCCGCAATGTAGTTGTTGTTGGTGCTCTGCATCTCCTTCGCGACGGCCAGACGGTAGGGGCCGAGATCCATGCTCTGTCCGACGCCGAGCTCTCTCTCGATGCTGCGGTCGAAGGCCGATCCGGCGAAGCCGATAAACATCAGCACCATGCCGAAGTGAACGATGAATGCGCCGTAGCGTCGCGTGTTGCCACGGGCAGAGTGGAGCATGGAAGCGGCCAGGTTTCCGCCGGTCTGCTGCTGGACCAGGAGCGCCCCGCGCACCGCTTCGCCGACGATGGCGGCGAGGACGAAGGCGGAGATTGAGAAGCAGAGGAGTGCATAGAGGTCGCCCTGATTTGCCCAGGGATGGATGCCGCACGCGACCAGAACCACCGCGGTCAGCGCGCCGACCATTGTTGGCGCCGCGAAGTTCTTGCGCATCCTCCGCGCCGAAGTGCTGCGGCCGGAGAGCAGCGGCGCGGTCCCGGTGAGCAGAAGCAGGACGAGTCCGATGGGCACGACGACGCGGTTGTAGAACGGGGCCTCGACGGTAATCTTATTGCCCACCGCAAACTGGGAGAAGACGGGCAGCATCGTCCCAAAAAAGACGGCGACGCAGGCCGCCAGCAGCACAAGGAGATTGAAGAGGAAGCTGGACTCACGCGAGACGAGCGATTCAATCTTGTGCTCGGTCGCCAGATGGTCGCGCCGCACTGCGTAGGTGGCCGCGCATACCAGCAGTACAATCGCCAGAAAGCTCCAGAACCAGGTGCCGATCGAAGAGGCCCCAAAGGCATGGACCGAACTGACGATGCCGGAGCGGGTAAGCAGCGTGCCGAAGATGCAGAGCAGAAAGGTGGTGAAGATGAGCCAGATGTTCCAGACCTTCATCATCCCGCGCTTCTGTTGCATGATGGTTGCGTGCAGGAAGGCCGTACCGGTAAGCCAGGGCAGCAGCGAGGCGTTCTCCACGGGGTCCCACCCCCAGTAGCCTCCCCAGCCAAGCACTGCGTAGGCCCAATGCATCCCGAGGACGACTCCGGCAGTGAGAAAGAGCCATGCCACCACCGCCCAGCGCCGGGTGATGGGCAGCCACGCATCGACCGAGGCGCGCATTATCAGCGCGCCGAGGGCGAAGGCGAACGGCACGCTGAAGCCCACATAGCCGAGATAGAGCAGCGGTGGATGAATGACCATCTCGGGATACTGCAGCAGGGGATTCATGCCGAAGCCGTCGGCGGCGACCGCGCCTGCCACGCGGGCGAAGGGAAGCGCCTCGAAGTTGAGCAGAAGAAGAAAGAAGACCTCGACGCCGGCAAGAATGGTCGAGGCATAGGCGGTCAGCCGGACGCTGGCCGTATGCCGTACACGAACGATGAGGCTGAAGCCCGAGAGCAGCCAGGCCCAGAGCAGCAGCGATCCCTCCTGGCCGGACCAGAGCGCGGCGAACTTGTACGCCGCGGGCAGCGCGCGGCTGGATTCGTTGAGGACATAGGAGAAGGCGAAGTCGTTGGCGAAGATCGCCCACAACAGCGCAAAGACCGCAGCGGAGACTGCGACGAAGCCCAGGATTCCAGCGCGGCGCGCTCCGTTGGAGAGGCCCTCCGGAGAGATGCGTCCTCGACGCCCGGTCGAGATCTGGCGCAACGCAACCGCACCCACGACGAGATTGCAGAGCGCGAGCATCAGTGCAAGCAGAAGCGCGGAGCTACCCAACAGGAACATAGGCTTCCAATCTCATCTTTATCGATGCGCTGCAACTTATAAAATCGGCGACTCTCGCAGAATAGTAGCCAAGCAGGCGAGGGCGCTGTGACTGTGCTCACAGCACGCAAAGAGTTCCCCGCTCAGGAGAGGCGGCTGCGGAAGAGCCGGCCAGCCACGATCATGCTGACGGTACCAATCAACGCGAGCGGCCAGTACTGCGGCCAGAAGAGCGAGGCGCTGCCACCTTCGAGAAAGCTGCCGCGCAGGATGATGAGGAAGTAGCGCAGCGGATCGAGCAGCGTGATGTACTGGACGGCGCGCGGCATGTTTGCAATCGGCGTGGCAAAGCCGGAGAGAACGATCGCCGGAACCATGAAGAGAAAGACGCCCAGAAGACCCTGCTGCTGGGTAACGGCGAGCGACGAGATCATCAGCCCGATGCCGACCGTCGCAAGCAGGAAGCAGAAGAAGCCCAGATAAAGCCCAGGAAAACTGCCTGTGAATGGGACGTGGAACCAGAAGATGGCGACCAGAACAATAAACGTCCCTTCGACAATGCCCACCAGGAATCCGGGCAGGGCCTTGCCGAGAAGAATCTCCGTCGGGTTCATGGGAGTGACTAGAAGCTGGTCGAAGGTCCCCATCTCGCGTTCGCGCGCAACCGAGAGGCCGGTCGTCAGCAGGCTTACCAGAAGCGTAAGGATGCCGCAGATTCCCGGCACGATGAACCACTGCGAGTCGAGGTTGGGATTGAACCATGCGCGATCCAGCAGCACCGTCGAGGGTGGACTGGCCCCGTGCGCTGCAAGCTGCTCTTCGTTGAATGTGGCCACGATGGACTGCGCGTAGCCGCTCGCAAGGCCAGCGGTGTTGGAGTCTCTGCCGTCGAGAACAAGCTGGATGTGCGTGGCCTTTCCACGCTCCAGATCGGAGGTGAAGGTGGGGCCGATGTCGATGGCCATCAACGCGGACTTGTCGTCGATGGCCTGCTGCAGGCCGTTCTGGTCGGGCACGACGCGCAGCAGGTCGAAGGTGGGAGAGCCGGAGAAGCGCGCGATCAGGTCCCGCGAGAGCTGCCCCTGGTCCTGGTTGTAGACGACGAAGGGAACGTGCTTCAACTCGAAGGTCGCCGCATAGCCGAAGACGAGCAGTTGAATGATCGGCGGGCCGATGAGGACGGCCCTGCTGGCCGCGTCGCGCAACAGGGAGAGCAGCTCCTTGCGGGCGAGCGCGAAGACGCGTTGCAGGACCAGGCGCATCAATCCAACCTCTTGTGAAAGCGCAGCAGGGCGATCCCTTGAAAGACCACGCAAAGAATGGCCAGTCCGAAGACGTTAGGCAGGATGACCGAACGGATGTCGCCGGCCAGAAACGAGCTTTGCAGAAGGGCCACAAAGTAGCGAGCTGCGACGATGTGCGTCAGGAGTTGAATGATCGTCGGCATGGAACGGATGTCGAACAGAAAACCGGAGAGGATGAAGGCAGGCAGAAAGGTGGCGATGATGGCCACCATCGCGGCGACAAACTGGCTGCGCGCAAGCACCGAAATCACCAACCCCATGCCCAGCGCCGTGAGCAGAAAGAGCGCCGCCGTGGCGAAGAGAACGAGCAGCGAGCCACGCAGAGGAACGTCGAAGAGGAAGACGGCCATTGCGGTGGACATCGCCATTCCGCCCATTCCCATGACGAAGTAGGGGACGAGCTTGCCCAGTAGAATCTCCGTTCGGGTGACGGGCGTGACCATGATGCCTTCCATGGTTCCGCGTTCCCACTCGCGCGCGACCACCAGTGCCGTCAGCAACGCGCCGATCAGCGTCATGATAATCGCGATGAGGCCGGGGACAAGATAGTCGCGGCTGCGCAGCGATGGATTGAACCAGACCCGCGTGTCCGCGACAACGGGCATGGACAGGCGCGCGCCGGTGCGGGTCGCCTCCTGCTGCTGCCAGAGCAGCCATGTGCCGGTCACATAATTTTCAATCAGGCGCGCCTGATTGGCGTCCACGCCGTTGACGGTGAGATGAATCGGAGCGCTTCCTGCGCTGTAGGAGAGGCGCGTAAAGTCGCTGCGCAGCCAGAGGATGGCGTCGGCATCTCCGCGCAGCATTGCCTTCTCGGCGGAGGCCTGATCGGGATACAGCGTCGGGCTGAACCACGCCGAACGTTCGAGTTCTGCCAGGAATGACGCGGTGATCTGCGTGGGATGATCGACGACCTCAGCGACGTGGATGTTGCGCGCGTCCAGCGAGACGCCGTAGCCGAAGATCAACAGCAGGACGAGTGGCAGCACGAAGGCGATGGCTATGCTGGAGGGATCGCGCACGATCTCGTACACTTCCTTACGCATGAGGCCGGTGAGGCGCATGCGCTTCATGACGCCCTCCTGCTGGCCTGCTCGTGTTCTTCAATCAGCGCGATGAAGGCGTCTTCCATGCTGGGGTTGGGCAGCTCTGGGCGGCGCACCTTGGCCTTGATCTCCGTCGGCGTTCCCTGTGCGAGGACCTCGCCCAGCGACATCAGCACCAGATGGTCGCAGTACTCCGCCTCCTCCATGAAGTGCGTGGTCACAAGGCAGGTCGTACCGCCCTGGGCCAGTGCATTCACGCGTGCCCAGAACTCGCGCCGCGCCAGCGGATCGACGCCCGAGGTCGGCTCATCGAGAAAGAGAATCTCCGGCCCGTGCATCAGCGCGCAGGCCAGTGCGAGGCGCTGCTTGTATCCCAGCGGTAGGCTGCCCGCATTCATTCCCGCATACTCCTTCAGCTCCATCTCTTCCAGCGCCCAGGCGATGCGGTCTCGCCTGTGTTGATTGCGCAAGCCGTAGGCGGAGGCGAAGAACGAGAGGTTCTGCTGCACGCTCAGAGGCCCGTACAAAGAGAACTTCTGCGAGACATAGCCGATGCGCGCGCGCGCCTCGGCCGTCGCCGTGCGCAGATCGACGCCGGCGACGCGCAGCGTTCCAGAGGAGGAGGGAAGCAGGCCGCAGAGCATTCGGAAGGTCGTCGATTTGCCCGCGCCGTTGGCCCCCAGCAGGCCGAAGATCTCTCCCTTGCGCACGGAGAAGGCGACATCTTTTACCGCGGCGAAATCGCCGAAGTAGCGGAAGAGGTCCTTCACCTCGACGACCGGTGCATCGTCGTCGTGCGTGGCCCCTCTCTGCGCCGGCAAAGCGATGGAGTGGCGCTGCGTGCGGCTGAAGAGAAGGCTGACGAAGGCGTCCTCCAGCCGCGTTGCAACTGGCTTTGGCGTTGCATAGCCGGCGAGCTTTTCCGGCAGCGTGGGCGGCGCAGGTTTGTCCATCACGATGCGCAGCCCATCGCCCTGAATGACGGTGTCGATCACGCCCGGCAGCTGTGCGACGCCGGCCTGCAGATTGCGCGCCACCGCATCAATCTCTTCCAGAACGAATGCGTGGCCTTGCAATGGCGCGGCGAGCTGCGCCGGATTGCCCTGCGCCAGAATCTCTCCCTCGTGCAGCAGAAGGACGTGGTCGCAGCGCTCGGCCTCATCCATGTACGCCGTGCTCAGCAGAACAGTCACGTTCCGGCTGGCGACCTGTTGCTGGATGATGCTCCACAGCTCGCGCCGCGAGATGGGATCGACGCCCACGCTGGCCTCGTCCAACAGAAGCAACTGCGGCGAATGGACGAGCGTGCAGGCCAGCCCGAGCTTCTGCTTCATGCCGCCGGAGAGCTTTCCGGCCAGCCGCTTGCGAAACGGGCCGAGCGCCGTCATGGTCAGCAGCTCGTTGAAGCGGCCCTCGCGCGCGGCGTGCGCGATGCCGTGCAGGCTGGCGAACAGATCGAGGTTCTCCTCCACCGTGAGGTCTTCATACAGTCCGAAGCGTTGCGGCATGTAGCCGATCCGGTTTTGCAGCGCGAGGGCCTCCTTCGGCACTGCACGATCGAGCACGCGAATCTCTCCGGAGCACGGCGTCAGAATCCCCGCGAGAAGGCGCAGCAGCGTGGTCTTGCCCGCGCCATCCGGGCCGATGAGGGCCGTCATGCTCCCGAGAGGAAGTTGCAGCGAGATGTTTTTGAGCGCGTCTCTGCGGCCTGTTCCTTTGCCGAAGGACTTGCTCAGGTCGTTGACGGCGATTGCGTCCATGGTCAGTTTGTCCCGCAAGGGTGCGCGTCGATGGCATGGGGCGGATTGTCGTTGAGCGGGATGACCACCGTGGCCGGCATTCCCAAGCGCAGGCGATGGTCCGGGTTGCAGGCGTACACGCGCACTCGATAGACAAGCTGCGTGCGCAACTGCGTTGTCTCTACATTCTTCGGCGTGAACTCCGAGACCGGAGAGATGTAGCCGATCCAGCCGGGGAAACGCTCGCCGGGGAAGCTGTCCGACTCGATCCAGGCGCGCATTCCGAGGGCGACCTTGCCCATCTCCGGCTCCGGCAGGTAGGCGCGCACCCACAGCGGATTGTCCAGCGCGAGCGTAAAAACCGGGGTCTGCGGCGTCGCCATGTCGCCGGTTTCGAGGATGCGATCTTGAATCACGCCGTCCTCCGGCGCGTAGAGTTGCGTGTCGTTCAACTGCTTCTGCGCCAGCGCCAGCGCGGACAGATCCGCCTTCGCGGTTGCCTGCGCCGCAGCAATATCTTCCTTGCGCGGGCCAATTACGGCGAGCTGCAACGCCTGCTGTTTGGCCTCCAACGCCTGCTGCCTGGCCGCAAGAGCGGCCCGGTCTGTCTGCAAGGTGCGTTCTGCATCGTCGCGCACCTGCAAGGAGACGTACTGCTGCTTGGCCAGCGTCTGCTGCCGCTGATAGAAGAGGCTGGCGTTGGTCACGTTGTCCTCCGCCGCCTGTACGTCTGCCTGTGCCGCGGCAACATCGGCGCGTGCCTGTGCGATCTCCTCCGGGCGGCTGCCGGCCAGAAGGCGCGCAACCACCTGCTGCTGCGCCGCCACAGTCGATTGGCCCTGCGCCACCGCATCCTTATAGTGCTGCTGCACCAGTTGGGCGACGAGCTGGCCGGCGTGAACGGCGCTGCCTTCGTCCACCAACAGCTTCTCAATCCGCTCGCTGTCGTTGAAGGCAAGCTGCACCTGCCGGATGTCCACGTTGCCGTAGAGCGTGATGCTGTCGCTGGGCGCCTTCTGGCGCGCCATCCGCCGATAGGTGAAGGCACCTGCGCTCACCAGCAGGGCCAGAGTTATCAGGATGACAATTCGTTTTTTTACTGAACCCATGGTTCTTCTCCCAACGAAACTTGCGGAGCCGCTTGCTTCTACGGATTGCCGTGGAGCAGGTTGTTGATGGCCTCGATGTCCAGCGGCGTCAGCACTCCTGCCGCCGCCTTCAGTTGCGCGCGCGCGACCAGTTGCGTGTAGAGCGCGAGATAGTAGTTGCGCTGCGCCGATGCAGAGTTTGTCGTAGCGGTCAGAAGGTCGATGATGGAGCGGCTGCCGATCTCATAGCCCTTGCGCGTTCCCTCCATGGACACCTGCGCCGATGTCACCGACTGTTGCGCCGCCTGAAACTGCGCAACGCTGTCTTGCAGGTCGAGAAACGCGGTCTGCGTGTCCAGTTTGATCTGGTCCTGCACATTTTGCGCATTTGCTTTGCTGGCCCTTGCCTGCGCCTCGGCCTGATGAATGCCGGCCCGCGTGCTGCCGCCCTCGTAGATTGGGATGGAAAGATTCAAGGAGGCCCCAATCTGGTCGATGGCCACGGGCGGAATCAGTGTGCCCGCGGCGTGCTGGCCGATGCCGCTCAGGGTCAACGTCGGCCAGCGCGCGCGCTTGGCAAACTCCACCTGCTGCTCGCTGACGTGGAGCGTCTCCTGCGCCTGCTGCAGCAGCGGCTGGTTCTTGAGCGCGGTCGCAAGCCACGGTTCAATCGTGTCCGGCTGCGGCCCGGTCGCCTGCAACGTCGTTATGTCCTGCAAGGCATCGACGGGCTGGTGCGTCAGGCGCTGCAACTGGTTCTTCGCCACATCCACGGAATTCTTCGCGGCAATGAGGCCGGCCTTTGCGGCATCCAACTGCGCCTGCGCCTCCTGCACGGAGATGATGTCTCCCGTGCCCACCTTCAGGTTGGCATTGGCCTGGTCGTCGATGCTCTGCAGCAGGTCGACCTGCTGCTGCGCCACGCGCCGGTTGGCCTGCGCCTGCAGGACGCCGAAGTAGGACTGTGTGACTTCCAATGCAACCATCTGCTCGGCGAATGCCAGCGCCGCTTCGCTGGCCCGGATGCGGCTGTCCGCCTGCTTCATCGCGGTGAACTCCTGCCCGTTGAAGATCGACTCCGTCAGGCTCGCGCTGAAGACATCGGAGTGGTAGCCGGTCGAGAGCGGCTGTGGGCCGAAGCCCGACACATAGGCCGTATTCATGCCACCACTGGCCGCCGCGTTGATGTGCGGAAGCAGCGCAGCGCGCGCCAGGGGCCTGCCTGCTAGATCTGCGTCCAACTGCGCCTGGGCCTGCGCAACCACCGGCGAGGCCGCTACCGCCTGCCGATACGCATCCTGCAGGTCCTCCGCCCTCGATGCGCTCGCCGCAGCCAACAGCAGCAGAGCAGATAGTGCGATCGTTTTCCGTTTCATGGCGCGTTCCCTTCAGGCCAGGATGCTCTTGAGTTCATCGATATTGGGCACGCGGCCATAGAGCTTGACTCTGCCATCCAGCGCCAGCGCCAGCATCTTCCTTGTGGGCGGGTCGAGTGGAAGCGCAACCAGGCCGAGCGCTGCCGATCGGGCGAGAATCCAGCGAGGATGTGTGCGGCAGGCAGCTTGAGCAGTGCGAAGGGCTTGCTATGGGGGATCGCGGCTTTGCTGCGTGGGTTCATCGCACCCTCTCTTTCAGCACCTGCGTGGCGCAGGTGAAAAAATTGCAGACGCACGGCGTCAACAGCCGGTAGTAGACGGTGGTCCCCTCGCGCCGGTCGTCAACGATGCCGTGCGCGCGCAGCAGGGATAGATGCTTGGATACGGTCGAAAGGTCGCTGCCGACAATCTCCCTCAAGTCGCCGACCGAGCACTCCCCGCGGCCCAGCCGGTCCACAATCATCAGCCGCGACTCGTTGGCCAGCGCCTTCAGCATCTTTGCCTGTTGCGCGAATGCAGCGCGTTTCTTCATTTCCTGACTATATGACAAATTGGCCAAATATGCAATTATGTTGTTTGCGGGGGCAGGCCGCGGGCTCGATTGCGGCGGCGCGCCCCGAGGCTGTACCGGTGTGCGCCGCGGCGATTGCATGAAGTTTCCGGAATGGGTGGCGATGCAGTGCGCGGACAGGCCGCTCCCGCGTTGCAACGCCGCGGTGGGCAATGCGCGATGCATTGGAAATGTTAAAAATGCAAACGGGGGGGGGGCCTTCACCCGTTCTCAATGGTACAAACTTTAAAAAACCAGCAGTAAATCCGATCGCATCGCTGTACGGCGATGTCTGCGACGCAGTGCGCCGACGCGATCGGCGGTTGGTCCGGGCCCCGTTTTTCTTCTGTTGCCGATCACTCTTCCGGGAGAAACCCTGTGCCCTTCTGTGCCTTGCTGTCTGCCTCGCAATCCACCTCTTTGCCCGCCCCGTTGCCTGCGTCCATCTGTACCGCCGTCTCGACTGGCAAGCGCCTGGCGCGCCGTGCCGTCCGGTTGGCACATGGGAGGTCGCCGCTTGCAGTGGCGCTGGCGGTTGCGGCGGCCCTGCTGCTGCCGGGGGCAGCGCGCGGGCAGAACCCTGATCTCCTTCATCGAGTAGAAGATTTCACCGTTCAGAAACTCGTCCCGCAGCTTCGAGTTGAAGCTCTCACAGCAGCCGTTCTCCCATGGGCTGCCCGGCTCGATGTAAGCCGTCTTGGCT
>JAJZDL010000072.1 GCA_021851465.1 Acidobacteriota bacterium
CCGCGGCCGGGTCGATATTGTCGGAGTAGAACCCAAGCTGGTCGTAGATCTTCCGCTTCTTCGCGTCGCTCAGTACGTCGTTGGCCTCGGAGATCTCCTTGAACCGCTCCTCCGCGCGCTTGTCGTTTGGGTTCACGTCTGGGTGGTACTTGCGCGCCAGCTTACGGAAGGCCTTGCGGATATCCTCCGCCGTCGCCGCCTTCTTCACCCCCAGCGTGCTGTAGTAGTCCTTGGTCTGTGTCGCCATTGTTAAAGCCTTTTACGCCTGGAGCGCCGCCTTCAATGCACCCGTCTTGCGGTCGAGAGGCGCCGGTTTCACGCTCTGACAAATCTTCTTCTCCACCGAGTCGCGCGCACTTTGCAGATCGTAGTGGCTCTGCAAGTTCATCCAGAACTCAGGAGTCATATGAAAGTAGCGGCCCAGCCGAAGCGCCGTGTCCGCGGTGATTCCACGTCGTTCATTCACAATCTCGCCCACCCGCGTGGCCGGAACGCCGATCGCTATGGCCAGCGCATTTGCGCTCAGGCCCATCGGGACCAGAAACTCTTCCCGTAGCATCTCGCCCGGATGGATCGGCGGCAGCCGATGCTTATATGTTCGGCGAATGGATTTAGTGGTAATCGACAATTTCGGCCTCGTGCGCATTTGGTTCCTCCCATCGAAAGCAAATCCGGTATCGGTCGTTCACCCGAATGCTGTGTTGGCCGCGCCGGTCTCCCTTGAGCGCCTCAAGCCGGTTTCCCGGTGGAATCGTCAGGTCGTTCAACAAGCTAGCCGCATGCAACGCCAATAGCTTCCGGCCAATGACCCGCTCCAGCCCCGCATAGCGCCGGCTCCTGCTGCCTTCAAAGATCAGCCTCGCCTCGCGGTCTGCAAAGCCCCGAATCATGCCTCACAGCATATCACGCTTCGCGTTATACGCTCTCCGTTGAACCAGCTTGATACACCTGAGCCACAACTCGGACACACGTCGCCAAGATTCTCCTTTCACATGAGCAATCGCTGCAGCAAGATCGTCCGCTCGACGTGGCTCATCCATCTTCTGCAACGCATCTCTTAATTGTATTGTTCAAGCTGCCTGTATTGTCCCTGCAACAGGTGGCTTGATGGATGCTCTCCATAATCTGACCAAATCCTGAAGAGATATTTCCTGTAGGCAATATCTACATCTGCCAGTTCCACTTTTCCGTCGGCCCATAGAACCGCGATGCGGTCAAAGAAGCGGACGATTGGCCATGCCGGAGCAGGAACATATTGCCTAGAATCCCGTATGAAATCTGGGTTCTGCATCTGTTCCAGCATCTTTTCGCCGGTCTCACGTCGAGCGGAAACCATGGCCGCAGAATTGAACTGACTGTCTAGCCGTTGCAGTGAACGGAATTGGCCGTCGCGTTTTTTGGAGCGGACGACATTCACAAGAGCGCATAGCGGAACCAACGCGAAGATTGCAAACACCCAGGTTGCCAGTGTCACTCCATCATGGAGAACAAACCAATGGAACCACCCTTCGAGGGGGGCAACTTGCCGATTCGTATAGAAGCAATGCAATCACGTTCCCGTCAGTTCCATACTTTGCGCGCATCGACCGCTTCCACGGTGATCGCCTGGTCCGGCTCCATCTGCCGCATCCGAACCATAAACTCCTCGGCCTCTTCGCGCGTGTTGAAGATCACCCGGTTGTACAACTGTCCGGCTCGAACCTGGTCGCACCGCCACATGGTCTCCGTCATCGTCTACCCTCCAAGCATCCGATTGAGTTCCAGGTTCTCGATCCAACTTGTCAGCCCAATAAACTTCGTGCGTCTATTCAGCCCGCAGCGCAGCCAGGCAGATGCACATTCCGCTCCTTCTTGAGAAGATCAGACCCTACAGCACAACTTCAGTTGTACAGTTGCTTCATCCCCACCGGCCGATGCGTGCTTTTGTCTCCTTCACTCTCTCACGTTCTCGCGCCACGCGACAGCCCAAAGCCGCAAATTTCTGTGGGGAACCAGTCTGAATTCCTCTCCGCACGAGGTTGTGCCCAGCCTTGTCCGCGTGTCGCCGCTCAGTTCCACACATGCTGGATCGGCATCGGCTCGATCTTGAAGACCAGGTCGGGAGAGATCCCTGCCAGCGCGCGCACAAACTCCCGGCGGCCTCCTCGCTCTGGAAGAGGCTCTGCTCCTTAATGCTGCCGCCGACCCACTGCTCGCACCGCCAAACAGTCATCTCCGTCATGCACATCACCTCCGCGACAACCGTTGCCGCCTGCCTCGATTCGCTCCTTACAACGCATCGCTCACGGCTGTTTGTAAAGCTCACGGCTGCCTGTAAAAGCTCAAGGCTGCTTGTAAAAGAAGAGCGCCCCAACCGATCCGGCGCATTGCCGAACACAACCGAAGCGCCCTTCCACTGCTTATTGGATGCGAAACGATCCGCATCGGTTCGTCGTGATCTTACTTATCCACATCGACGTACTCTGCGTCAATAACACCTTCGTCCTTCTTCGCCTCTTGCTGCGGGGCAGCTTCGCCCTGCGCGCCCGCTGCGCCATCGGTGGGTGGGGCAGCCGCCGCCGCGGCCTTGTACAGGGCCTCAGCCAGCTTGTGGCTCGCCGCCGTCAGCTTCTCCTTGGCCGCATTCATCTCCGCGGTTGCCGGATCGCCCTCCAGCGTCTTCTTGGCCTCGGCAAGCGCCGCCTCGACCTCGGTCTTGTCCGACGCGTCCACCTTCTCGCCGCCGTCCTTGATCATCTTCTCGACGTTGTAGACCAGCGAGTCGAGCCCATTGCGCGCCTCAACCTTGTCGCGCTGCTCCTTGTCCTCGGAGGCGTGGGCCTCGGCGTCCTTCGCCATCCGCTCCACCTCGTCCTTGCTCAAGCCCGACGAACTGGTGATGGTGATCTTGGCGTCCTTGCCCGTGGCGTTGTCCTTCGCCGTCACATTCAGGATCCCGTTGGCGTCGATGTCGAAGGTCACC
Organism: Acidobacteriota bacterium; assembly: GCA_021851465.1. Lineage (GTDB taxonomy): Bacteria > Acidobacteriota > Terriglobia > Terriglobales > Acidobacteriaceae > Edaphobacter. The sequence continues at coordinate 2,963 of JAJZDL010000072.1, forward strand.
GCAATCTGCGGAACGCCGCGCGGCGCCATGGGGATGCCGCCCAGCTTGAACTTGCCCAGCGTGCGGTTCTGCGCCGCCATCGGACGCTCGCCCTGCATCACATGCACCTCGACCTCGGTCTGGTTGTCCGCCGCCGTCGAGAACGTCTCCGTCTTCTTGGTCGGGATGGTGGTGTTGCGCGCAATCATGCTGGTCGCCACGCCGCCCATCGTCTCGATGGACAAGGTCAGCGGAGTCACGTCGAGCAGGAGGAGGTCCTTCACATCGCCCGCCAAGACGCCCGCCTGCACCGCCGCGCCGATCGCGACAACCTCGTCTGGGTTGACGCCGCGATGCGGCTCCTTGCCGAAGAGCTTCTTAACCAGCTCCTGGATCGCAGGCATCCGCGTCTGTCCGCCCACCAGAACCACCTCGTCGATCTTCGACGCATCCACGCCCGCGTCCTTCAGCGCCTGCTGCGACGGCCCAACCGACTTCTGCAGCAGGTCGTCCACCAGGCTCTCCAGCTTGGCCCGCGTCAGGTTGCGCACCAGGTGCTTCGGCCCGCTCGCGTCCGCCGTGATGAACGGCAGGTTGATCTCGCTCTCCTGCGCCGTCGAGAGCTCGATCTTGGCCTTCTCCGCCGCGTCCTTCAGCCGTTGCAGCGCCATCTCATTGCCCTTGGCGTGCAGGTCCAGTCCAGTGTCGCTCTTGAACTCGCCAATCAGCCAGTCCACAATGCGCTGATCCAGGTTGTCGCCGCCAAGGTGCGTATCGCCGTTGGTGGACTTCACCTCGATGACGCCCTCGCCGACTTCGAGGATGGAAATGTCGAAGGTCCCGCCGCCAAAGTCGTAGACCGCAATCGTCTCATCCTTCTTCTTGTCGAGGCCGTAGGCCAGCGCCGCCGCAGTCGGCTCATTCACGATCCGCTTCACGTCCAGACCGGCGATCTTGCCCGCGTCTTTGGTCGCCTGCCGCTGCGCGTCGTTGAAGTATGCAGGCACGGTGATGACCGCCTCGGTCACACTCTGCCCCAGATAAGCCTCCGCCGCCGCCTTCAGCTTCTGCAGGATCATCGCCGAGACCTCCGGCGCGGTGAACTCCTTGCCCTGCGCCATCACGGCCACGTTGTCGCCCTTGGCCACAACCTTGTAGGGCACCATCTTCATCTCGTCGCCCACCTCATTCAGCCGACGCCCCATGAACCGCTTGATCGAATAGACCGTGTTCTCCGGGTTGGTGATCGCCTGCCGCTTGGCCACAGCGCCCACCAGCCGCTCGCCGCTCTTGGTGAACGCGACGATCGAGGGTGTGGTGCGCCCGCCCTCTTCGTTGGCGATCACCTTCGGCTCGCCGCCCTCCATCACCGCCACGCAACTGTTCGTCGTTCCCAGATCGATCCCGATAATCTTTCCCATAACCTTCCGCTCCTAAAACTGCCAAAGTGTGTTCCTAAACTCGATTGCCCAAACTCCGAAGCACTCAACACCGAACCGACCAGGTTTGTTCGAGCCGACCAGGGCCGTCATACTGGCGCAACCAGAACCTCTGCATTCCATTCGATGCGTAGAGGCCCGCACATCGCTGTAACTCTCTGAAAAACCATTATCTCGCGCCGTCCGACCATCGATCGACTCATCCAGTCTCACATATGAGTGAGTCATTGTCAATCTATCTGATGCAGATAATATAGAAGAGGATGCGAGACCACTAGATTCGCCACACGCAGCCGCATGGATCTCGTTGTCTTGCATGATTCCGTGGAGTACCATTGCGCCATGCTCGCTCGCCCCCGCGTTCTGCTTCTGCTGCCTCTCGCCGCGCTGCTTGGCTGCGGCTCGTCGTCCAGCCCATCCAGCATCTCCGCAACCCCGTACGACTTCAACGGGAGCTGGAACGCTGTTTACACCTCCGGCGCGCCGCTCTCGATGCCGTTTACCAATCTGGGCGGGCCGCTTCAGGTCTCCAGCAGCGGCGCGGTCACTGGGACATTGACTGCCTCCGCGCCCTACAACAGCAACCAAAACCCGAATCTCTGCGCGGCGAACAATACTCCCCTCGTCGCTACCGGGACGCTGGACGCCGCGCACGACCTGGTTCTGACCTTTCCCATCGCGGGCGGCACAGGCACCCTTGTCGCGACCCTCGCCGACGACCCTGCGACGGACGCGTATGGCTCCTGGCAGGTCAACGGGGGAGCCTGCGCCATGTCGGCGACCCAGATGGCGATTGCGGGAACACCCAGCACGCCCTATACGCCCAGTTCGACGGCCCCGCCCGCTGCCAGCCTCTCCGGCAACTGGGTGGCAAGCGTCGATGCAAACGTCACCGCACCGCATCCGATTGCAGGGTTTGGCGGGCCGCTCCAGTTCACCAACGGATCGGTCTCCGGGATTCTGACTGCAACCGCCAGTGCCAACTCCATTTACTGCCAGCAGACCCTCGTCGCCAACCCCACGGCGGCGGCCACTGGAACATTGGATTCCAACAACAACCTCACCCTGACCGTAGCGGTCGCCGGAGGCACGGCCACCATCACCGCGACGCTTGGCTCCAATCCCCAGACGCTGGCCGACGGCAGCTTCCAGATCGTCGGTGGGCCATGCGCCGTCTCCGCGACTCCGATGACCATCGCGCAGCATGCGCCCGTCACCGGAACCTATACGGGGACGTTCAATCTCCCAGCCACGGGGAATGTCCCAACTCCCGGCAGCAACATCACAGTCACCGCGGTGCTCACCCAATCCCCCACATTCAACGGCAACGTCGTTTATCCAATCACTGGCACGGTTACAGTGACCGGGGCCTGCACCGAAAGCGCAACCCTCGCCCCAGGCACTGTAGCCGGCAATGCAATCTACTCCGCGGACTTCGGATCGAACAACCAGTTGGCCGGTCCCCAGTTCACTGGGTTGAGCAATCCCAGCGCCTCCAGCATCCTCAACGCAACGTTTCAGGACGCCGCCGCAGGCGGTGCCTGTAGCGCGGCCTACCAGGGCATTCTCACCCTGCAATAATCCGTACGCGCGCAGGTCGTCGCATCCCCATCTGCCAGAGAGGCACCACGGTTCGCCGTGCCGCTTCGCGCGGTCGCCTCCGGCGGGGCACGATGCAGATCCCACCAGAGCGCAAAACTCTATATCCTTAGAGAAGGGAAGCCGATGGCATTCAACGGAGGCAGTTGGTTGACCCGTCTCCATTCCTGAACCGTCGCTATCTCCAAACCGAGGAGCCCTTCGCCACGCATGGCAGCCACCGCCACAGCTCTACCCGATCTCTCCGAAGAAGTTGACGCGGGCGTCAACCCATGGCTGATCGCGGCGGCGGTGATGCTGGCCACCTTCATGGAGGTGCTGGACACCTCGATCGCCTCGGTTGCGCTGCCTTACATCGCTGGATCGCTCTCCGCTACAACGGACGAGGCCACCTGGGTGCTCACCAGCTATCTGGTCTCGAACGCCATCGTCCTTCCAGCCAGTAACTGGTTCTCGCTGCGCTTCGGGCGCAAGCGCTTCCTCATGTCCTGCGTCGCCATCTTCACCGTCGCCAGCTTTGCCTGCGGATCGGCGCCTACGCTGGCCTTTATCCTGATCGCCCGCGTCATCCAGGGAGCGGGCGGGGGCGCGCTGCAACCGATCTCGCAGGCCGTGCTGCTCGAGTCCTTTCCCCCGCGCAAGCGCGGTGCGGCGATGGCCGTCTTCGCCTTCGGTGTGGTGGTCGCTCCAGTGCTCGGCCCAACGCTCGGCGGATGGCTCACGGACACCTACTCCTGGCGCTACGCCTTCTACATCAACATCCCCATCGGCCTGCTTGCGCTCTACATGATCAACCGCTTCATCCACGATCCGCACTACATCAAGCACGCCCGCGTCCCCGCATTCGACAACATCGGCTTCGGCGCGCTGGTCATCTGGACCGGCCTGCTCCAGGTGATCCTCGACAAAGGCCAGGAGGACGACTGGTTCGGCGCTACCTGGATTCGCTGGGCCTTCTTCTTCCTGATCAGCAGCTTCGCTCTCTTCGTCTGGCACTCCTGGCGCTCGCACGAGCCGATGGTCGATCTCAAGCTGCTCAAGGACCGCAACTTCGGCATCGGCTGCACGCTCATCTTCCTCTTCGGCATCGCCATCTACTCGACCGTCGTCGTGCTGCCGCTCTTCTACCAGGAGCTGCTGGGCTACACCGCCTTCACCGCCGGCCTGGTCGTCGCGCCACGCGGCATTGGGGCCATCTGCGGAATGCCGGTCATCGGCTACCTCTCCAACAAGGTCGATCCGCGCTACCTGCTCACCTTCGGCTTCGGCGTCTTCGGCCTCACCACGCTCTACTTCGGCACCGTCACGCTGGGCATCTCGCCGACCACGTTTCTGCTGCCGATCCTCATCACCGGCTTCGGCCTCAGCTTCGTCTTCGTGCCCATCTCCACTGCGGCGTACGGCACCCTGCGCAACGAGCAGATGGGCAGCGCCAGCGGCATCTTCAACCTGATGCGCAACGTCGGCGGCTCGATCGGCATCTCGCTGGCTTCCACGCTGCTGACGCGCCACGCCGCCGCGCACCAGAACGAGATCATCAACTCCGTGCCACTCTCCGGACGGCAGTTCGAGAACTCGCTCTCCGCCGCCCGCCACGCCCTCACCGGCGCCTTCGGCCCGGCCAACACGCTCGCGCCCGCGCAGACGCTCCTCTACGGCGAACTCGGCCGCCAGGCCGCGCTGTGGGCCTTCGTCGATGTCTTCCGCTGGCTCTGCCTGCTCAGCTTCCTCTGCATCGCCTTCGTCTGGCTCTTCAAAAAAGTCCAGCCCGGCCACGCCCCGCCCGGCGCGCACTGACCGCCCATCGCGCCAAACCGATACGCAGCATTGTTCAGTCGCGCATGGGCAACCGGCCTACCACGCGTGGTAGAAACCATCGCGCTCCGTCACCTGCACCTCCGTGCCAAAGAGATTGCTCAACACAGGCGCGGTCAGCAGCTTCCGCTTTGCTCCATCGGCAACGATGCGTCCCTCGCGCATCAGGACCACGCGTTCGATCTCCGGCAGGATGTCCGCGATGTGGTGCGTGATCAGTACAATCCCCGTTCCCTGCTGCGCCAGCCGCCGCAGCATCGCGCGCAACCCCTGCTGCGCCGCCAGGTCGAGCGCGTTGGACGGCTCATCGAGCAGCAGCATCTGGCCCTGTAGCAACGGGCCGCTCGCCCCAGTGGCGGCGCGTCCCGAAGACATCTCCTCCGCGCTTGCGCCCGATCCCACCAGCGCGCGGCCGATCATCACCCGCCGCTGCTCGCCGGCGGACATCTCTCCCACCAGCTTCTCCGCGATCCCCAGCGCGCCCACCAGCTCCAGCACCTCCTCGCCGCGTACCCGCATCGCGTCGGTGACAATTAGATTCGGCCACAGCGTCGAGCTGGAGAAGAAGCCGGTCAGCACGGCGTCCCGGCCCGTCGTGCGCAGCGTGGGCCTGCCCGGCAGCTCGGCGGAGACGACGCCGAGCCGTCGCTTCAGCTCGGTCAGGTCCCAGCGTTCGCGGCCAAAGATGCCGACTCGCGTTCCCGGCAGCGCCAACGGATAGCACTCGCAGGTCATCGTCTTGATGAGCGTCGATTTGCCGCAGCCATTCGGCCCCAGGATGGCAATGTGCTCGCCCGCATCCACGCGCAGGTTGATCTCGTGCAGCACGGTCGTTCCGCCGCGCGCCACGTTGACAGCTTCCAGTTCAAGAAATGTCTGCATCGTCTCCAGAATAATCGCTCGCGCGGCCTGTGCCGCGGACTGCGCTCCGGATCGCCCCGCTATAATCGACACCAGTCAATGCCCTCCGAAGAAAATTCGCCCTCGCAGGCCCGTTCCGCGCGCATCGCCCGCGCACTGCTTCTCGCCCTTGCCCTTCTCTGGTGCCTCTACTGGTTTGCCCACTCCTGGCACTATTGGGAGGACGACGCCTACATCCATCTGGAGTTCGCCCGCAGCCTCGCCGCAGGGCGCGGCTTCGCGTTCAACGGCCATGTCGTCGCCGGCGAGACCGCGCCCCTGTGGGTCATGCTGCTCGTCGCAATGCACGCGATCGTCCCCGACTGGCTGGTGGCGGGCAAGGCGCTCGCCGCTCTCGGCACAGTCCTGGGACTCGGCGGGGCCTACGCCTTCGCCCGCCGCCTCGCCTCGTCGATGCTCCCCGCGCGGTTCGACGCCACGGTCTTCCCCGCCGCGCTGGTGCTGCTGGCCGTCGCCAATCCGTACTTCTGCTACTGGGCCTTCTCCGGGATGGAGTCTGTCGCCGCCGCCGGTCTCGCCTGCTTCGCCGTGCTCGCGGCCACGCGCGCTCGGCCCACCGCCGCAACCTTCCTCGCTGCCTGCCTGCTCGCGGGCATCGGCCCACTGCTGCGGCCGGAGATGTTCTTCCTCGCCGCGCTGCTCGCCGTGCCGCTGCTCGGCCAGTGGCGTCGCCTCCCCGGCGATGGGGCTTCACGCTCCAAACGGACGGTCTTCGCGTTCGGCTCGCTGCTTGCCGCCGCGCCGCTCGCGCTGTGGTCGCTCTACTCGCTGCACGCCTTCGGCCACCTGCTGCCCAACACCAACGCCGCCAAGCGCGCCGCGCCCGCCGACTCCGTCGTCCTGCACCTGCTCTCCATCTATTCGCTCGGCCTTCCGCTCATCCTCGGCGGTCTTGCCGCTGGAATTGTCTATCTCATCCTGCGTCCCGCCACCGTTCGCCGTTCACTGCGCAACGCCCTCGCCGCGGCCCTTGATCCTCCATGCGAGGCGGGCGCGCAGCCCTCGCTCGGCCTTCCGCTCGTCGGCTGGCTCTTCGTCCTCTGGTCCACAGTCGCGGCCCTCTTCTATATTGCAGACCACACCTACGTCCAGACGCGCTATATCCTGGTCACGGCCCCCGGCCTGATGGCGGTCGTTCTGCTGCTTGCGCTGCAACTCGCGCGGCGGGCTGGCCGCGTCTTCTATCTCGCCGCGCTCGTCGCCGCGCTCGGCGTCAGCGGAATCATCGTCCGGCCGTTTATCCGCAACAAGGCACTCAACTGCCAGGCCCTCAGCAGTCTCGCACTCTATATCCACCGCAGTCTGCCGCCCAACGCGCCCGTCGCCGACTACTCCATTGGAGAGATGGCCTTCATCTCCCAGCACCCCATCGTCGACATCGGAGGGATCACTCGCCCCGGCGCCATCCCCTACCTCAATTCCCCCCCTGAGGAGATGCTGCGCTGGGCCCGCTCCCAGGGTGCCCGATACTGCATCTGCAGCCACCCCGGCCCCGGCGCCGCGCTCATCGACTCCGTCGACATGAGGTTCGTCGGCTGGAGCTTCCACCCCTCGCGCTACGCCACCTCCAGCCATACCGAACTCTGGAAGCTGGCCCCAGAACCCTCTGCCTCGAATCCTCGATAAAGCCGTCACCACTGCGATGTGAACCCATCCCTGTGAAGCTTGACCGCCGCAACCGCCCGTCCCTTCTCCCAAAGAAAGTGCTGCGGATGCAGCGGACGCGAAGGCTACTGGCGGGTGAGGGTACCGACGTTGAAAACGGGGCATTTGGGACTGCCGTACCAAGCGTCGTCGATGACAGTGGCCGTTGGATTGATACTGCCAGAGAAAGATTCGGATCCGAAGCCGCTTGCAAAGGCAAGGCCAGTGTATGTCTCGCTGTCGGTGCAGGCTCCGGCTACTGCGATAGTCCCGGTAAGGTATTGGTAGCTGGTGGTGATGGAGGTCGATTGGGTGAGGACCGCAGTGACCGTGGTGTCGCTGCCAGGCGTTGGAACATCCCCTGTGCCTGGGACATTGAAGGTACCGGTGTATGTACCGGTGACAGGTGCGTATTGCGCGATGGTCATGGGGGTTGCGGGCATGTCACAGGCCCCGGCACCGACGATTTGGTAGCTGCCGACGGCAAGCGTCTGGGGATTCGCACCGAGGGTCGCGGTAATGGTTCCAGTTCCATTGCTGGTGATCGGAAAGGTTAGGGTGAGCTTGTTGTTGGTGTCCAATGTGCCGGTGACGGCCGCTGTGCCGCCATAAGATACCCCGCAGTTTGTGGCATCGCTGATGGTGACGAACAAGAGATTGAGCGCCCCGGTGACTGAGCCATTGGTGAACTGGAGCACTCCGAAAAAGCCATAAACTGGCTGGATGCTGCCGGGGCTGTAGGTAGCATAGGCTGCCCAGTTTCCGGAGAGGGTTGAGGTGATCGGGACAGGCACTGTAGGGACGGTGGGCGTGGTGGGCGTGCCGTTGATCGCCATTGCCGTTTCGGACATGGCGCACGAGCCGCCGGCGATCTGCCAGGTGCCGTAAGCGTAGGTTGTGGGATCGTTGGCGAGGGTGGCAAGGATCGTACCCGTGCCACCGGCGATGGGGAAGGTCAGCATGAGGTTGTGGGCGTCGTCCAGGGTCCCGGTGACGGGGAGGGACGTGTTGACCGCTGCGCAGATATTGGGGTTATCGAGAGGCGATCCATCCCCCGACACATAAAGCGATCCCGTGACCGTACCGTTGGAGACCTGTAGCGTTGCGTCAATGCTGCTGATGGGATACGACAGAGCGGAGTCAGTGGAAACCGCGTCCCATGTTCCGTTGAAGTTGTATGCGGCTGGGGTGTTTGTGTTGGACGAGGAAGTCGTCGTATTCGTGCTGGATGGATTGGAGGGCGACAAGCCGCACCCGAGCAATGCGGCCAGGGGCAGCAGAAGAAGGGAACGAGAGCCTATAAGCATGGGGCGAAGCCTACACCGGGGGGGGCGAAGGTCAACAAATATGCAGAAATAGATGCAGAGCGCGCTGAATATATGCGGAGGGAGCTATTGTAGTGCGTCACACAGATAGGCGATTATTTAAGGCAGCCTGAGCGCGGGTAACCTTCTGCAGGATGTCGTTTGCTTTTGCGGTCCAGATGAAGGGTTTTGGGCTTTCGTTGTGGCGGT
>JAJZDL010000073.1 GCA_021851465.1 Acidobacteriota bacterium
GCGCCGTGCGAAACGGCACACCCTTGCTAGAGAGATACGTCGCCGCCGCCATCGCGTTCAGGTAGCCCGTTGTCGCTGCCGTCTTCATTCGCACAAGATCAAACTTCAGAGAGCGCGTGAACTCAGAAAGAATCGACAGCACTCCGCGCGCCGTATCCGCCGCGTCGAAGACAGGCTCCTGGCCCTCCTGCAAGTCCTTGTTATACGCCAGCGGAAGCCCTTTGGTCAGTACGGCGAGCGTCGTTGCCGCGCCAATCAGGCGCGCGGATTTGCCGCGCAGCAGCTCGGTAAAGTCCGGGTTCTTCTTCTGCGGCATCGCGCTCGACCCGGTTGAGAAGGCCTCCGGCAGATCGAGAAACCCGAACTCTGCCGTTGAGTAGAGCGTCAACTCCTCGGCAAAGCGCGAGAGATGCACTCCCATCGTGGCCAGCACCTGGGTAAACTCCAGAAGAAAGTCACGGTCGCTGGTTGCATCCATGCTGTTCGGCGTGGGCGCAGTAAAGCCCAGCTCGCAGGCGGCAATCGTGCGGTCCAGCGCCAACGTCGCCCCCGCCACCGCGCCCGATCCCAGCGGACAGAAGTTCATCCGCCTACGCGCGTCCGTCAGGCGCGAGATGTCGCGCTCGACCATCGAAAGATACGCGAGCAGCCAATGCGCCACCAATACCGGCTCTGCGCGCTGGAGGTGCGTGTATGACGGCATCACGGCATCGCCCGCTCTCTCCGCCAGCTCGACCAACGCCCGCGCCCACTCGCGCAGTCCCTTTGCCGTCGCGTCGATTGCATCGCGCACAAACAACCGCATGTCGGTGGCGATCTGCTCATTGCGGCTGCGCCCGGTGTGCAGCTTCAACGCCAGGTCGCCGATTGTCCCGGTCAACTGCATCTCGACGAAGTGGTGAACGTCCTCGGCATCGGGCGCGGAGGCAACGGCGGCTGGGCTGAGGGCGGTCTGGGCGAGAACTTTGTCCAGGCCGTCGAGCATGATGGCCAGTTCGGCATCGGTGAGGATGCCCGCGGCAGCGATAGCGCGGGCATGCGCCTTCGACGCGGCGATCTCCTGCGGGATGAGACGCCAATCGAAGGGGAACGAGCGCTGCCACTGCTCAAACGCAGCATTCAAGGGCTCGCGAAAGCGGCCGGACCACATCTTTGTCGCGGGTTCTGACATGTTCACTCCTTCTCGTCCCCGTTTTTCAGCCTTGGCATCTCGGAGCCTTTGCTTAGTGTGATGAGGCCGCTTGCTGCGTAGGCCATCAGCTTGGCGCGGGTGTCGGTGATGTCGAGGTTGCGCATGGTGAGCTGGCCGATGCGGTCGCGGGGGCTGAAGGCGGACTCGGTCTTCTCCATGCTCAGGCGCTCGGGCTTGAACGTGAGATTGGGCGATTCGGTGTTCAGGATCGAGTAGTCGTTGCCGCGGCGCAGCTCCAGCGTGACCGTGCCGGTGATGGGCCGGGCGACCCAGCGCTGTGCGCTCTCGCGCAGCATGATGGCCTGCGAATCGAACCAGCGGCCCTGGTAGAGCAGGCGGCCCAGCTTGCGTCCGTTGTCGCGGTACTGCTCGATGGTGTCCTCGTTATGAATGCCGGTGATCAGCCGCTCGTAGGCGATGTACAGCAGCGCGAGTCCTGGCGACTCGTAGATGCCGCGGCTCTTGGCCTCGATGATGCGGTTCTCGATCTGGTCGCTCATGCCGAGGCCGTGGCGTCCGCCGATGCAGTTGGCTTCGAGCATCAGGGCAACAGGGTCTGCATATTCAGTTCCGTTCAGCGCGACGGGGAAGCCCTCGTCGAAGCGAATGGTAATCTCTTCGCGTTTAATCTCCACGTCGTCGCGCCAGAAGGCCGCGCCCATAATCGGCACGACGATCTTCATGCTGCTGGCAAGCAACTCAAGGTCCTTCGCCTCGTGGGTCGCGCCAAGAATGTTGGAGTCGGTCGAATAGGCTTTTTCGGCCGACATCTTGTATCCAAAGCCGGCCTTCTGCATGTAGGCCGACATCTCGGCGCGCCCGCCCAGTTCGTCGATAAAACAGTCGTCCAGCCACGGCTTGTAGATCTTGAGATCTGGGTTGACCAGCAGGCCATAACGGTAGAAGCGCTCGATGTCGTTGCCTTTGTATGTCGAGCCGTCGCCCCAGATATTGACATCGTCCTCCTTCATCGCCGTCACCAGCATGGTGCCAGTGACCGCGCGGCCGATGGGCGTCGTGTTGAAGTAGGTGGCGCCGGCGGTAGTGATGTGGAAGGCACCAGACTGGAGCGCGGCAATGCCTTCGCGGACCAGCGGGCCGCGGCAGTCGATCAGGCGCGCCTTCTCTGCGCCGTACTCCAGCGCCTTGCGCGGGATCTCGTTGTAGTCTGCCTCGTCCGGCTGGCCGAGGTTGGCGGTGTACGAGTATGGCAGTGCGCCCTTCTGCTTCATCCAATGCAGCGCGGCGCTGGTGTCCAGCCCGCCGGAGAAGGCGATGCCAACCTTCTGGCCGAGGGGCAGGGTTTCGAGGATTGTGGACATGAAAATTCAGGCCTCAGTCTTTCTTTTCTCTGGAATGGTCAGCTTCGTTTACGCGCCTGCAGTCCCCGGTCGCGCGCATTCGAGATCCGCTTCGCGCCACCGAGCAGCATCAGCAGCAAGGCCTTCTGCGAGTGCATCCGGTTCTCCGCCTGGTCGAAGACCACCGATTGCGGCCCGTCCAGCACCGCATCCGTCACCTCCGCATTGCGGTGCGCTGGCAGGCAGTGCATGAAAACAGCGTCCTGCCGCGCATGGGCCATCAGCGCCTCGTTCACCTGATACGGCTTAAAGATTGGCGCGCGCTTGGTCGCCTCGTGCTCGAAGCCCATGCTGGTGCACACGTCCGTATACACCGCGTCCGCGCCGGTCACCGCCTTCACCGGGTCCTGCATCAGCGTGATGCTGCCGCCCGTCTGCTCGCCGATCTCGATCGCCTTGTGGATGATCTCCAACTTCGGTGCATATCCCTTAGGGCTGGCGATCGTGCAGTGAACGCCAAGCTGGGCCGCCGTCAGCATCAGCGAGTGGCACACATTGTTGCCATCGCCTACATAGGTGAAGCGCAGCCCCTCTGCCGACCCGAAGCGCTGCTCCAGCGTAAAAAAGTCTGCAATCGCCTGACATGGGTGCTCTATATCGGAGAGGGCGTTAATGACCGGAATGCGCGAGCACGCCGCCATCTCCGTGATGGTGTCGTGCGAGTATGTGCGCAGCACCATCACACTCATCCATCTCTCGATGTTGTGCGCCATGTCGGCCAACGACTCCCGCTCACCCAGCGGCGACTGCGTCTGATCCACGAACACCGCGCTTCCGCCCAGCGTATTGATGGCCGCCTCGAACGTCAGCCGCGTGCGCAGCGATGCCTTCTCGAAGAAGAGCACCATCTGCCGCCCGTCCAACGCGTGGCGAAAGTCCTCGGGATTGTTCTTGACCGCGTGCGACAACTCCATGATGGCGGACATCTCCTGCACCGCCAGGTCGGCGATCGAGCACAGGTCGCGCCCGCACAGCCGCTTGGCCGCCTCCGAGAACGCACTGTCGGACTGTATGCCGAGCTGCTTGATGGGACGTGCCGTCTCCGCCGCGGCATCCGGCTTCGTGTTTATCGGGATGTCTTTGCTAGCCATGCGAATCTTCTCCTGCCGGCACTGCACCGGCCAACGCTGTACTCTTCGAACCAAGTTTGGCGAGAACTTCATCCAGCGCCGCAATCGCCCGATCTACATGCTCGCGTTCGAGAATGTACGGCGGCAAGAAGCGCAGCACCGTCTCGCTCGTGCGGTTCACAATAATGCGCCGCTCCATCATTCCGGCGGCTGCGTGAGTGGCCAGATCCTCCGAGCCCAGTTCAAGCCCGAGCATCAGCCCCATCCCTCGCACTGCGGTCACGCAATCGTGCCGGCGGCGCAGATACTCCAACCGCTCCTTGAAATATCCGCCCACCGAGCGCACATGCGACAGCACGTCCGTCTGCTTCATTGTGTCGATCACGGCAATTGCGACCGCGCATACCAGCGGGCCACCGCCGAAGGTCGTCCCATGCATCCCCGGCGCAAAGGCGCGCGCCGCCTCTTCGGTGCAGAGCATCGCGCCCATCGGCAACCCATTCGCCAGCGGTTTGGCCAGCGTCGCAATGTCTGGCAGAACGCCATAGTGCTGGTAGGCGAACCACTCGCCCGTCCGCCCCAGTCCCGACTGAATCTCATCGGCGAGCAGCAGCGCGCCTGTGGAGTTGCACAGCTCGCGCGCCGCCGCAAAGAACTCCCGACTCACCGGACGAATCCCGCCTTCTCCCTGCACCGCCTCGATGCAAACGCCACAGACCTCATTGGAAAACTTCGCGCGCAAGTCCTCCACATCGTCGAAACGAACAAACTCGACGCCCGGCATCACTGGCTCAAACGGAGCGCGGTACTTTTCCTTGTGCGTGGTTGCCACTGCACCGACGGTGCGTCCGTGGAAGCTCTGCTCGACGGCCAGAAAGCGCGTGCCGATCTTCCTGCCCTCCGCCCGCAGCAGTCCCGCGTGGGCGCGCGCCAGCTTCAGCGCAGCCTCCCACGCCTCCGTGCCGGAGTTGCAGAAGAAGACGCGGTCCAGCCCGCTGATCTCAGTCAGCCGCAGCGCCAGCTCCGCCGTGTGCTCGTGATAAAAAAGATTTGACGTATGCAGCAGCTTCCTGCTCTGCGTGGCAATCGCCGCCTCGATCGCGGGATGCGCATAGCCCAGCGCGGAGACGCCAATCCCGCTCAGCAGATCGAGGTACTCCTGCCCCAGCTCGTCGCGTAGATATACACCGCTGCCGCCCACAAACAGCAAGGGCGTGCGCTGGTAGGTCTGCAACAGCAGCTTCCGCTCCGCCGCCTGGATCGATTCGAGTTTTGTATGAACTTCGCTCATGCCACCATCACCTCCGTTCCGTCGTTCACCTTGGTTGTGCACAGATCCGGCAGCAGATGCGCCGCCTCCGCGGGCAGTATCCGCACGCGCTTCACGCCGTGCGTCAACGCCTCGCGGCACGCGCTCAGCTTCGGCAGCATGCCGCCGGTGACAACTCCCTGCCGTTCCATCTCCGGCACGTCTTTCAGCGAGAGCCAGCGCAGCACCGCGCCATCCGCGCCTTTGACGCCGGGAACGTCTGTGAGAAACACCAGCGCGTCGGCCCTGGTGCATACCGCGGAGGCCGCGGCCATCTCGTCCGCATTGATGTTGTAGTACTCGCCGTCGAATCCCAGGGCGATCGACGAGATCACCGGCACGGCGTCCATCTTCCAGATTGCCTCGAGCCACAGTGGATCGGTCGCGGCAATCTCTCCTACGAACCCGAGATCGGGATTCGTCTTTTTCTTGCGCGCGCGAAAGACGTTGCCGTCGCCGCCCGCCAGCCCCATCGCAGACTGCCCATGGGTGCGCAGCGCAGCCACCAGCGACTTGTTCACCCGCCCCGCCAGCACCATCAACGCCGCGTCGCGCGTCTCCGCATCGGTCACGCGCAGCCCGCTCACAAACTCGCTCTTCTTGCCCATCTGCGCCAGCGTCGCGGTCAGTTGCTTGCCCCCGCCATGCACCAGTGCAACCTGGTTGCCGTCGCGCACCAACTCGCAGATCGCCTTGCCGCACGCGTGCAGCAGCATCTTGTCCTCGATGGAGGCGCCGCCCAGCTTGACTACATATCTCAACGCAGGCCCTCCGCTTCGTCCCAGCCGCACATCGTGTTCATGTTCTGCACCGCCTGGCCAGCCGCGCCCTTCAGCAGATTGTCCAGGCAGGAGACGATTACCAACCGCTTGCCATCCTTGCCCAGCTCGAAGCCCACATCAAAATAGTTGGTGCGCACGACATGCTGGATCTGCGGCAGGTGCGGCGTAGCATGGACGCGCACCATCGGGCTCGTTGCATAGAATACGCGCATACATGCCTCGATCTCCTCCGGTTCGGCGCGCTGCGCCAGCCGTACATAGATCGTCGATAGGATTCCCCGCGGAACTGGCAGCAGGTGCGGTGTAAACTGAATCTGCTCCGTCGTCAGCCCAAGCTGCTCCAGCATCTCGCCCGTATGGCGATGTCCGAAGACGGCGTATGCCGAAAGATTGTCCGCCGCATACATGAAGTGCGTCTTCGCCGTGGCTGCCTTGCCCGCGCCGCTCACGCCGCTCTTCGCGTCGCACACGATACCGTGCTCCACATCCACCAGCCCAGCGCGCAGCAGTGGCGCCAGCGCGAGAATGATCGACGTGGAGTAGCACCCGGGGTTCGCCACCAGACGCGCCCCTGCGATCGCCTCGCGATGCAGCTCTGGCGCGCCGAAGACCGCCTCCGCCTGCAACCTCTCCGCCCGCGCGGGGTCCGCATCGTGCAGCTTGTAGACCGCGCGGTTCGCCGCATCCCGCAACCGCCAGGCCCCGCTCAGGTCGATCACTCGCACCCCATGTTCCAGCCACTCCGGTGCCCACTCGCGCGAGGTCTCGTGCGGCAACGCCAGAAACACAATCTCCGTCCCTGCAGCGCGCACCAGATCCCAGTCGAACGCGCGCACCTCCGGCTGCCGCCTGCCTGCGCCGAGCGCCAACTGCGGATGCAGGTGCTCCAGCGCCACTCGTCCGTCCGCCGCATCGTCCGCCACTCGCCCCAGAAAGAGCGGCTGCGTACCGGCCAGCCGCGGATGCGACAGGAGCAGCCGCGCCAGCTCCCCGCCCGCGTATCCGCCCACTCCTGCCACGGCCGTGCGAACCGACGCCCGTTTTTCGACCTGCGTTCTTGTACTCTGCATAATTGACCAATCCTTATCCGATTGTGTCCGTGAAACTCAGCCTATATATCCTTCGATGCGCGCCTTCAAGATGCGCGCTTGGCGCTCGTCCGGGCAGATGATAAGCACCGTATCGTCGCCGGCGATGGTGCCTACCACCTCCGGCCAGTCCTCGTAGTCAATGCCAGCCGCCACCGGCTGCGCCGCGCTGGTCGTCGTAATCAGCACCAACTGGTTCATCGCCTGGCGCACCTCGATCCCAAAGCCGCCCAGCACCTCGCGGATCTCCGGCAGGTTGTCCACATCCTCCTCCAGCGCAGTGCCCGGCAGCGCATAGCCCGCGGGCCCTTTGGAGAGCCGCAGATCGTGGATGTCCCGCGAGAGCGTCGCCTGGGTCACATGAAATCCGCGCCGCGCCAGCCTGCGCCGCAGCTCGTCCTGGCTCGGCACCGCTCCCTGTCCAAGCACTTCGCGAATTGCTGTGTGCCGCTGCTGCTTCATCGCGTCCCGTCTCGCCGTCCTTCGTCTGCGCCGTCGCAACCCAATCCGGCCGCCGCAGCCAGCAGGCATGTTGCTGCATAAAAATGCACTATATATGTATAAATATACAGAGATCGTTTGTCAAGGCAGCAGCCATCGCTCCAGCCTCGCCGCTACAATTCACTTCGACGGTCAGAGCTTGTACGCCTTGCGCACCAGGTTGACGGTCAGGTCCTGCGCCACTTCGAACGCCTCGGCCTCGTCCAGGCGGCGTTCCGCCAACAGCCGCGCAAGAAACGCGCAATCCACCCGCCGTGCTACATCGTGCCGCGCCGGGATCGACAGAAATGCCCGCGTGTCGTCGTTGAAGCCCACTGTGTTGTAGAAGCCGGCCGTTTCGGTCGCCGCCTCGCGAAAGCGCATCATTCCCTCCGGCGAGTCCAGGAACCACCATGGCGGCCCCAGCTTCACCGACGGAAAGTGACCGGCCATCGGCGCCAGCTCGCGCGAGAACGCAGTCTCGTCCAGCGTAAACAGGATCAGGGTCAGGTTCGGCTCGTTGCCATACTTGTTCAGCAGCGGCCGCAGCGCGCGGACATACTCAGTCGGCGAGGGAATGTCCGCGCCCTTGTCGCGACCGAACTTCTCGTACACCGCGGTATTGTAGTTGCGGACGGAGCCTGGATGCAGTTGCATCGTCAGGCCGTCCTCCACGCTCATTCCGGCCATCTCCGTCAACATCTGCGCCTGGAACATCTCCACATCGCCAGCCTGCATCTTGCCGGTATAGATGCGTTGATAGAGCCGCGCGGCCTCCGCCAGCGGCAGGTCCGCGGTCAACGCGGTTAGGTGTCCGTGATCGGTCGCCGTTGCGCCGTTCGCCTTGAAGTATGCGCGCCGCGAACGCAGCGCTGCGAGATACCCTGTCCAGCTTGAGACATCCTCACCGGACACCTCGCCCAACTTCTTCAGGTTCTCTTGGAATCCCAGGTACTCCGCATCTACCACAGCATCCGGGCGGAAGGTCGGCAGGACGCGGCCCTTCCATCCAGAAGCCTTGATCGCCTTGTGCTGCTCCAACGAGTCGACTGCGGCGTCTGTGGTTGCAAGCACCTCGATGTTGAAGCGCTCGAAGAGCGCGCGCGGCAGAAACTCCGGCGTTGCCAGCTTCTTGGCAATCGCTTCGTAGAACTCGTCCGCATTGTCGGCGGAGAGCCGCTCTGTCAGGCCAAACAAGTTCTCGAATGCATAGTCCAGCCAAAGCCGCGTTGGAGTGCCGCGAAAGAGATAGTAGTGCCGCGCGAAGACGCGCCACGCCTCACGCGGGTTGGCGTTCTGCTTGCCGTCCTCCTGCGGGATCCCCAGCGATTCCATCCGCACGCCCTGCGAGTACAGCATCCGAAAGACGTAGTGGTCGGGCTGCAGAAACAGCTCCGTCGGGTTGGGAAACGGCCTGTTCTCCGCAAACCAGCGTGGATCGGTGTGGCCGTGCGGAGAGATTATTGGCAGGTTGCGTACCGTCTCATACAACCTCTCGGCGATGGCGCGTGTGGTTGGTTCGGCGGGAAATAGCCGCTTTGCATCCAGCATGGGGTTGCTTACTCCTAATTGTGGCGCTGAGGCGATTCGTTCGATCCGCACCTTGCACAGTCCATGTCTAGCACGGGTGAAGGTCTTGGTAAGCCCTGCTCCAGGTGTAGTTCGCTGTCTTCGACCATGCAAAGTTCCGATCCCAGGCAGCAAAGTAGCACTGACTGCAAATCCGTCAGAGATAGTATAGCTCCGCCTGCTCGACGGTATCTGCGTTAGCGGGGCCCGAGCAACACAACGCACCTCAAAGAATCCTCCTCAAGCTGGCGCACTGAGAGATAAGAGATCGAGGGCCAAACGGCGCGGAGCCAAAGACGTTGCGGAGAACAGACGTTCAGTAACGCTATGCGCGGGTCCGCTGAGGCGATCGGTTCGCATCGGGATGTCGCATCCATTCATCGCGCAGGGCGTTGGCAAGCAATGCACAGCCGTAGGCTGCCTACTGAACCCGATCAATGACGCGACACACTTAAGTTATTGGCAAAACAACGCGAGCGGGCGCGGGATGCCCTGCAAAGGTCACTCCGCGCCGAGCACCGTATCGAAGAGCAGAAGACAGACGGTGGTGAATGCGATGTTATAGGCGGCCAGCAGGCGGATCCAGAGGGTCGGGTCGGATTCTCCGGTGAGGACTGCTGTGGTCGACAGCATCATCCCGAGCAGCGCGGGAACCGAGATGGGCACCATAATCAATGGCAGCATGAGTTCGCGGTTGCGCGTGCGCAGGCCCATGGCGGCGAAGAACGTACCGTTGCAGACCAGCGCCCATGTTCCCAGCGGCAGGATCGCGGCCAGCAACCAGCCCTGCCCCAGCGCGTGCAGGTTGTAGAAGACGATGAAGAAAGGCGCCAGCACCAGTTCGACGAAGGTGACGAAGAGCAGGTTGGCGAGGGCCTTGCCGAGAAAGAGCGCCGAGGCCGGCGCGGGCGACATGCGCTGCGCCTCCAGTACGCGGTTGCGCTGTTCGCGCGTCCAGGACTGGTTGAGCGCGGTGAACGACGCGAAGAGCAGCGCGATCCAGAGGATTCCGCCGGCGATCTGTCGCGAGACGGCAGCCGTGGGATCGAAGGCCAGCGAGAAGACGACCACCACCAACAGGGTGAAGAAGAGCATTCCGACCACGGAGTCGCGCGAGCGCCACTCCAGCCGCAGGTCCTTCTGCAGATGGGAGAAGACGTGGCCGAAGTAGCTCCCGGCCCCATGCAGCTCGGTGCGCAGATCGCTCATGAGGCGGCTCATCCGAAGGCCTCTTCGCTGGTTGCGGAGGCGCGCTGTCCGGCGATGGAGACGATCGACCCGGCGCGCATGGTCAGCGTCGTCTCGGCCAGCGGCTCGGCCAGGTGTGCCTGGTGCGTTGTCAGAACGATGGTGCGGCCGTGCGCGCCTTGCCGGGGCGCGGTCTGCGGGCCGTAGGTTGGCACTGGCCATGAGCGGAACTGTATCAGCAGCTCGACCATTCGTTTTGCCGAGTCCACGTCGAGGTTGGAGAACGGTTCGTCGAGCAGGAGCAGTTCGGGATCCGTCTGCAACACGCGCGCCAGCGAGGCGCGCTGCCTCATGCCCTGAGAGTACTGGCCCACGGGCCGCGTAAGCGCGGGGTCAAGGCCCACCGCGCGCAAGACCTTCTCCGGCGATGCGGTGCAACTACATCCGCAGTCTCCGCCGTGTTGCAGGTGGGCGAAGTAGCGCAGGTTCTCCATCGCCGAGAGTTCGTCGTAGAGCATCGGCTCGTGGCTCATATAGGCGATGCGGCGGCGTTGGCTGTGCGGCGTATCGTCGAAGACGCTCACCGTGCCGCGTGTGGGAGCGATGAGGCCGGCGAGCAGCCGGAGCAGCGTGGATTTGCCCGCGCCATTGTCGCCCAGGATTATTGTGGAGCTGCCTGCCGGAAACTGGACGGTCACCTTGCGCAACGCGGCAAAGCCGCCATATAACTTGGAGACAGCTTGCAGCCGCGCCACGACCGGCGGGATCGGTTCAGCCTCATGCGCAGGTTCGATCATCTCTCCGAGTATAGTGCGCAGGGGGGTCTCACTTCGCCGGAGCGAGCATTGCGGTGTTGCCCGCCGGGGCCGCTCCAGGCTGCGCCGGCGCGTACTTGGAGGCGCATTTGGCCTGGAGCTGAGTGGCATGGAAGACGCCATCGCGGCCATAGGTGCCGACGGCCAGGGCCTGCGCGTCGTCCTTGAAGGTGTCGGGCGGCGGCTCGGAGCCTTGATAGTTCACGCGCAGGGTGCGTCCCTGTTCCATCAAGACGAAGCGGGCGTTGGTGCCGTCGCGTTGGATGCTGCCCGGCTGCACGTTTCCGGCGACACGCAGGTTGCGGGTGTAGGCCTTCCTGCCCATTGCGTTCAACTCGGAGATGGTGCAGTAGTAGCTCTTGGTGTCGCGCACGCCGGTGTAGGCAAGCCAGCCAACCGTCGCCAGAACCACCACAACAGCCGCGAGAATCTTCATTGGGGCCAAACCACGCATGGGTTGATTATAGAGGAAAATTATCGAGACGCACCGCTTTGCGGCGACTAGTGTGATGGGCATCACACGCCAGTCCTCTATAATTTCTCTACTTATGAAGCCAATATGGATCGCTCTTCTCAGCTTTGCCGCAGGAGCGTCACTTCTACGGGTTGGTTATAATCCAGGAAGTTGGGAGGAATCCATCCATGCCAGGACAATTCGCGAAGACAGACCTGCTCAAAAATGCCGGCTATGTCTACAACTTTGAACGCATGATGTACATCAATCGTCGGGACAAGAAGGCCTTCAGCTACGAGTTCATCGACGACAATTTAGAGCCGGTGATTAAATCAAAGATACAAGAGCCAAACAGGGAACAGGATTGGCATATTTACACCAGTCTACCAATGTCCGACGGCGCTAAAAAAGAACTGATCAGAGTGCTTCAG
The DNA here is from genome assembly GCA_021851465.1 of Acidobacteriota bacterium. GTDB lineage: Bacteria > Acidobacteriota > Terriglobia > Terriglobales > Acidobacteriaceae > Edaphobacter. The sequence goes on from JAJZDL010000073.1 coordinate 11,740, forward strand.
TAAGTGGCCGACCGAACGGTTGAAGACCAGCTTCGGGAGCAGTACGATACCCTCTTGCCAGAGATGACGCGCGTTGCGGAACATCTCAAAACGCAAATCC
>JAJZDL010000074.1 GCA_021851465.1 Acidobacteriota bacterium
TCGCGGCGGCCGAGGGTTTTAGGGCGGGCCTTCAGCCCGCGGACGGGTTTGTTGCGGCCTCCTGGGCCTTCGGCCCAGGCTAGGATAGGGCGCGCCGTTGGCGCTCTGCCTGGGTGGCTTGAGCAGGCGGCGATTGGCTGGGCGGGCTTGAGCAGGGCGCGACTGGCTGAGCTGGCTTGAGGATCATCGGTTGTCTATTGTCAACAGGTTACAGGGAATCTCCTTAATTCTCGATGTGTGTTGCGCGGCGCTTTCGGGCCGGGTGGTGCGATCGACTACGGTTCAGTTTCGATCTACAAGTTCTATTTTACCAAGTGGAGGGAAACTACTATGCCAACTTTTGGGAGATATTTTTGGGGTGGAAGTGGTTTTGATTGTGGCGGTTGATGGATTTGGGGGGCGGGGTGGGGGGGTGACAGGGATTTTTGCTGGGGCGATCACATTGGAAGGTTGTTCAGGGCAAGAGAGCCGATTCCTGAGCTGTAAGCTGACAGCTCGAAAGATAGAGAGGATCAATTCCTGAGCTGTAAGCTTGCGAGTGACGTGCGCATTGTGCAAAGCAAAGGCAGAGGCTGGAGATTATTGGGAGAACGGGGCGGGCGGGGGTGGTTTGGCGAGAGAGCGTCGGGATCCTTCGACTCCGCCTCCCGCGATGAGACTGCGGGAGGCTCCGCTCAGGATGACAGGTTGAATGCAGATGACAGGTTGAATGCGTGCGGTGCGCTCAGGAGGACAACTAAAAGATGCGGGGATGCTTCCCCTGCGACAAGCTCAGGGTCAGAATGACAAGTCATCAAGAAGGCTGCGGCGGGGTGGGCGGTTGTGGTGGGGGGAAGGAAGGCGAATGCGGGGATTCTTCGCTGCGCTCAGAATGACAAAGCATAGGGTGTGGGAGCGTGGGATGACGGCGGTGGGGGGGCTTCGACTCCCCTACGCAAGCTCAGGGTCGCTCGGGAGCGATGGGGTTGAGGGGCGCTGCGGTTGCCCTGGTGGACACGGCCGGGTTAGCAGGAATCGCCGCATCGCTGCAATACTGGAAGGTGTCTAATATCAAAAGCGGGACTGCGTGGGTGGAGGGCACCTCGCCGGCGCGGGGCGAGGGCTTCGGCGCGGCCTTGCACTCGGCGATGGAGAGACAAGGGATGGAGCAACGGATGGCGGCCACAATCGTTCCCAAGCCGGAGATCGCAGAGGCGACGTTCGACAGCACGCTCGAGAGCGCGGGCACCTCGATGGTGTACAGCGAGACACTGTCTTTGGCGATGGACAGTTTTTGCGCGAACAAGGCGCGCTTTCTGCTGACCATGCTGGGCATGGTGATCGGATCGGCGTCGATCATCCTGGTGGTGACGGTGGGGCTTACGGGCAAGCAGTTCGCGCTCGACACCATCTCCCGCATCGGGCAGAACATGATCGAGATGCAGTACAGCGGCGGCAGCATCATTGGGCCGAACAACACCAGCACTCCCGACTCGATGACGCGCGAAGACATGATGGCGGTGGTCAACGCGATGCCGAACATCGTTGCCTATTCGCCGATGCTGGAGGACCACGAGCGGATCAGCCTGGGCGGCGGCCTGACGAAGGACGCGATGCTGCTTGGCGTCTCGCCGCAGTACAAAGATGTGCGCGGCCTGGAGGTGCTGGCGGGCCGCTTCTTCGACGACCAGGATGCCGCCGCACATGCCCATGTCGCGGTGCTCAACCTGCCGCTGGCCAACGAGCTGTTTGGCAGCGCGCAGGCGGCGGTGGGGAACAGCATCTCCATCCGCGGCATTCCGCTCACCGTCATCGGCGTCTTCAAGGAGAGCATCGACACCTACGGCCAATCGGAGATCAACAATCAGACGATCCTGATGCCCTATGAGGTGGCGCGCTACTTTACGGGCACCGACTCCGTGAAGGAGATCTTCTTCCGGATGGCGGACGCCAGCATGGTGGAGCCGGGCGCGGTCCAGGTCCGCGAGATCATCCAGAGCCGCCATCGTCCCAACAGCATCTACCATGCCATGACGATGACCGACATTCTGGATACGATGGGCAAGATCGCCGACGACCTGACCTGGGTGCTGACGCTGGCGGCGGCGATCACGCTGATCGTGGCCGGGGTGGGGATCATGAACAGCATGTTGGCCAATGTGCAGGCGCGCACGCGCGAGATCGGCATCCGCAAGGCGCTGGGGGCGACGCGGCGCGAGATTCGCATCCAATTTCTAACCGAGGCGGTCTTCATGTCGCTCTCCGGCGGCATCCTTGGGACCATTATCGGCCTGGGGATCCCCATCTCGATCGGGCTGCTGACGCCGTACAAGATTCCGGTGGACTGGCGGTCGGCGGCGATCGCGCTGGCCACGTCGGTGATCGTGGGCGTGATCTTCGGCACGGTCCCGGCCAACCGCGCCGCGCGACTCGACCCGGTGGAGACGCTGAAGTACGAGTAGCAACGGGACTTTAGAGGCAGGAGATTAACGAGCGGGGAGGGGGAGTCTGCGTCGGCGTAGCAGGAAGGCCGCGGCCATCATGCCGGTTCCCAGCAGAAGCAGGGAGGACGGCTCCGGCACTGGGCTTGGGCTGAGGGCGTCCTGGGTGAGGGTGATGTTCTCCGAGGTGATGCCGTTGCTACTGCCCGAGGGGGTGACGTACAACGCCTTGATGGAGGCGGCATCGGCCCCCGATAGAAGGTCTGAGGGGGAGGCCGTGGCAAGCGCCCACTCGAAGTTGTAGACGTCGCCGGCACCGGCCACCGGTACGCCGTTGCCAGTGCTGCCGGAGCAGAAATACCCTCCGCCCGTGCCGCTGCAACCGCCGCTGTTGAGGCTGCCGGAGCCGGTCGTGCCGAAGGTGGAAGGCCCCGCGAGCAACGACACCGAAGCGATGTCCGAGCTTGTCGAGACGAGCTTGAGCGAGACGGCGTTGAGAAGGTCGCTGCCGCTGTTGGTGAAGCCAGTCGTATCGACAGTCAGAAAGACATCGAACACGCCGGGGTTGGCTGTTGTGTCGTAGGTGAGCGTATAGCTGGATCCGAGGCAGGAGGCGCATGCGGGGCCGATGGTGTCGGCCCTCGCGACCCCGGATGCGGCGAATCCATACAGACACAGAGAGAAGAGGTACAGGAGCTTTCTGAACATATAGATCTTTCCGGCTTTGGTGCTGCGCGACCCGATCCCCGGCTATTTAGAACATCTTCAGCAATCAATAGCTGTGCCGCTCCGCAAAGAAATGCGGAATTCTTCCCCTCGCACTGCATTCAGCGTCGGAAGGACAATGCTTTTCCGCATTGCAGGAACGGTAAAAATGGCCCAAGAGGCTTATAGCATTTTTACCAATGATGCATCGCCGCGCGTTGCGAACAAAAATGTGGGGATTCTTCGCTGCGCTCAGAAGGACAAATTTTATTTCTCTATAACAACTGTAAAAATGCTTAAGGTCGATGCAGTCAACTTAGCATAGATCGATGCCGGCACCGCCAACTTTAATGTCGCCCGCGCAGACGATTGCCCTGCGGCGGCGCATACCATTGGCGAAACTGTCTACACGCTGAAGGACGAACTACACGCTGAAGGACGAACCGCAACCGCAGGTGCTCTTCACCGCGGCGTTGTCGAACTTGAACCCAGCCGCCTCGAGGGTCTCCACATAATCCACGGTGCAGTTGGAGAGGTACATCGCCGAGGTTGCGTCCACGAAGACCTTCAGGTCGTCGAACTTGAAGACCTTGTCCATCATGCCGCTCTGGTTCTCGAACGACATGGAGTACTGGAAGCCGGAGCAACCTCCGCCGACCACGCCGATCCTGAGCCCGGCCGGGATGGGATCCTGCGTCGCCATGATCTCGCGTACCTTGGCGATGGCCGCCGGTGTCAGGGTGACTGGCGGCTGCGATTTCGGTGCGCCGGTAACGACCTCCGGGGTGGGGGTAACGGTAGCAGTGGCCATGGGCACTCTCCTTTGGAACTTCAACATCTCAAGTATATGCGACCATTCCGGTCGTGGCAAGAAAACCAATGCACGCTTATTGGATGGGGAGCAGCCCCCGCTCGATGCAGCGCAGTTCCGCGCCGAGGAAATATATCTGTAGGATCGCTCCCGGCCGGGCGTATGATACCGTGCAGCGGTCGATATCCTGAGCGCACTCCAGAGCGCCGCCACCAAGCGGTTCGGTTGGCAGCAAGTTGCAGACGAGCTGCTGCAACACCCGGAGAAGGAGGCACCCAATGATTAATGCCTTGCCGGTTCTGATCGTTGTATGGGGCATCTTTACGGGACTGTTTCTGGCTTTACTGGCCTATAACGCCACCATTACGCGCTACGAGGACAACCAGATATTTCTGGACGAGGGCAACGTCTTCGAGCAGGAGCAGCAGATCTCGATTGTGCGCAAGGTGCATAAAGCTCAGCCGTACATTCGCGTTCTGGGAACGATCTCCGCCATTCTCGCCGTTGCCATCGTCGTCATCTACACATGGGTGTGCTGGCTGAGGCTGCAGGCGCAGTAGGCAACCGGCAGGCTTCGAGTCAAGGAGACGGCCAGCTTCGATTTGCGAAGCTGGCCGTTTTCCTGCGCCGATTTTCCTGTGCCGCTGTGAAGCGCTACGCGTTGTAGACGCCGGAGGCGACCCGACCGCCGCGACCTGTCCAGTTGGTGTGGAAGAACTCGCCGCGCGGCTTGTCCACCCGCTCGTATGTGTGCGCGCCGAAGAAGTCGCGCTGCGCCTGCAGGAGGTTCGCCGGCAGCCGTGCCGTGCGGTAGCCATCGTAGAAGGCGAGCGCGGTGGAGAAGGCCGGAGTCGGCACGCCGCTCTCGATGGCATGGACCAGGGCCTTGCGCCAGCTCGCCTGGTACTTGTTCAGCGCAGACGAGAAGAAGCCGTCCAGCAGCAGGTTGGCGAGGTTGGGGTCCTTGTCGAAGGCGGCCTTGATGTTGCCCAGGAAGATGCTGCGGATGATGCAGCCGCCACGCCACATGAGGGCGATGCCGCCCAGGTTCAGATGCCATCCATGCTCCTTCTCCGCGGCGCGCAGCAGCATGTAGCCTTGCGCGTAGCTGATCATCTTGGAGCAGTAGAGGGCGCGCCGGACGTCTTCGATAAACGCCTTGCGCTCCGCCGTTGTCTTCGTTTTGGCCGGTCCGGACAGCACCTTGGATGCCTCCACCCGCTCGTCTTTCAGCGCCGAGAGGCAGCGAGCAAAGACGCTCTCGCCGATCAGGGTCAGCGGCATGGCGAGATCCAGCGCGGAGATCGCCGTCCACTTGCCCGTGCCCTTTTGCCCGGCCTTGTCCAGGATCTTGTCGATCAGCGGCGAGCCGTCCTCGTCCTTCATTGCGAAGATGGCCGCCGAGATCTCGATCAGGTAGCTGTCCAGCTCGCCCTTGTTCCACTCGGCGAAGACCTCGTGGAGTTCGTCGGGCGTGAGGCCCAGCGCGTCCTTCAGCAACTGGTACGCCTCGCCGATCAACTGGATGTCGCCGTACTCGATGCCGTTGTGGACCATCTTGACGTAGTGGCCCGCGCCGTCCTCGCCCACCCAGTCGCAGCAGGGCGTGCCGTCCTCGACCTTTGCCGAGATGGCCTGGAAGATCTCCTTGACGTGCGGCCACGCCGCGGGATTGCCTCCCGGCATGATGGACGGGCCGAAGCGCGCGCCCTCCTCGCCGCCGGAGACGCCGGTGCCGATAAACAGAATCCCCTTCTCCGCAAGGTACCTGGTGCGGCGGATCGAATCGGTGAAGAGCGAGTTTCCGCCGTCGATGATAATGTCGCCCTTCTCCAGATACGGCAGGACCTGCTCGATGTTGTTGTCCACCACATCGCCCGCCTTCACCATGAGCATCACGCGGCGGGGCGACTTCAGCAGGCCGCACATCTCCTCGATGGAGTGCGCGCCGACGACCTTGGTTCCCTTCGCCTCGTTCTGGATGAAGTCGTCCACCTTCGAGACGGTGCGGTTGAAGACTGCAACCTTGTACCCGTGGTCGTTCATGTTCAGGACCAGGTTCTGCCCCATCACCGCCAGCCCAATCAAACCAAGATCGCAACTGCCCTTCGACATAAAAACTCTCCCGTGTGACTGCGGCTCATGGCCCCAGTCCTGTTTGCAATTCTATCCCTTGCCCCAGGCGGCCCGTGTGACATGCAGCACAACTCCGGAGGGCCGGAAGCATGCATCCGTGTGCCGCTACGCAGGAGCGCTTCGGTCCAGGCTGGGGGGTTGCGCAAAGAGGCGCGCGACGTGGCGGCGAGCGCATCTCTACGAGTTGGGGGCGCAGACCTGGACGAGCCCTTCGGCGACAAGCTGTGTGAGCGTGCGCAGCACGTCCGATGCGATCTCACCCGGCGCGGCGCTGTACTCCTCTTCGAGCAGCTCCGTCAGCACAGCCACCTGCACGGGCTCGCGCAGCCTGCGCCAGATCGCGCTGCCGGTGCTGCCCAGGCCGTGGCAGCGGTCGCGCTCCAGGTGCATCAGCACCACCTCGCCCTCGACCTCGGTCGCCACCGCTTCGCCGCTCCAGCAGACGATGCTGTTGCGGTCGATCCTGGGTTCATTCATGGGTTCATTCCTTCATCTCGACCGGCCCTTGCACGCCGGTTCTCCCATGCAGGAGACCGCATCCCGTGAACGATACAGCCGGGAGAGATGATTCCGCGATGCGCGACGATCCCCAAGCGTGCCAAGGGATCGAACCGATGGAATTGGCTGGATGCATGGGCCTGAGCCGATTTTAGCTTGAGAGGACCGGGATTCGTCGCGATGGGCTGCGGGACGCACGAAGGAACCGAACCATCGGAGAGATCGGACCGAGAAGGGATCGGATCGAGGACTGAGGAATCGGGGCCGACTCTTGCCGTATCGATCGAGTGCGGCCCCGTTCCGGATCAGCTCTTTGCCTTTGGCGGAAATTCCTTGAACATATGGTCGATGTCCTCATAGATCCGCTTCCGGTTCTCTTCGGGTTTGCCGCTTAGCTCGCCCCTGGAGACTCCGCGCCAGAGCAGGTGCTTCGACTTTGTGTCGAACAGGTCGATGACCATGTGAGCCGTCTGGATGGTGGTGGTTGTTGTGGTCGCGTCGCCGAACCCGCCGTCTCCACCGCCCCAGCCATCCCAGCCCCAGCCGCCACCCCAGCCCATGCCCATCCCCATGCCCATGCCGTCACCCATGCCGTCGCCCATGTTGCTATAGTAGGTTTCGGCTTCCTTCTCGGAGTGGATGTTGTCGGTTGCCATAAGGGTCACCTGGCCGCCCGACGGCACCATCTGCCATCCATCCTTTTGCAGCATGTCATCGACTGCTCGTTTAATGCGATTGGCATCCAGTTGATCGGAAACCTTCACCGTGCCCCAGGAATACGTGTGGTAGGCGGCAAAGTTGGTCTGATGGTTGTAATCAATCCCGACCTGATCGGCAAAGCCGAAGGCAGGAGACAACAAGAGAGTCGCGCATGTGGCGACCATCAAGACGCTACGAAATTTCATAGAATGAAAACCCTCCATTTCCAGCAGGCGTTCGCCGGCTAGGTTTATTGATGCGGGTCGATGCGAGTCTGTTGTATCCACCCAACCCATCGACTGGCCCGGCTGCCGACGCATCGCGGCCGACCGGTTGGAACGCCGCCGGGCCGTGGCCGAGTCAACGCTGCCGATGGTCTCCTGAGAACCTGTCCAGAAAGTACAGAACCAGCGCTCAACGAGGAGACAAGCAACGACGAAATACGGGGATTCTTCCCCTGCGACAAGCTCAGGGTCAGAATGACAATTCATAAATCTTCGATGAAACGCACTGTTTCTGAACAGATTCTGAGAGACGATCGAGGCGTCTGTAGCTGGCCGGCAGACGAACTGTGCCCGGTACGAACTTGGTTCCTGCCGGACGCGTGTGCGCACTGCGGACTTGACTGCAAGGGCTGCGACCACATCAACTGGAACGATGGAAGAAGGCCCGGCAATTCTGGCGAATCGGCATGGCGCTGCATCGCTGCGCGCGCTGTACGCGCGGCTCTCGATGGGGCGGCGCAGGCTGGCGACGGCGGCGGCGGCGGCGCTGGCCCTGGCGGTGGCGTATCACGTCGTCTTCGGGGCCAATGGGCTGACGGTGTATGAGCAGAAGCGGCAGGAGACGCATCGGCTCACCCGGCAGATGCAGGAGCTGCAACGCGAGAACGACCTGTTGACGGTGCATGTGAACCGGCTGCAGAGCGACCCCGATGCGATCGAACACCAGGCGCGCGAAGAGCTGCACTACGCGCGTCCGGGAGAGGTCATCTACGCGCTTCCCAGCAAGTGAGATCGGGCCGGACGAATCGAGCCGGATTAAGGGATCGTTGCCGGTTGTTGCAGGGCCACAGGCCGATATGCGGGCTCGAATCCAAGGCTGCGCGCGACGTTCAGAATCTTGTCGAAGTTGAGGCTGATGGTTGCGCCTGCCTTCTGCGTCACCTCGTCCTCGATGGGGATGTCGAAGTCGTCCGCGCCGTAGAGCAGCCCCTCGAGCGCGCGCTCGTTCTGGGTGAGCACGGAGGTGCGGATGCGCGGGATGTTGTCCAGATAGATCCGGCTCAGGGCCAAGTGGCGCAGGTATTCGGCGGATGTGATCTCGATGTTGCCGAGCTGCGCGCCGAGCGGAGTGGCCCAGGGCTTGAAGGTCCAGCAGAGGAAGCTCTCCTGCGCGCCGGTCTCGTCCTGGAAGCGGCGTGTGCGGTCGAGGTGCTCGATGCGCTCCTCGATGCTCTCGTCGAAGCCGATGACCATGGTTGCGGTGGTGCGCAGTCCGGCGGCGGCGATGGCAGCCTGCGCCTGAAAGAACTGCGCCACGGTGTATTTGAACTTGCTGTGCCGGCGGCGGAAGTCTTCGGTGAGGATCTCCGAGCCTCCGCCGGTGATCCAGCGGACACCTGCCTGCTTGAGGCGCTCGGCGGCGGCGGCGTAGGAGAGCGAGGCGTGGTCGGCGAGGTACATGAACTCGGCGATGGTGAAGGCGTAGAGTTCGATGCGGTCGCCGTAGCGGGCGCGGATGGCGCGCACCAGGTTGCAGTAGTGGTCGATGGTGAGCTGCGGGTTGAAGCCCCCGTTGAATCCTGCGAGGTCTCCGCCGAGCGCGAGCAGCTCATCCAGCTTGGCGAATATCTGCTGCTCGGTGAGGACGTATCCGCCGGCCTGTTCTGGAAGCGTGTAGAAGGCGCAGTAGTCGCACTGCGCCACGCAGACATTGGTGGTATTGACGATGCGCATCAGCAGGTAGGTGCAGGAGCCTGGCGCGTGGAAGCGCGCGCGCACCTGGGAGGCGAGCGCGCGCATCTCAGGGTCGCTGGCCTCGCGCCAGAGCAGAAGGGCGTCGGCGGGCGAGATGCGCTCGCGCCGCTCGACCTTGCGGCGGATCTCGGGCAGGGTTGCGGACGGCTGGCTCACCTGTCCATTCTACGTTGTCTCGCCGAAGACGGCGTGGATCCCGTCCGCCGCGCCCTATATGTGTTTGCACGATTCGAGCGCGCGGATGGCATCGAGCGCTTCGGTCAGCGCGGCCCTGCCGACCTTCTGCTCGAAGCCGCGCTGCATTCTGTCGAAGGCTGCGATGACGCGCAGCGCGCAGCGCTTGCCGGGCGGCTTCAGCGCAAGCAGGTACCCGCGCGCGTCGGACGGATCGATCTTCCGCTGCACGAGGCCCTTCGCCTCCAGCGAAGAGATGGCATGGCTCACGTTGCCGCGCGTCGTGGCAAAGGTCTCGGCCAGGTGCGACGGTTTGATGGGGCGCGGCGCCTCGAAGAAGATCGCCGCAAGCAGCAGGCCCTCCATGAACCCAAGGCCGTCCGCGGAGAAAGCATCGGCCGCGACGCGGTCGAAGTGCCGCGACGCGCGCTTCACCGTGAACATGGGGCTCTCGCGTAGGAAGGCTTCAATGCGCATCGCCGGATGGATATAGTTTACTCGATCAATCATTTAGCGCAAGACGAAAGTATCGTTGCCCCTCTGCGCGCACTCCTGCATCATCGCAGAGAGGTTTTCTGCGCGACCGATCGCACGGCTGGCCGCTTTTCATTCCCGCACCGTCGTTCTTTCCCGATGCGCCGTCCCCAGGCCCATGCTGTATTCCGCAAACAGAAGGCAGACCGCACCCACATGAAAAAAACGATCACTTCTCTCGCTCTGTGCCTCCTCTGCGCGGGCATCGCCGCCGGCCAGCAGGACACTTCAAGCGCCGCACAGCCGAGCGGCCCGGACCAGCCTCCGGCCACGCAGAAGAAAGCCGCGCCGCCGCCCCCGAGCAGCGTTCAACAGAGCGTACAGGTCGTAACGACGGCCGAGCCGCTGCCGCTGTCGGAGAGCGACCGCTCGGTGGAGACGATCCAGCCGCGCCAGGCGCCGGAGGGCACAAACAGCCTGGTGAACCTGCTGCGCACCGACCCATCGCTGAACCTGCAGGCGCGCGCGGGCGAGGGCGTGCAGGCGGACCTCTCGATCCGCGGAACGACCTTCGAGCAGTCGCTGATTCTGGTCAATGGGCTGCGCGTCAACGACCCCGAGAGCGGGCACCTGAACCTGGACATTCCGGTGCCGCTGGACGCAATCACTCGCGTGGACATTCTGCATGGCTCGGGCTCGACCTACTATGGGTCGGATGCCATCGGCGGGGCGGTGAACCTGCTGACCGGGCCGCCGGGCGCGGGGCTGAGCGTGGTGGCGCGCTCCGGCGCGGGGAACTACGGATCGCTGGAGAACCATCTGCGCGCGGCCTACTCGGCGGGGCCGTTTGCCGAGCAGTTGACCGGAAGCCGCGACACCTCGGACGGCTTTATGGCCGATCGCAACTACAGCAGCAACGCGCTGGCCAACGAGGCATGGCTGAAGACGAAGCCGGGGACGACGGACGTTCTGTTGGCGGCCAGCGACCGGCCCTACGGCGCCAACGATTTCTATGGGCCGTACGACTCGTGGGAGCGGACCAAGGGCTGGCTGGCGAGCATCCAGCAGCAGCTTGGCGAGCGCACCGCGGCGGACTTCAGCTATCTGCGCCACAGCGATCTGTTCGTTCTGCTGCAGGGGCAGCCGCAGATCTACGAGAACAACCACGTCACTGTCAGCTACGAGGGCGCGCTGCGCCGGGCCGACGAGCTGGGCAGCAACACCACGCTCTCCTACGGCCTGGAGACGGCGGGCGACTCGATCCACAGCTTCAACTTCTCCGAAGCCGGCCCCAGCGAAGTTCTCAGCAATGCGCTCGGCGTCCACGCGCGCAACCAGGGCGCGGGCTACGCCACCCTGAGCCTGCGCGCGATGGGCCGGTTCTCGCTGGCGGTCGGCGCGCGCGAGGAGGTGCTCTCGGGCGATGGCTCCGTCTTCTCGCCCAGCGTGGCGGGGGCCTATACGCTGAGCAAAACGGTGCGGCTGCGCGGTTCGGCGGGGCATGGATTTCGCCTGCCGACGTATACCGACCTCTACTACTCCGACCCGGCGACGAAGGGAGACCCGAACCTGAAGCCGGAGTCGAGCTGGAGCTACGAGGCGGGCCTCGACTGGAGGCCGGAGAATGGCCGGTTGACGCTGACGGCTGCGGGGTTTCGCTTGCAGGAGACCAATGCCATCGACTACTCGAAGACGCTGCCACTGTACGCCGGCGAGCAGTGGCAGGCGGTCAACGTGCCGACGCTGAACATCAGCGGCGCGGAGACGGACGTGCGCTTCCGGCTGAGCGAGACGCAGCAGCTCGACCTCAGCTACACGGCGGCGCACTCCGGCAATCTGCCGCCGAACTACCTCTCGGAGTACGCGTTCAACTATGCGGCGCAGAACGCTATCTTCGGCTGGAGCGGGCAGTTGCCCGGCGCGTGGGGACGCGGGATCTCC
>JAJZDL010000075.1 GCA_021851465.1 Acidobacteriota bacterium
CCTTCTCGGATGCAATTGCGGTTTACCTTCTCTCGCTTGCGGTGGACTTCGACTACTCGGAGCTGCGCGAGCGGGAGTATCCGCTTCTGGCTGCGCAGGCCCTGGCCGAGCGCCTGCGCATGGTTGCGCGGCTCTTTCCGCAAAACGCGGGCTATGAGTTCTCGATTCGTTACCGGCGACGCGGGTGAGGCAGAGGGTGGGGTTGCGGCGCGGACTGTTTGTTTCAGCCAGGCTTTGCGCCGACGGCTTTGTCGCTATGTAACGGGTGTCGACCGCCGCGCTGCCAGAAGATACTGGGATTCTTCGCTTCGCTCAGAATGACAATTTAGGCGGGAGCTTCTCTCAGGATGACCGGTCATCTCCGGCCTGCGGCAATTGTGAAGCCGCAATAGGGCGGAGCGGCGATCGGCTCATTGCGCGGCGTTTCTATCCGCCGCCGCCGGAGCCAGCGCTCATGCTGAAGATGGGAAGGTAGAGGGCGATGAGGATGGTGACAACGACACATCCCATGACGATGAGGATGAGCGGCTCGATGAGGCTCATGACGGCGGTGAGGTTGGTCTGCACGTCCTCCTCGAAGAACTCGGCGACGGAGTTGAGCATCTGAGGGAGCGCGCCGGTGGATTCGCCGACCTCAATCATTTCGACGGCGAGTTCAGGGAAGACCTTGGTTTCGGCGAAGCTGACGGAGAGGCCTTTGCCCTCGCGGACGGTCTCCACGCTGCGGAAGACGGCCTTGCCGATCTGCTTGCTGTCGATGGAGCGGGCGGCGACCTCGAGGCTTGGCACCAGCGGGAGGCCTCCGGTGAGCAAGGTGGAGAGAGTGCGCGCAAAGAGGCCGACCTGATACTTGAGCCAGACGGGGCCGACCAGCGGGAGGGCGATTCGCACGCGATCCACGAGGGTGGCGCCCGCGTCGGTCTTGATCCAGCGGGTGAAGAGAAAGATGAGCAGCGCCAGAGCGGCGGCGGCATAGACGCCGTAGTCCTGGGCGTTTTTGCCGAGGGCGAGCAGGAAGACGGTGAGTTCGGGGAGTTTGGTTCCGAGCTGCTCGTAGAGCTCGGCGAAGCGTGGGACGACGAAGGTGATAAGGAAGATGAAGAGGCCGATGACCATGACGACGAGCACGGCGGGATAGATGAGGCTGGCGACGAGTTTTTTGCGGAAGGTGAGGCTGACGCGCTGGAAGTCGAGGTATCGCTGAAGGACCTCTTCGAGGTTTCCCGAGCGCTCGCCGGCCAGCAGGGTGGTGGTATAGACGATGGGAAAGCCGCCCTGCGCGACGAAAGCCTCGGAGATGGACTCGCCGTTTTTGATGCGGGTGGCCACGTCTTCGAGTTGCGCGCGGAAGTGGAGGATCTTCTGTCGGCGGGCGAGGAGCTCGATGGCTCCGAGGATGGGGAGTCCTGCGCGGAAGAGGGTGAGGAACTGTTGGTTGAAGACGAGGAATGTCTCCAGCTTGACTTTTTTCGACTTGCCGGCGCGGGCGAGCATTCCTCGGGCCTTGATCGAGTAGATGTAGTATCCGGCCTGTGCGAAGCGGGCGCGCAGCTCCTCTTCGGTGGCCGCGGAGTGCGTCTGCTCCTGCACACGGCCCCGCTCATCCGCCAACCTGACTACAAACTCTGCCATAGGAAAGAACCACCATCGGCCAGGGAAGAGCGTCGCCGCGCTCGACCGCAAAGGCTCTGTCTATCTTAGACGTTTCTCGTGAAGATTCCTCTCATTCTTTGCCGCGAGGGTGTTCGGCTTCGCGCCGCGGCGTTCTGCGGGCCTCTGCTGCGCAGCGGCCTGCTAAACTCACAGCATCGACCCGATGCAGGGGGGGAGACAGGGACAGGGATGGCGAAGGTTGCGGTGATTATCGGGGCGGGGCCTGCGGGATTGACGGCTGGGCTGGAGCTTCTGCGGCGGACGGAGATCGTTCCTGTGATTCTGGAGGCGAGCGGGGAGATTGGGGGCATCTCGCGGACGATCCGGTACAAGGGAAACCGGATGGACATTGGGGGGCATCGGTTCTTCTCGAAGTCGGATCGCGTGATGGAATGGTGGATGGAGTTGATGCCGCCGGATCTGCCGTCGGCGAGCGAGCGCGCTGGCGAATCCGCTGCGGCTGGGCTCGGTGCGGTGAGCGAGCGTGCGGAGATCAGCTATCAGGGCAAGCGGCGGATAGTGACGGTTCCTGCGCACCTGCATGAGGAGCCTCCGCTACGCGGGCTTGGGCCGCTGCATCCTGCGGAGGGCGGAGAGACGGAGGCCGACGAGGCCGATCCGCTCTGCGCGGAGGAGGCTGCGGAAGAGGTGGCGGAGACGGTTCTGGTGGCGGAGCCGGAGAACCCGGATCTGGTGATGCTGATCCGGCCGCGGCGCAGCCGAATCTACTACCTGCGGAAGTTCTTCGACTACCCGATCACACTGACGGCGAACACGCTGAAGAACCTCGGAGTGGCGCGCATGGTGCGAGTGGGGACGAGCTATGCGGTGTCCAGGGTGTGGCAGATCAAGCCGGAAAAGAGCCTGGAGGATTTTCTCATCAACCGCTTTGGGCGGGAGCTGTACCTGACGTTCTTCAAGAGCTATACGGAGAAGGTGTGGGGAACACCGTGCCGCGAAATCTCGGCGGAGTGGGGGGCGCAGCGGATCAAGGGGCTGAGCCTGACGACGGCGGTGAAGCACTTGGTGAAGAAGCTGTTTCGCGGGAAGAGCGTGGGCAACGACCTGGCGCAGAAGGGGATGGACACCTCGCTGATCGAGCGGTTCATGTACCCGAAGTTCGGGCCGGGACAGTTGTGGGAGCATGTGGCGGATCTGATCGCACAGAAGGGCGGCACGGTCGAGATGGGGTGGAAGGTTGACAGCCTGAACTTTGCCGAGGGCGGCGCACTGCGAGTGGAGTCGATCGAGGCGGTGCGCGAGGACGGGGAGCGAAGGACGTTTGCGGGCGATTATTTTTTCTCGACCATGCCGATGCGCGAGCTGCTGCGCGCGATGAAGACGGCGATCCCAGCGAATGTGCTGGAGGTGAGCGATGGGTTGCAGTACCGCGACTTCATCACCGTGGGGCTGCTGGTGGACCGGTTGAAGGTACGCGAGCCTGACGGCGGGTTGCTGAAGGACACATGGATATACATTCAGGAGCCGGATGTGCTGCTGGGACGGTTGCAGATCTTCAACAACTGGAGCCCCTACCTAGTGAGTGATGCAAGCAAGGTGTGGATTGGGCTGGAGTATTTCTGTTATGAGACGGACGACCTGTGGAAGATGGCGGACGAGGACTTGAAGAGGTTTGCGATTGCGGAGGTGGCGAAGATCGGCATTCTGGAAGCGGCGGACGTGAGCGATGCGCATGTTGTGCGAGTGCCGAAGACCTACCCGGCGTACTTCGGGACGTACAACCGCTTCGATGAGCTGAAGGCGTTTACCGACCGGATCGAGAACCTGTTCTTAGTGGGACGCAACGGGATGCACAAGTACAACAACCAGGACCACAGCATGTTGACGGCGATGCATGTGGTGGATGGACTGGTGTCCGGCAAGGTGGACAAGCGGGCGCTGTGGGAGATCAACACCGAGCAGGAGTACCACGAGGAGAAGGAGAAGTCTTTAAAGGCTGGCGAACGTTAAGACGAAAAATCAGAGGAGGTTACTGGCGGGGCGGGTGGGGAGGGTGAAGTGGAAGGTGGAACTTTTGCCGAGGGAGCTGGTGGCCCAGATGCGGCCCCCGTGCTGGTGGACGATGGAGCGGCAGATGGCGAGGCCGAGGCCGGTTCCTCCCATGGTTCGGGAGTCTGAGGCGTCGACCTGGTGGAACCGCTCGAAGATGCTTTCAATCTTGTCTTCGGGGATGCCGCGGCCCTGGTCGCAGACTTGGATCACTGCCTCTTTGGCGTCAATGCGGCGCGAGCGAAGGTGAATTTCAGTGCCGGGCGGGGAGAACTTGATGGCGTTGGAGACGAGGTTGGCGAGGGTCTGAAGGATGCGGTCTGGGTCTGCCCAGACGTTGACGCCGTGGGAGTTGAATGTGATGCGAATTTGAACCTTGGCGGCTTCGGCCTGCTGTAGGATGGTGGCGCGCCGAAAGAGGTCGTCGGCGGAGCAGAGGGTGCAGTGCAGCTCAGCCTTGCCGGAGCCGATGCGTTCGAGTTCGAGGATGTCGTTGACGAGGCGGACGAGGCGGTCTGTGTTGCCGGCGGCGATCTCGAGCATCTGTTGCAGCTTTTGGGGGCGCGTGTCGAGCGAGCCGCCAGTGATGAGTCCGAGGGCTGCACGCAGTGAGGTGAGTGGGGTCCGCAGCTCGTGGGAGACGGTGGAGATGAACTCATCCTTCATGCGGTCGAGGGCACTGCGCTCGGTGGTATCGGTGAAGGCGACGACCACGCCTACGGCCGTTCCGGCGGGCCTGTCGTCGGAACCTGGGGGGTGGGGATCTGGCGCGGCGTCGAAGTCTATTCCGCTCTGGATTTTGGGGCCGATGATGGGCCGGTGTTCGGAGGGGACCTCGATGAGGGGACAGGCGACGTACTCGACGGGGAAGTTGGAGCCGTCCTTGCGCCAGAAGACCTCGTTGGAGATGCGTACGGTGTTGCGGTCGCGGAGGGTGTTCTGGATGGGGCTGTCGGCGGGGGAGTATGGGGTTCCATCGGCTCGGGAGTGGTGGATGAGCGTGTGCATGTTGCGCCCGAGGATCTCGTGGGGCTTGAATCCGAGCATCTGCGAGGCGGCGGGGTTGACGACGGTGCAGATGCCGTCGAGGTCGATGCCGAAGATTCCGTCGCCGACGGACTCGAGGACGGAGTTGGACTGGCGCATGAGCGCGCGCAACCTCTCTTCGGCGCGGACCTGCTCCGTGATGTCGATGCCGAAGCCGAGGACGTAGGGGGCTTTGGCGAGGGTTTCGATGAGCTTGTTTCGGTATGCGATGACACGGGTCTCGCCGTTGGCGTGTTCAAGGTAGAGCAGCCCCTGTGCCTCGCGTTTTTGCAGGATGAAGCGGAGGTACTTGTCGAAGTTGGCACGGTGTTGCGGGGGCATGAACCGGTCCAGGCGTTGGCCTGCGACCTCTTCTCGCGTGCGGCCGAGGCTCTGCGCGCCGTGGGTATTGACGGAGAGCAGGACGCCATTGAGGTCGTGGGTGCAGACCATGCCGAGAGAGCTCTCGACGAGCTGGCGGTATCGGGCTTCGCTCTCGCGGAGCGTGTCTTCGGCCCCGCGCTGGAGGGTGACGTCGATGCCGGTGGCGATGATGAAGTTGACCCTGCCCCGGTCGTCGAAGAGCGGCGATGCGGACCATGCGATGCGGCGGAGGCTGCCGTCGCGATGCAGCCACTGGTTCTCGAATGCGGCGGGCGCTTCGCCGACGCAGAGGCGCGCGAAGTCCTGCATGGCGGCGGGGACGTCGGAGTGGGGGATGAGTTTGTCCCAGAGTGTAAGCCCGACAAGGGTGGGGAAGTCGTAACCGGAGGCGGCTTCGCAGGCACGGTTGAAGCGGACGATGCGTCCGGCGGTATCGAAGACGATGACCAGTGCGTCGATGGTGTCGAGGACTGTGGAGACGAAGTTGCGCTCGACGGTGAGGGCGGATTCGACGCGCTGGCGGGCGCGTGCGGCGCGCTGCATCTGGCGCAGGGCGCGGTCGAGCTCGATGGTTGTCATGGCCTGGCGTCCGAGGACGGCGAGGGCCTGCAATTGGAGGGGCGTGAGCCTTCGCGCGGGGATGTCGAGGACAAAGAGCGCACCGATACGCAGCCCGGAGGGTGCAAGGAGCGGGGCCGCGGCAAAGAAGCGGAAGGCGCGGCCTGAGAGGAGGATCTCGCCTGGGGGGAAGGCGGCGTGGAGGCTGGTGTCGGGGAGTTCGTAGACGCATTGGCTGCGGAGGGCGGGGATGGCGGGAAGGCTGCCGAGAGGCAGATCGGATTCGCGGATTGCGTAGCGGGCATGGAGGCAGATGCGGTCAGCGGCGGACAGGAAGATGCCGGCGACGGGAGCGTTGCAGAGCTTTGCGGCCAGCTCGGCGAGGTCGTCGAGTGCAGGGTTGGGAGCCGCGCGGAGGATCTCGTAACCGTCGAGGGCCTCGTTGCGCGGAGCATTTGTTGGCGGAGGTTCGTTGTTGGCCGCAGCTTCGCTATTTGTCAAAGTGGCATTCATCTTACCCCTCGATGGTAGGGGATGAACGGGCATGCAGCACTGGCACTTTTGGGGAAGCGGGTGCGACTTACGGTCGAGAAGAGGCGTAGAGCATCTCTCGCAGTTGCATCGATCGTTTATGCCGTGGACGCACCATGCCATTGCGTTCTCGGCAGTTATGGGCGGCAGGTATTCGAGGCCCTGCGTTCTCTACTGAACCATGGCTGCTTCGCGCGGGTGAGCAGCCGCTACAAAACCGCTACAGGCGGCAAGTAATGAAGGGCCAACCGAATGGGCTGATCCTTAGATAAATCCTTTGTTGTCTATTTGGTGCGGAGGAGGGGACTTGAACCCCTATGCCTTGCGGCGCTAGCACCTCAAGCTAGTGCGTCTGCCAATTTCGCCACCTCCGCATGGAGCCTGCGCACACTTTGAACGTGGCAGGAGCGACGTCATTCCCGAGAGCCAGTATAGCATTCCGAAGGACTGTGCCGAGGGTGGGTTGTGTCGCGCCCAGGGCAATCGCATGAGTCGATCGATCCAGCATCGGAGCTGCATTCATTTGAGCTGCATCCTTCGATCTTGCGATCTCGATAGGTTGCCGGGCGGAATAATATATATTAAATAGTCTATATTACCCCCCCCCCCCACTTTTCGTTCGGGGAGGTAAAAAGCGTGTTTTCATGGGCGTAGAGGCAAAGGCAATAAATACCTTGACTAACCCAAAGGCATCGGCTATTCTTTGGTTAGTCAAGGTGAACGAACATGGAAATGCCGAAAACCCTAATCGAAGCAATCAGATGCTTCTCGGACGCTCAGACCTGCATCAACGCAGTCGCCTATCTGCGATGGGAAGATGGTAGCCCGGTATGCCCGAAGTGCAAAGCTGCCCAGACTGGGAAAAAAAATCACTACTGGCTGAAAACTCAGGCCCGGTGGAAGTGCTATGCGTGCCGCAAGCAGTTCAGCGTCAAGGTTGGCACGATTTTCGAGGATAGCCCGATTGGTCTGGATAAGTGGCTAACGGCTCTCTGGCTGCTCGTGAACTGCAAAAACGGTGTGTCGTCGTATGAGGTTTCGCGTGATCTGGGAATCAGCCAGAAGGCCGCATGGTTCGTCTTACAGCGTCTCCGTCACATCCTGAAAGATACGACGGTGGTTCCGATGAAAGGCCCTGTAGAGGCCGACGAATCGTTCCACGGCGGGAAGCCGAAAAACATGCATCGTTCGCGCCGCCTCAAACAGAAGCTGGCCCTGAATGGCTATGCCGAAAAGACGGCGGTATTCGGAATACTGGACAGGGAGACGCGCAAGGTTCGCGCTCAGGTAGTGCCGAACGTAAAGCGGGAGACGCTACAGAAAGCCATCCTAGACCGCGTGGGATTTGGCTCGACTGTCTATACGGATGGATGGTCGGGGTATGACAGGCTGGCCGAGAGTGGATTCATCCATGAAACGGTGAACCATGTCGAGGAATATGTGCGCGGCCAAGTTCATACTCAGGCCATCGAAAATTTCTGGTCGCTACTCAAGCGAGGATTGAATGGCACCTACGTTGCGGTGGAGCCGTACCACATGGATCGCTATTTGGATGAGGCCATGTTCCGGTTCAACCACCGCATCAATCATACCGATTCGAGCCGCTTCGTTCAGGCTCTCTCGCAGGTCGTAAACCGTCGCCTTACCTACGCAGAGTTGACGGGTAAGGAGGCAGCCTCACAAGCCTAAGCCCGGTCCTTTGCGGGGGCGTAAACGAATCGAGTATGACGCGAAGGCTTCGTTAATTTCGACGCCTCAATTGCGGCGCGGGAGGAAGCCGGGCTGGCGGAAACAACCCTACGAAGAGCATCCGTAAACCTGTCCGCCTCAATAGAATTGGCGTATGCTTTAGTTGACGGTGGAAGCAGTGGCTTCGACATTTTCCTCCTTAGGAAGGTAAACGATGTTGAAGCAAGTGGAACCCTGTTCGGTTTCATTTCCCTTCAAAAATACCTTTATATCAACTTTGCCAGCTTTCCAGATGGGCAGTGATCGCACGTTTATCCGCACTCTTATTTGCGTCCGCTCTGGGTCAATCGCCACGAAAGTATGTTCGTTCTCAAGAAAAAGAGTTCCGTCAGGAGCAAACACACGAATGACTTGGGTAAAAGGATGTCCCGTTTCACCGATCTGAGGTTCCCACAGAGTAAAAACACTCCACTGATTTGGTGCAATTGCCCGGTCAGGTAATGGGGCGTCCTGGAGGCGGAATTGCATGGCCTCAAAGATGCCGATTAGCGAAACGGGGCCATCCTGATCGTATATAACTTTCTCGCACGCGGTAATGATCTTCAGTTGAGGCATGGCTATGCCGCCTCCGCAAGATCGGGGTAGGGATTGGATGATATTGCGGGTTCCCTAGGGGATGCTCCGCATAGGACGAAATTAGGACTCGGAGTAGGGCCTCCAAACGTAACTGCGCTCGCGTAGGGAAGCGGAACCCCCGCTATTGATAACTGGAACCACGCATTCCACGTTAGGGGAGGTTCGTTGAAGAACCACTTCGCTCCCGTGGAAATCCAGTACTGGCGCAACTGCGCATGGTTCATTAGTTCGTCGTCAACACCGAACTCGGTACCACAGCACGGGCATATATTGTAGTCGCTTGCAGCATCAGGCATCTTGTCATAAAAGCAGACAGGGCATGTAAACATCAGAATCTCACCTCGGCACACTTGGACAATACAAACCCTAGTGGCCCTCCCTTTCTCTGCACAGCCATGGCAGATCGAGGGAAGTACGTTGCAATAGTATCTCCGTTATAAGCGGCTCCAAAATACAATGTGGAGCCTTCCAGCCTGTTGCGATCGCGCCTTCCGTGGGGCGAGGTACATTCGTATATGTCGGCGGTAATCGCCTTCGACATGAACTCGTCTGCCATACGCTCATATTCAGCCTCAGACGTAGCGCCGAACTTGTGCCCATGCTTCAAAAAGTGGCTGGACAACTTGAATGCGTCTGCGAAAGGCACGTCGATAAATATACACATAACATTCAACATGCGACCACTATTTGATTCTAATCGCAGCTTGTTGGATTCCCATGACTCTTTAGCGGCACGCGGGAAATGTTTAGTGGGTTAGTCAAGGTATTTATTGCCGAGGCAAAGTATAGAGAACAGAGAACCTGTGCGTAAGCCGATTGGATTCAAAGGCTTGCGGGGTGGTTGGGCCGCCAAAGTATTCAATGCATAGGGGTTACGGGTAAAGTATCTACTATCAAGGGCTTATTCCGCCCTTGGGTGGGGTTTGAGGCATCTCTGGCGATGGGTCGGCTGTCACCTCCACCGAAAAAATGCGGGGATTCTTCGCTGCGCTCAGAATGACAAGGCGCAGGGGATGCGGGGATTCTTCCCCTTCGGCAGGCCCAGGGTCAGAATGACAAGTC
Organism: Acidobacteriota bacterium; assembly: GCA_021851465.1. Classification (GTDB taxonomy): domain Bacteria; phylum Acidobacteriota; class Terriglobia; order Terriglobales; family Acidobacteriaceae; genus Edaphobacter. The sequence continues at coordinate 9,550 of JAJZDL010000075.1, forward strand.
TCAAGCAAGCTGCGCTCAGAATGACAATTCTCAAAGGATGCTGCGGTCAGAATGACAAGGCGTAAATCTTCGGTGAGAGAACTGTCTCTGGACAGGTTCTCAGGGGCAGAAGGACGATTCAATTTCGATCTACAGTTCCATTCTACCAAGCGGAGGGAAACTACCATGCCAACTATTTTTCGAAGGCAAGCGGTTGTTTATGTTGAGGATGCGGCGATTTTACCGCCCCAGTGGGCTTGACACGGCGAGTTTGGCCGGAAAACGGAGGAAGATTCTCTTCGATTCCTGCGATTGCCCTGGGCGCGCCGCAAGAACAATGCGGGGATTCTTCACTCCGTTCAGAATGACAGGCGCGACGGGTGAGGGCGAAGACAGGCGACGGAGAGATGCAGGGCAGTTGCGGGCCATCCAGGGACGGTCGGGCACGAGGGTAGTATACGGAGCGCTTCGGGGTGCGAGGCGCGTGGCATAAAACGATTGCGCCCGACGGCTTGAACCTCGCACGGAGCAGCGTGAGCGGCGATAATGGCTGGCGGGGGTGCGACTGGTTTGGCGCTGAGCGCGTTGACGTGGGGAGATATCTTCGGCTGTCTGCGCTGCGTGGTGGCGTTTGCGGCGGTGCTGCTTGCGCCGGGGTACTGCGTGGGGTGGGCGTGCGACGTGTTGGAGTTTCGCGGACGGACGGCCGGCGAGCGGCTGGCGTGGGGCGTGGCGCTCTCGTTCGGCGGGATGACTCTTGTGTCGGTATTGCTTGCGAAGTATCTGTCGCTGACGGCGGTGTGCGGGCTTGCGGGTGTCTGCGCTTTGGGGTTTGTGGGGATTGCGGCGTGGGAGGCGTGGCTGCGGCGGAAGGTTGGGTGCGCGGGCCAGTGGAACCGGGTGGGCGTTTGGGTTGCGGCGGCGTGGGTGTTGTTTGTGGTGGGCGAGCTGGTGGACGTTGGCATGGGCGGACGGCTGTACTTCAGCGTGACGGTCTTCGACCATGCGCTGCGCACGGCGTTTGTGGACGCGGTCGCGCGCACGGGCGTGCCTCCGGTGAACCCTCTGTTCTGGCCGGGCCATGCGGCGGCGATGCGCTACTACTATTTTTGGTATGTGTCGACGGCGGTGGCCGCGCGGCTGGCGGCAGCGACGGCGCGGCAGGCGACGATCGCCAGCGCGGCGTGGGCGGGGTTTGGGCTGGCGGCGATTGTGGGGCTGTATTGCAGGAACTTTCTGGAGGATGGGGCCGGCGTGCAAGCCCGGATTGGGGAACCGGGATGTGGGAGTGGGACAGCCGCTTTATCGAGGAGTGGCGTTCCGCGGCTGGCGGTGGCGCTTGGGCTGCTGGCGGTGACTGGGTTGGACATTCTGCCGGTGTTGGCGAAGGCGCTGCTGCGGATGCCGACCGATGGAGACATGGAGTGGTGGTCTGGGGCGCAGGTGTCGTCGTGGATGGACACAGTGCTGTGGGTGCCGCACCATGTGGCGGGGCTGGTGTGCTGCCTGCTGGGGTTCCTGCTGGTGTGGATGTCGAAGGGGCTTGGCAGGGGGCGGCGCGTGGGATGTGGAGCGATTGCGGGAGTGGCGTTTGCCAGTGCGTTTGGACTTTCGACGTGGGTTGCGATGGCATTTGCCATGACGATGGCGGCGTGGCTGTTGTGGGCGGTGGTTTGGGAGCCGGGTTCGCGGGGGCGCGCGACGGTGTTGCTGCTGGCGGGGGCGGTTGCGGCGGTGGCGTTGATGCCGTATCTGGCGGAGCTGCGCGGGGAGGAATCGGCTGTGGTGGCGCAGGCATCGCCGGGGACAGGCGGGGCGCGCGGGATCAGGGCACAGGCCAGCGGCGGATCGGTTGCCGACAACGCCGCGCACCTTCTGCGCCTAGGGGTGCGGCAGATCATCCCGACGGAGAGCGTGCAGGGGATTGGCTGGGTTGCGCGGCTGGCGCGGAGGCATCCGACGATGGAGGGCGTGGGTGTGGGGCTTGTTCTGCTGCTGCCGGGGTACTTTGTGGAACTGGGGTTCTATGGGCTGGTGTTGGCGATGGCACTGCGGGCGATGCGCAGGCGGTGGCTCGACGAGGCGGGGCGGACGGCGGCGATGCTGGCTGTGGCGGGGCTGACGGTCTCGACGTTTCTGCGCTCGTCGATTGTGGCAAACAACGATTTTGGGATGCGGTCGATTTTGATTGCACAGTTTTTTCTGCTGCTGCTGGGGGTGGTGTGGTGGGAGGGCGGGTTGGACGGGCGCGGCGCGGCAATGGCAACG
>JAJZDL010000076.1 GCA_021851465.1 Acidobacteriota bacterium
GGTGGTATGTGCCGGCAAAAATTGGATTCCATTGGACTTACGGCTAAATATTAGACTCTATTGTACTTATGAGGCATGATCCGGGTTGCTTTGGGTCGATTCGGTGCAAGTTGATGTTAAGTGCCCTGGGGCTGAAGTTCGTATAGGTCGGGCCTTCAGCCCTCTGGTTTGGGGTGCAATGTAGCCTGGGGCTGCGCCCCAGGCTGGTATACAGCGGGCCTTTGGCCCTTACCGATCGCCCTTGCCGATTGCTCTTGCCGTTTGCCCTTACCGTTGCCGTTGGCCCTTGGATTTGGCCCTTGCCGTTGATCCTTGGTTTTGGCCTTTGGTTTTGTGCCCTTGATTTTGTGCTGCGAATCGAGGACTAGGAGACTGGACTCCGTCGCCCGCTTTTGTAAAAGAACGTTAGACTCAGGACCCTGGTGTCTGTTTGGCTTGTTGCTGCAAATACGGGCGCGCCGGGGCCGTGTTTGCAGGCCGCTTATGGAGCTAAGAGATTCATTGCATTGCGGTTGGTCGCAGAGATGACACAGTGCGAGGCGTTGGGGCGAAGAGGCTTGCGGGCCGTGGCTGGGCGGTTGTTGATGGAACTTCTGCCGTTCCGGCCGATCCTGCTGGCCGGGTGCGCTGGCTGCCTGCTGCTCGCCACCGGCCCCGCTGAGAACTCTGTCCGCAGCCGGTCCGATGACTTCGATCTATGGTTCTATTTTACCAAGCGGGGGGAAACTACTATGCCAAGTATTTGGGGATATTTTGGGGGGGGGAGTGGTTTGGATTGTGGTGGTTGGTGGATTTGAGGGGCGAGGTGGGGGGGGTGACAGGGGGATTTGCGGGGGACGAGCGCATTGGAAGGTCGTCCAAGGCAAGAGAGGCCGATTCCTGAGCTGTAAGCTGACAGCTCAAAACAAGAGAGGCTCGATTTCTGCGATCTGAGCTTGCAAGGGACGTGCCCCCGATGCACGACAAGAGCAAAGGCTGGAGATTGTTTGGAGAACGGGGCGGAGGGTTGTGGTTTGGTGGAGAGCGCCGGGGTCCTTCGACTCCGCCTCCCGCGATGAGGCGGCGGGAGGCTGCGGTCAGGATGACGACAAGGCATAGGGTGGGGGAGCGTGGGATGACGGCGGTGGGGTGGGTGTGAGGACGTGGGGTGGAGCGGGGTTGATGGTACGGGGCTGAGCGGGGGCTTGACACGGCGAGTTTGGCCGGATATCGGAGGAAGACTCTCTTCGGGTTATGCGATTGCCCTGCGCGATTGGGGTGTTTGCGGCCCAACAGACGGCTCTCTTGTTATACTTCGTGGGCTATGCGAGTCTTTGTGGTTCTACCGGCGGCTGGGATCGGGACGAGGATGTCCGTGGGGAGTGGCGCGGGCGGCGGCGCGTCCACGCCGAAGCAGTTTCTGGCCATTGCGGGCGTTCCGATGCTGGTGCATTGCCTGCGTGCATTTCTGGCCGTCGAGCGCGTGGAGGCGATTTACATTGCGGTGCGGCGTTCGGAGATGGAGCGCGTGCGCGCGCAGGTGGCGGAGTTCGGAATGGGCGATGCGGGCGCCAGCCGCGGCAAGGTGCGTGTCGTCGAGGGCGGGGACCAGAGGCAGCAATCGGTGAGCAATGCGCTGGCGCTGCTCATCGCGGAGAACGGCTGCGACGACGACGATGTAGTGCTGGTACACGATGCGGCGCGGCCCCTGATCGATGTGGACGCCATCGAGCGCACGATCGACGCCGTCGTCGAACACGGGGCCGCGATCGTGGGCCTGCCGGCGGTGGACACCATCAAGCAGGTGGAGCGGACGGCGCATGGGGCCATCGTGACGGCGACCATTCCGCGGGAGAGAATTGTGCAGGCGCAGACGCCGCAGGGCGCGCGCTGCGGGCTGCTGCGCCGGGCCTTTGCCGAGGCGGCCGCGGACGGCTTCGTGGGCACCGACGAGGCCAGCCTATTGGAACGGGCGGGGATCGTGGTGGCTGTGGTGGCAGGCTCGGCGAAGAACTTCAAGATCACCCAACCGGGAGACCTGGAGCTGGCCGAGTTCTACCTGAAGACAACGGACGCGGCCAGATCTTTGGAGGGGCCGAATCGATGAGCATGAGAATTGGAATAGGGTTTGACTCGCACGAGTTCCGCGCAGGCCTGCCGCTGGTGATCGGCGGCCTGGCGATCGAGCACACAGAGGGGCTGGCAGGCCACTCGGATGGAGACGTGCTTCTGCACGCCATCACCGACGCGCTGCTGGGCGCCGTCTCGGCGGGCGACATCGGCACGTTCTTTCCGCCCAGCGATCCGCGGTGGAAGGGCGCGGCCTCCAGCGTATTTTTGCAGACGGCCCTGGAGGAGGTTGCCACCGCCGGCTACCGCATCGTCAACGTCGATACCGTGCTGGTCCTTGCGCAGCCCAAGATCGTGCCCATCGCCGGGGAGCTGCGCGAGCGCGTGGCGGAGCTGCTGGGCGTAAAACCCGGCGAGGTCGGCATCAAGGCCAAGACGCCGGAGGGTCTGGGCCTGGACCACACCGCCGTGGCCCACTGCACCGTGCTGCTGGAGAGCCTGCACGCGCCCGAGGCGCTCGGAGAGATGGTTGCCAGCGCCGACGCCGGCTCCGAGGAAGAGTTGAACGCCGTCGTCGAGGGGCTCATCGGCGGGCGGCACGACATCTCCGCGCTCGGCCGCAAGGTGGCGCCCTTCGATACCGGCGACCTGACCTGAGCCGCTAGCGGCCTTCCCCCGGAACGCCCCCCCCGAGCAGCTCAATAGTCTCTTCACGCGGAGGATCATGTTGACCCTGTCACGACGCAAACTGCTCGCCTCAACCGCGATGACGGCAGGTGCGTCGCTGCTTCCGGTCGGCCTGCCCGGGGCCGGTCAAATGGCCCGGCCCGCCATGTCTCCTGTCCAACGCGAGGCCGCAACAGACTCGCTGATGAACTACTTCAGCCAAACCGTGCCGCAACTCCTGCGCCCGTCCGAAGGAACACTGAAGTGGCCCAGCATAGCGCCCAGCTTGCCTGGAAAAGAGTACTCGACCAGCCTATGGGACTGGGACACCCTCTGGACCGCGCGCGGACTCTTTCGCTACGCGAATCTCGCTCGCAACCCCGAACTCCACTCCCGCGTCGCCGCGCACGCTCGCGGAAGTCTCGCGAACTTCCTCGATCGCCAATCCGCCACGGGGCGCCTCCCAATCATGATGAGTGTCACCGATCCAGATCCCTTCGGCTGCCTGAAGGAGTCCACTCCCAACAGCAGAAATCAAGCCAAGCCCGTCTTCGCCCAACTGGCTCTTCTCATCGCCGACGAGACAAACGATGTCGCCTGGCTCAGCCCCCGCTTCGATCGGTTGATGCGGTTCTACGACTCATGGATTGCGGGAAACCAATCCCCGATTGGCCTCCTCGTCTGGGGAAACGACGTCGCCATCGGCGACGACAACGACCCCACCACCTTTGGTCGCCCCTTCTTCTCCTCGGCAAACCTGCTCCTCAACTGCCTCTTTTACGCAGACCTCACCGCAGCGGCCACACTGGCGCGGCGCCTGGGCCGTCCCGCCGACGAGCAGAGGTTGTCGTCCCAGGCCCACACCCTCGCCAACAACATCGAGCAGTTCTGCTGGGACCCGCGCGACCGCTTCTACTACACCGTCGATGTTCAGTGCGCCGACCGCCGCTCGGAACTGGTCCCCCACGTCAAGCCCGGCATGGACATGTCGTGGAAGTGTCTGCCGCTTCGTATCCAGATGTTTACCGGATTCCTGCCCATGTGGTGCCGCGTGGCGTCGCCGGAACACGCGAAATCGCTCGTCGAGAGCGCCTATCTCGCCGACACCCGCCTTCGCGCAGATTGGGGCGTGCGTTCACTCTCGAACCTCGAAACCATGTACTCGCTCGCCTTCAGCTCCAATCCCAGCAACTGGCTCGGTCCCGTCTGGATAATCGTCAACAATCTCGTATGGAACGGACTCAGAAACTACGGATACACAGCCGAGGCTGCCGAACTCGCCGACAAAACCATCAAACTCCTCGCCAACGACCTCGCAATCGACGGCTCTCTCAACGAGTACTATCATCCCGATACGGGCGTTGCCCTCAGCCACAAGGGTTTTATGGACTGGAACCTTCTCGTCCTCGAAATGGTCTAACGCGAACCTAAGGTGCTCTGCGAACAAGGAGATGAGCAAAACGATGATTACGACGGTGCAGCAGCACATCCTGCAGCAGCAGCAGGAGATCAGCGAGGCCAGTGGAACATTCAGTTGGCTGCTCAGCGGCATCACCCTGGCGACCAAGATGGTCGAGGCCAAGATCCGCACGGCTGGGTTAAACGACGTTCTCGGCGCCATGGGACAGACCAACGTCCAGGGCGAGCAGCAGCAGAAGCTGGACGTGTATGCCAACCAGGCACTGCTGCACTGCCTGGGCCTGCGCGATTCCGTCGCCGCGCTGGTCAGCGAAGAGGACGAGGAGCCCGTCACCTTCGACCGCTCGGTGGAGTCCGGCAAGTACATCATCGTCTTCGACCCGCTGGACGGCTCTTCCAACATCGACGTCAACGTGAACGTCGGGACCATCTTCAGCGTGCTGCGCAGGCTTCCCTCCGCGGACGCCGGCCTGCAGGCGTCCATCCTGCAGCCGGGATACGCCCAGGTCGCGGCCGGCTATGTGGTGTACGGCCCCTCGACGGTGCTGGTGTATACCACGGGCCACGGCGTCCATGCGTTCACGCTGGACCCCACCATCGGGGCCTACGTCCTCACCAAGGAGCACATGAAGATGCCCCAACAGGGCAGCTATTACAGCGTGAACGAGTCCAACGCAGCCGCATGGCCCGAGGAGTTCCGCGAATATGTCGCCCTGTTGCGTGCCGGCGCGCTGGGCCGGCAGTACAGCTCGCGCTACATCGGCAGCCTCGTCGCGGACTTTCACCGCACGCTGCTCAAAGGCGGAGTCTTCCTCTATCCGCCGACCCGCGAGCAGCCCGGAGGCAAGCTGCGGCTGCTCTATGAGGCGAACCCGCTCGCCTTCATCGCGGAGCAGGCGGACGGGATGGCCTCGACCGGCAAGGGCCGCATCCTCGACATCAAACCGCACGGAATTCATCAACGCACGCCCTTCGTCGTAGGCAGCAAGCGAGAGGTTGAAGCCCTGCTGTACGGCCAGGGCAAGTGAAAGGACGGGACGCATTGACCGAAGTTGCATTGACCGAAGTTGAATTCACGGCTGTTGTGACAGACATTCAAATGGAGTCGCGCTCCGGTGCAACCGCGCGCTGGAGGATGGCGCTCGACCGTACCCGCTTCGCCGTCGGCGATGTGGGCGTCCTCCATGCGGTCTCGCGCGGCGGCACGCGCATCGAGGTCCCGGTGCTGGCGGTCGTCGCAGACGCAGCCGGAGACCTGTGGCATGTGGTGGAAAAACCGCTTGCCGCAGGCACCGACGTTGTTGGCCAGGTCGCTCACTGAGCGCCACACGCCGACGCTGGAGTCGGTGGGGGAAGCTTTGGAATGTCGCGGTTTGGCGTAGACCGTCGGTGTCGTTGGACTCGTTCTGCGCGCTCGCTTAGGCCGGTCTGGGGCGCTCAGCCGGTGCGTCCGTAGGGACAGTGGCGGCAGCCGGAGTTGCAGCAGGCGCCGCGTTTGAGGTGGTACGCGGCGGTGAAGACGAGGCAGGGGCCTTCGTAGTAGAAGTCTTCCGGGGCCAGTTTCAGGGCTGGTGGCCGCGATTCCGGATGAGCGGGAGTGGATGGCGATGGACGGTCGGCTGGGAGTGGGTCTGTGCGCGGGCTCATTGTGGCGGATCGCTCAGGACGACAGGGTTGATTCAATTGACTTCCGAGACAGGCCGCCATGCCACTCGATCCATATCTACATTTTTCCGGTGCCGATGTCTGCGATGGCGGCGGCGGGGTTGTCTGCGTCGAGGAGTGCCTCGATGGCGGCGTCGAGTTTTCCCTGTGCGGCGAGGATGAACTCGATGGCGTCGCGGCCCGCGCCCTGTCCACCGGGATTGGGCGTGATGTAGTGGGCGGCGGCCTTGGCCTGCGGACGCGCGTTGGCAGTGGCGATGGCCAGGCCGCAGAGGCGCAGGACGGGCAGATCGATGACATCGTCGCCGACGTAGGCGATCTGGTCGAGGGTGATTGCGGCGCGCTTGAGAATCTCGTTTACAGCTTTCATCTTGTGCGACTGTCCCTGGTAGACGAACTCGAGCTTGAGGTCCTGCGCGCGGATGGCGACGGTGGCCGACTCGCGCTTGGTGATGAGGCCGACGCGCAGGCCGCCGAGGCGCGCGATGGAGATGCCGAGGCCGTCGTGGGCGGTGAAGCCCTTGAACTCCATGCCGTGCAGGCGGCCGTCGGGGCCGGGCTTGCCGCCATCTTCGGGAAGGAAGTAGAGCTGGCCGTCGGTGAGGACTCCATCGACGTCGAAGAGCAGGACTTTGATGCGGCGGGCGCGGTCTTCCGCGGTTAGGGTCATAGCAAGATGATACCTTGGCGGGCGGCGCAACTTCGATGCCGCCGTGCTGCGCTCCTGCAACGCGACGTGTGCGCCCACGCAAGCGATCGAACGGTGTGCTCCGCCAACATGGAGCGCAGCGGTGGTAGCTTAGACAGAAGGGGTGCCGGCCTTACGGGGGCGGGAGAGGGCGGCACTGCTGGAGGCAATGATGGAGACGGAGCGACGAACGCCAGGGCTGCGCGGCGCGATGCGGTTGCGCGTTGCGACGGCATTGCCGGTTGCGCTGGCGTTCGGGCTTGCAGGAGCGCGCGGCGGTGCGCAGGGGTACTCGGCCGACAAGCCGCTGGGCGCCGCGGCGCAGCAGCTTCCTGCGTACCTGTCGCAGGCCGGACTGGAGCAACGGCTGGGGCAGACCCTGCCGATGACGGCGGTGTTTACCGACGAGAGTGGACGGACGGGCGAGCTGAAGAGCTGGTTCGATGGGCGTCCGGTGGCGATGGCGCTGGTGTACTACAAGTGCGTGATGCTGTGCCCGCAGGTGCTGCATGGGCTGGCGACGGGGTTGGGAGAGACGACACTGAAGGCGGGCCAGGACTACGACGTGCTGGTGTTCAGCATCGACCCGACGGACACGCCCGCCGATGCGGTGGCGGAGAAGAAGAGGTTTGTGGACACGGGCGGGATGGGCGCGTCGGACGAGGCCGCGGCGGTGCATTTTCTCACTGGCGGTGCGGCGTCGATCCAGGCGATTGCATCGGCCACGGGATTTCACTATGTGACGGTGCCTGGGCCGGACGGCAAGATGGACCAGTATGCGCACTCCAGCGTGGTGATGTTCGCCACGCCGGACGGGCGGATGTCGAAGTACCTGGCGGGCATCGAATACCCGGCGCGCGACGTGCGGCTGGCGCTGCTGGATGCGTCGGAGAAGAAGATCAGCAATCCGGTGGACCTGATTATCCTGTACTGCTGCAGCTACAACCCTTCGTCGGGGCGGTACACGGTGGCGGTGCAGAGGGTCCTGGGACTGGCGGGGATGGTGTCGGTGCTGACCGTGATTGGCATGGTCTATCTGCTGACGCGCAAACCGAAGGCGCAGGTGCACAGCGCATGATGCGGAAGTCAGTGCCGACACAGGGACAGCGATAGGAGAGCGCACTTGGCATACAACGACCTACGAGACTGGATCAAGCAACTCGATGGCGCAGGAGAGCTGCGGCGCATCCGCGAGGCCGTGAGCCCGTATCTGGAGATGGCGGAGATCGCCGACCGCACGGCCAAGCTAGGCAAGGGGACGGCCAAGGCAGGCGGGCCTGCGCTGCTGTTTGAGAACGTCACGGGGTTTCCTGGGGCCAAGGTCCTGATGAACCAGTTTGGCTCCGAGCGGCGCATGAAGATGGCGCTGGAGGTGGACTCGCTGGACGAGATTGCGGAGCGGATTCGTACGCTGATCCATCCCGAGACGCCGACTACGCTGATGGACAAGCTGAAGCTGCTGCCCAAGCTGGCCGAGGTGGGCAGCTTCTTTCCCAAAATGATTGCGGCAAAGGACGCGGCGTGCAAGCAGGTGGTGCATCGCAGGGTGGAGGACGGAGGCGCGGGGATCGACCTAGGGAGGCTGCCGGTGCTGACCACCTGGCCCGAAGATGGCGGGCCGTTCATCACGCTGCCGTGCGTGGTGACGCGCGACCCGAAGTCGGGCAAGCGCAACGTGGGGATGTACCGGATGCAGGTGTACGACGGGCAGACCACAGGAATGCACTGGCAGCGGCAGAAGAATGCAGCGGAGCACCTGCGCGACCGGCTGCGCGCGGCGGTCGAAGGCGATGCGAAGGACCTGGCTGCGCGCGTCGATCTGATGGCGGTGACAGCGGGCGGGACGACGGCTGCGGCGGAGAGCGCGACGGTCCGGATGACGACGCTGAGCAAGGTGAGCGCGGGGCGGATGGAGGTTGCGGTGGCGATTGGGACCGATCCGGCGACGACGTTTTCAGCGATCGTGCCTGCGCCGCCGGAGGTCGAGGAGTATCTGATTGCAGGATTTTTGCGCGGCAAGCCGGTGGAGCTGGCGCAGTGCGAGACGGTCGATCTGCAGGCGCCTGCGCACGCGGAGTATGTGTTGGAAGGCCATGTGGACCTGAGCGAGATGCGGACGGAGGGGCCGTTCGGCGACCACACCGGCTTCTACACCATGCAGGACGAGTACCCGGTCTTCCACGTCACCTGCATCACGCACCGCAAGGAGCCGATCTACGCGGCGACGGTGGTGGGCAAGCCTCCGATGGAGGACGCATGGATGGGCAAGGCGGTGGAGCGCATCTTTCTGCCGCTGATGCAACTGACGCTGCCGGAGATCGTGGATGTGTGCCTGCCGCCGGAGGCCGTCTTCCACAACCTGATGATCGTGTCGATCCGGAAGTCGTACGCGGGGCACGCGCGCAAGGTGATGAATGGTATCTGGGCGATGGGGCAGGCGATGTTCACCAAGTGCATTATTGTGGTGGACGAGGACTGCGACGTGCAGGACATGGCCGAGGTAACGCTGCGCGTGGCGAACAACATCGACCCGGAGCGCGACATTCAGTTTACGCTGGGGCCGGTGGACACGCTGGACCATGCGAGCCGGTTGGCGAACTACGGGTCGAAGATGGGGATCGACGCGACGCGGAAGTGGGCGGCGGAAGGGTTTGCGCGCCCGTGGCCGCAGATGCTGAAGATGGAGCCGAGCGTGGTGGCGAAGGTGGATGCGATGTGGAAGAAGCTGGGGATCGAATGAACATCAACCTGGGAGGAACTGTTCTGTGCCGGCGCTACTCAATCAACTTGCTTTTCCAATTTTCAGGATTCATCCTTGAGGTATGAAATATCAGTCCAAGCTCGGCGAGCGCGGCCAGGTCGTCATTCCCAAGCCAATGCGAGACAGTATCGGGCTAAGCAAAAACTCCGCCATTGAGTTTGAGATCAAGGGAACCACCATTACCCTCAAACCCAGCCGTGACCGAGAAATGCGCAACTTCGAACTCGCCCTCAAAAAGTATGGGGGCTCGCTTCGGAAGCAGTTCCTTGCAGACGGCTATACGTCGGTTGATCGGCATCTGGATGAAACCCGCGGTTTCGATGAGACCCGGCGCAAATGACGACAGATGTCGACGCCAATGTCGTTCTCGACATGCTCACGGGTTCCTCAAAGGAGATCGAGAGCGCCTACTCCGCGATGAGGGCGGCTAAACTGGCCGGAGACCTCACGATCTCATCTGTCGCGTATGCAGAGGTAGCCGTGCGTTTCAGGTCCAAAACCAAAACGGACGACTTCTTCTCCTTGCTGAACTGTGAAATCCAGCCGCTCGACGAAGCCGCAGCCTTCCTCGCGGGACAGTTCTATCGGCAGTACAAGCAACGCGGGGTCACGCGCACTCGCATCCTTACGGATTTCCTGATAGCCGCCCACGCACAGTCGAAAGCTGACCGTATCCTGAATCGAGACAGCCGCTTCTTTGGCGCAAGCTTTCCGCAACTGAAGGCGGTTAGGCCGGAGGATCTGGTCTAATATGCCTTCAGCGGCGGCTTCTACGCGGTCATTTTGCCGTAGGTTGAGAGCAGCAGGAAGGTGACGGAGTCTGCGGTGGCGCGGCGGTGCGGCATTCCGCGGGGGATGACCAGCATGTCGCCCTTGCCCATCAGGATGGACTTGCTTCCGTCGGATGCAGGCGCGAGCCACTCGCCGGGGCGGATGTTGCGTCCGTTCTTCGGCGTTCCACCGACCTCGTAGAGCGTCGAGCCGTCGACGATCTGGATGATGTGGTCGCGGCCCGCGTGCCACTCGAACTCCGGCGCGCTGTGGTGCGTCTCGGTGGTCATCGCGATGGCGCAGGGAATCCCCGGCGCCTGGTTGACCAGGTTTTTGTTGCCCGGCGCGGCCTGCAGCGACTTGGCGTCGGCATCGAGGTCCTTCGCGGGGAAGAACTGGAAGGGCGATGCCGAAGCAGCGACATCGTCGCCCGGCCCCGCGCTGGACTGCGCCTGCGCGGCGAAGGCCAGTGAATCGGTGAGGGCGAGCGTGGCTGCGGCGGCTGCCGGTGCGGTGCGCAGGAAGTTGCGGCGAGAGGTATTGTTGGCCATGTGTGGAAGTGAACCACATTTGGGCTGGCCCTGCCAAGAGGCGCGGCGGGCGTCCGTACATTTCCGCAGCGTCCGCACTCCTGCCCCCTACCGGAGCGCAGCGGCCCCGTCGTATACTCGATCTATGTCGATCGTGAAGAACGCCGCCGCCATTGCCAAGGGAATGGGCATCACCCTGGGACAGATCTTCCAGCCGACCGAGGTGGAGAACTACCCGGACGGCAAGGGGCCGATGCGCGGCGCGCAGTTTCAGGAGCGCTTCCGCGGCAAGCACCAGTTGCAGCGCGACGAGAACGGGTTGGAGAAGTGCGTGGCCTGCTATCTGTGCGCGGCGGCGTGCCCGGCCAACTGCATCTACATCGAGGCGGCGGACAATACCGCGGCAAAGCGCATCAGCTCGTCCGAGCGCTACGCGAAGGTGTACAACATCGACTACAACCGGTGCATCTTCTGCGGCTACTGCGTGGAGGCGTGCCCGACCGACGCGATCACGCATGGGCATGGCTTCGAGCTGGCTTCGCTGAACGCAACCAGCCTGGTGATGCGCAAGGAGGACCTGCTGGTTCCCGCGCACGGCCTGCCCGATGCGGTTGCGTCGGAGGTGGACGAGGCCGAAGTGCTGGCGTGAGCCTGCGCTGCCTCCTTCCTGCGCGGGTGGTACCAGGAAAAATACGGGGGTTGGCTGCGATAATAGAAGGGTGAAGACCGCTCCCAAAACGCCGCTGCCGCCGCTGCAGGACGCACTCGACCGCATCACGCAGAACACGCGCGCGCTGATCCAGGCCGAGCGGCTGGCCATCTCCGAGCGGGCCACCGCCGAGTTGTTTGCGTCGGGGATCGAAGAGCGCTGCCTGCGCGCGGGCGCGCAGATGCCGGAGTTCACGCTGCCCGACGCGCTCACCGGCAAGCCCGTCCACTCGGTAGACCTGCTGGCGCTGGGTCCGCTGGTGGTCAAGTTCTTTCGCGGTCGCTGGTGCCCCTACTGTGTCACCGAGCTGGAACGCTGGCGCGATCTGCACGATGAGGTGAGGTCGCTGGGCGCGTTCCTGGTGGCGATCTCGCCGCAGACGCCGCGCCAGAACGACTTCACGCTACAGCAACACGGGCTTCCATTTCCGATCCTGTCGGATGCGGGGGCAGAGCTTGCCGAGCGATTTGGCATTGCGTAC
>JAJZDL010000077.1 GCA_021851465.1 Acidobacteriota bacterium
GGCACCACGCTCTCCGCCGCAAGCTCTCGAATGCCGTACCCATTCGCCTCGAGGTCGTTGATGAGAAAGACGTGCTCGATTGAGAGCGACCGTTCCAACGCGCGCGCATCCAGCGTCCACGAAAGGTTGGTCGGCTTCAGCCGCCCATCGCGCACCGGCCCCGGACAGCCAAAGCACGCCGCAACAATCTGCTCCCGATCGCCCACGGCGAGAAGCCGCCCCACCGTCGCGTCCAGCGTCGCAAACTCATGCGCTGCAAACCTCTCGTCGCGAACCGCCTTCAGCCGCCCGCCATCGAAGCCGTACAGCGCCAGATGCACCTTCGTCCCGCCAATGTCGCCCGCGAGAATCACTTTACTTGAGCTCCAGTGTCGCGACCCGCGTCGATCCAGGCTCCGCGCAATCCGCGCCCGCCAACTGCGGCAGCTTGGCAGCCGCCGCCGCATCCAGCAGCAGCGTCAGCCTCCCGTTCTTTGGACGGATCAACTGCGCCGGCTTCGCCTCGGCATCGTACGCCCCACAGAACACATCCTGCACCGTCTGCGCCTTTGCCGCGCCCTCGATCAAAAACGCAACCTCGCGCCCCATCTCGATCGCAGGCACCGTCAGCGTCACCCGCCACGTCTCCTTCTGCGCCACATGGTTCGCCACCACAATCCGTCCCATCTCATGCAGCGCGGCAGTATGTGGAAACAACGACGCTGTGTGCCCGTCCTCGCCCATTCCCAGCAACACCAGGTCGAAGGCCGGAGTCTCCGCGCCCTCCAGACTAAACTCCGTGCGCAGCGTCGCCTCATACCGCGCCGCCGCAATCTCCGGCTCCAGCTCGCCCTCCATGCGATGGATCTGCACCGCCGCCAGCGGCACCTTCGAGAGCATCGCCTCATCCGTCATCCGATAGTTCGACTCCGCGTCCGTCGGCGGAACGCACCGCTCATCCACCCAGAATAGATGCAGCCGCTGCCACGGCACGCGCGCAAAGTACGGTTTGCTCCGGTCCGCCAGAAGCGCGAACATCGCCTTCGGCGTTGTGCCGCCGGAGACCGCAACCCGCGCCGCACCGCGCGCAGCAACCGCAGCGCCCACAACCGACGCAAACAACTCCGCTGCGCCGGCCGCAACCTCCGCCGCAGTCGGCCAAACCCGGATCGTTACCTTCACCGCTCGCGCCATCGCTTCTGCCTCGGAGCTCGCACCCGACACACGCAGCTCACAGCTTTCGCCACTTCCGCCCATCCATCTCCATCAACGCATCGCCCGTCGTCGGCCCCCACGTTCCCGCCGCATAGTTCGGAAGGTCCTTGATCGGGTTCTTCGCCCAATGCTCCAGTACCGGGGTCATCAGGGCCCATGTCGCCTCCACGCCGTCGCGGTGCGAGAACAGCGTCCCATCGCCCAGCATCGCATCCAGCAGCAGCCGCTCGTATCCATTTGCCGACGACACCCCAAACGCCTCCGAATAATTGAAGTTCATGTCCACTGGGCTGATGCACATCGTCGGCCCCGGCACCTTCGCCTCGAAGCGCAGCGCGATCCCCTCATCCGGCTGGATGCGCATCGAGATCACGTTCGACGTGATCCCCTCCATGCACTTCCCGTTGGTGTCCTTGAACAGCAACAACGGGGGCTGCCGGAACTGGATCGTGATCTCCGTCACCCGCTTCGCCATCCGCTTGCCCACTCGCAGGTAGATCGGCACCCCCGCCCAGCGCCAGTTCTCGATCTCTACCCGCAGCGCCGCGTACGTCTCCGTCTGCGACCGCGGATGCACGCGGTCCTCCTCGCGATACCCCGCCACCGCTTTGCCGTCCACAATCCCCGGCCCGTACTGCCCGCGCACCGTGTCTGCAAAGTGGATCGGCTTGATCGCGCGGTACACCTTGATCTTCTCCGCCCGCACCGCCGACGCCTCGAATGAAACCGGCGGCTCCATCGTCACAAAGCTCAGCAGCTCCATCACATGGTTCTGCATCACGTCGCGCAGCGCGCCCGCCTTCTCATAGAACGGCCCGCGTCCTTCGATCCCAATCGTCTCCGCCGCCGTGATCTCGATGTGGTCGATGTAGTTCCGGTTCCACACATTCTCGAAGATCCCGTTGGCAAACCGGAACACCAGGATGTTCTGCACCGTCTCCTTGCCCAGATAGTGGTCGATGCGAAAGACCTGGTCCTCGTGGAAGACCTTGTTTACCTCATCGTTCAGCGCCTTGGCCGACTCCAGATCGTGCCCGAACGGCTTCTCGATAACCACCCGCACCCAGCTCGTGCGCTCTTCCGGTCGTAGTTCTTCCGGCTGCGCCATCCCATGCTCACCCAAAAATCGTATGATGTCCGAAAAATACTCCGGAGCGGTCGCCAGATAGAACAACCGGTTGCCTTGCGTCCCCAACTGCCCATCCATCTCAGCCAACAGGCCCTTCAACCCCGCATATCCCTTGTCGTCGTCGAAGTTCATCTGGTGGTAGCGGATCCTGTCCACGAACGGTTGTAGGTCGTCTTCCGCCGCGTCCACGCCGCCACCGCTCTCGATGCCCTCCTTCATCTCCTCCGCAAACGTCTGCCCCAAGGGCCGTCGCGCCACGCCCACCACCGCAAAGTTCTCCGGCAGGTTGCCCGCCTGCTCCAGGTGGTACAGCGCAGGCAACAGCTTGCGCTTGGTCAGGTCGCCGGACGCGCCGAAGATCACCACAATGCAAGGATCCGGGCTGCGCTCCGAATGCTGGCTCGCCTTCAACGCTTCCGGGGAGATCGAAACTTGTGCCGTCGCCATAGAAAGACCGCTCCTTGGAGTTCTGCTCCAGTGTCCATTTCAGATTTCATCGCCCTCGTGGCCCATGCTGCAACTAGCCCACGCAACCGCTCCGCATCCTTACCGGTTGCATTTATGACTGCGGCCTTACTGCCCCTCCGCAAAATCCGCGCCCAGCGTCACGCTCTCCCACGCTGCCATCTCCTCGCGCCACAGTTCCAGCTTGCCCCGGAAGCGGTTGTACGCCATCGCGCCCAGCAGCAGGTGCAGCGGCGGGTTCGCCGACTCCACCACCTCCATCATTGCCTCGATCGCCTTCGCCGGGTCGCCCGGCTGCCTGCCCGCCTGTTCGTGAAAGTATGTGCGCGCCTTGCCTACGGTCGCGTCGTAGTCGGCGATGCGACGCGTGGCCTCCACGCCCGAGCGGCCCAGAAAGTCCGTCCGGAACGGCCCCGGCTCGATGATCGTTACCTTCACGCCCAGCGGCGCCATCTCCGCCGCCAGCGCCTCGCTGAAGCCCTCCACCGCGAACTTGCTGGTGTTGTAGTACCCCCAGCCCGCCCCGCCAATCAGCCCCGCAATCGACGACAAATTCAAAATGTGCCCCGACCGCTGCCTGCGAAGCTGCGGCAGAAACGCCCGCGTCCCCCGGATCAACCCCAGCACGTTCGTCTCGAAGACCGGTAGAAACTCCGCCTCCAACGTCTCTTCGATCCCACCCGCGATCCCGTACCCCGCGTTGTTCACCAACACATCGATCCGCCCAAACGCCGCAGTCGCCTCCGCCGCGACCGACTCGATCTGCTCCGGCTTCGTCACATCCAGCGTCAACACGCGCGCCGCCACTGGATACTGCCGCGCCAACTCTGCAATCTGCTCCAGTTTGCGCGCAGTCGCAATCACCCGCCCGCCCGCCTTCAGCACCTCTTCGGCCAGCAGCCGCCCAAAGCCCGTCGAAGCCCCAGTAATAAACCAGACCTTGCCCGCACCCACACCGCTCTCTGTCCCCGCCATGTTCCTCACAGTCCTATCAGACGCTCCGTCTCTGCCGCGCGATGCTTGCCCCGTCGCTGTGCCTCAAGCTGCCTCCGTTGCGCACCGCGCATCGGAGGCCCCATCCATGCAGCTTCATCGCATGGCGTGTGCCTGTAAATCCTGCGCCCGAAGCTCCTTCACTCCATCCTCGCCCGACACCAGCGCCAGCGTCGCCATGCCCAGAAACAACCCATGCTCCACCACGCCCACAATGCTGCGAATCTCCGCCGCCGTCACCTCCGGTTCCTCGATCCGCCCGCACGCGCAGTCCAGAATATAATTCCCCTCGTCCGTCACATACGGCCCGTCGCCACTCTTCGCAGCGCGCAGCTTCGGGTGCAACCCCTGCGCGGCCAGCTTCGGTTCCACCAGCGGCAGCGCCATCTTGATCACCTCAACCGGCAGCGGAAACTTCCCCAGCACCTCCACCGCCTTCGTCGAGTCCGCTACCACAATAAACTCCCGCGCCGCGCTGGCCACAATCTTCTCCCGCAGCAGTGCGCCCCCGCCGCCCTTGATCAAATCCAGCCCGCCGCCAGCCCCCGCGCAAACCTCGTCCGCTCCATCGACATACACATCCAACTCGGGCAGTTCCTTCAGCGTCGCAACCCGCATTCCCAGAGACTCCGCAAGCTGATGGCTCGCGTCCGAAGACGCCACGCAGCGAATGTCCAGCTTCCGCGCCGCCAGCTCGCGGATGAACAGCGTCGCCGTCGTCCCCGTCCCCAGCCCGACGACCATCCCATCCGCGACCAGCTCCGCCGCTCGCCGCGCCACCAGCCCCTTCGCCTCATCCTGCGTCATCGCATGACCTCAACCGACCAATTGTCCTCGCCTGTCATTCTGAGCGCAGCGAAGAATCCCCGCATTGCGTCCGGAGCGCCACGAATCTCGGCTAAGAATCCTCATACTCCCAGTCCTCCGCCGGCGCCACGCTGTCCTCATACTCCGCCTGCCTCGCCGACTCAAACGGTTTCCGCTCGCCCAGCTTCGCCTCTTCCTCCTCGCGCAACATCTCCCGCTCCGTCTCTACCATTGTTTTTCCCGCCACACTCGTTTGTCGATCCGTAGCGCAGCGGAGGAATCTACTTCTTCTCCGCTGCGCCCGAATCGCTCTTACTTCTTCACCAGCCTCTTGGCCTGCTCGACGACATTGGCCACGCTGATGCCCAGCTTCTCCATCGCAATCGGCCCTGGGGCCGACGCGCCAAAGCGGTCGATGCCGATCGCCGCGCCGTTAGTGCCCACATACTTGTACCAGCCCAGCGTCGCGCCTGCCTCCAGCGACACCTTCGGCGTCCCCTCCGGCAGCAACGCGGCCTTGTACTCCGCCGTCTGCTCGTCATAGATTCGGAAGCTCGGCATCGAAACCACCTTCGCCGCAATCCCCGCCGCTTTCAGCTCCGCCGCGGCCTTCAGGCACGTCGTCACCTCCGACCCGGCCCCGATCAGAATCACATCCGGCGCCGTCACCTCCGGCGTCATCGAGTACGCTCCCTTCGGCACGCCCGCAAACGCCCGCTCCGCGTCGAACACCGGCAGGTCCTGCCGACTGAGGGCCATGAAGCTCGGCGACTTCCGTTCCAGCGCCAGCTTCCAGCACGCCGCCGTCTCGTTCGCGTCCGCTGGGCGAAAGTCCGTCAGATCCGGGATCGCGCGCAGCCCCATCAGTTGCTCGATCGGCTGGTGCGTCGGGCCGTCCTCGCCAAGCCCCACCGAATCGTGCGTGAACACATACAGCGAGTGCACGCCCATCAGCGCGCCCAGCCGGATCGCCGCCTTGCAGTAGTCCGAGAAGATGAAGAACGTCGAGCCGAACGGGATCAGCCCGCCGTGCGCCGCCATCCCGTTCACCATCGCCATCATGCCGAACTCGCGCACCCCGAAGAACACATTCTTCCCCAGCGGGTCCACATGAAAACTCGGCGAATCCTTGAAGATCGTCTTGGTCGAGGCCGTCAGATCCGCCGCCCCGCCAAACAGCTCCGGCACAACCTTCTCGATCGCGTTCATCACGATCTGTCCCGCGTTGCGCGTCGCCACCGGCTTGGCATCCGCGCCCGACGGGAAGCTCGGAATCGCCTTCTCCCATCCCCCCGCCAGCTTAGCCGCAATCGCGCGCTCAAACTCCGCCGCAGGCTCCGGGTACGCCTTCTTGTACTCGGCAAAGCCCGCGTCCCACTCCGTGTGCAGCTTCCTGCCCTTCGGCTTGACGGTGTCCCAGTTTGCCCGCGCCTCGTCCGGCACATAGAAGCTCTTGTCCTCCGGCCAGCCCAGGTTCTTCTTGGTCGCCCTCACCGCCTCGACGCCCATCGCTTCGCCGTGAACCTTGTTCGTCCCCGCCTTCGGGCTGCCATACCCAATCACCGTCCGCACGCGAATCAGCGTCGGCCGCGTCGTTTCCGCCTGTCCCGCGCGGATCGCCTCCTCGATGGCCACAAGATCGTTGCCATCGGCCACGCTCAATACCTGCCAGTGGTACGCCTCGAAGCGGCGCGTAACGTCCTCCGTAAAGCTCAGCTCCGTCGGCCCATCCAGCGAGATCAGGTTGTCGTCGTAGAGCACGATCAGCTTGCCCAGCCCCAGCGTCCCGGCCAACGAGGCCGTCTCATGCGATATGCCCTCCATCAGGTCGCCATCGCCGCAGAGAACATAGGTGTAATGGTCCACCACCGCATGGCCATCGCGGTTGTACACCGCGGCCAGGTGCTTCTCCGCCGCGGCCATCCCTACCGCCATGCCGAAGCCCTGCCCCAACGGCCCGGTCGTCACCTCCACCCCCGGCGTATCGCCACGCTCCGGGTGCCCCGGCGTCTCCGACCCCCACTGCCGGAACTGCTCCAACTGCGCCATCGGAAGGTCGTAGCCCGAGAGGTGCAACGAGCCGTACAGCAACATCGACGCATGGCCGTTCGACAGCACAAAGCGGTCGCGATTGCACCACTTCGGGTCCGCTGGATCGTGCCGCATCAGCTTGTGGAACAGAAGATACGCAATCGGAGCGCAGCCCAGCGGCGCGCCCGGATGCCCGGAGTTGGCCTTCTGCACCCCATCCACTGCCAGAAACCGCAATGCATTGATCGATAGCTGGTCCAACTCATTCTGCCGCTCGCTCATCCTCTGCCCTCACTCCTCACTTGATCTATGCCTACTCAATTCCAGTGTACAAGCCGAGCGCCATCTCGCTGTGTCCGCCGCCACGCAGCCATCGGCCGCCAGCCCACCCCAGGGCTGAAGGCCTTCTACACTACGATGCGGAAAAGCCGGGTGAAGAATCCCGTATGCTATGCGGATTCCTGCGCACCGCCGCGCGCTCGTTTGCATCCAATTAAACCGATAAGCTTCCGCCCAAGGCGGTCGGAACTGTGACAACATGGTTCTCGCGCTTCAACATTCCCAACATATGCACCGGAAATCGACAGGAGAATCCAAAGTGGCCCACGAACTTCCCCCTCTGCCCTACGCCTACAACGCCCTCGAGCCCCACATCGACGAGGCGACCATGAAGCTCCACCACGACAAGCACCACCAGGCCTACATCACCAACCTCAACGCAGCCATCGACAAGCACCCCGAACTCGTCACCAAATCCACCGAAGACCTCATCAAGCACCTCAGCGCCATTCCCGAAGACATCCGCAAGGTCGTGCAGAACAACGGCGGCGGCCACGTCAACCACAGCATGTTCTGGCAGATCATGAAGCCCGCCGGAGGTGGCGAACCCTCCGGTGCCATCGCCGCCCAGATCAAGGCCGACTTCGGCGACTTCGAAAGCTTCAAAAAGCTCTTCAACGAGACCACCGCAAAGCAGTTCGGCTCCGGCTGGGGATGGCTCGTCTTCCAGGCCGGCAAGCTCAAGATCGTCACCACCGCCAACCAGGACAACCCCCTCTCCGAGGGCCTCTACCCCATCCTCGGAAACGACGTCTGGGAGCACGCATACTACCTCAAGTACAACAACCGCCGCCCAGACTACCTCGCCGCCTGGTGGAACACCGTCAACTGGGAAGAAGTCAACAAACGATTCGCCACCGCCCAAGAAAAATAACCCCGCAGGCATTCATCGGCCATTCTGCGCAGGAGCGGAGGGCTGCGACGAGGCAGAGAAATCCGCTTCGCTGGAGCCCTCTTTCTCTGCCCTGCGCGGCCGCTTCAGCCCGTGTTTCTCAGCCCGGCGGAGATGCCGTTGATTGTGGCCGTGATCGCGCGGTCGAGTGCGACAGGCACAGGCTGGCCATCGGCAAGGGCCGCGCGCTTGCGGCGCAGCAACTCCACCTGGATCAGCGACATCGGATCTACATAAGGGTTGCGTAGGCGGATCGAGTGCTCCAGAACGCAGTTGGTCTCCAGCAGTTCGGACTGCTGCGTGATAGCCAGCACCATGCGGCGGGTGAGGTCGAACTCCGCATGCAGGGTGCTGAAGACGCGCTCGCGCAGGGCCGCATCCTCCACCAGCCCCGCGTACAGGCGCGCAATGGCAAAGTCGGCCTTGGCCAGCGCCATCTCGACGTTGCGGACAATGTCCAGAAAGAGCGGGAAGCTGCGCGTCATGGTCTGCAGCTGCGCCAGGTTGGCGGACTCCCGTCGCGCCTGTCGATCCTCGGCTGACAGCCCGGCATCGCGATCTCGAACACCAGCCTTCTTCACAGCGCCCTGGGCGGAGGATGCAGCGACGGCGGCCTCTGGGTCGTTGTGCTGGATGAACTGCTGGATCGCGTGGCCGACTCCGAAGTACGCAGGCACAACGTGGCGCGACTGCATCCAGCCGAAGACCCAGGGAATGGCGCGTAGGTCTTCCATGCTGCGCCGCCGCGTGGAGCTGGCATCGGCGCGTTTCGCCGGGCGCGAACCGATGCGCGCGTTGTCCAGCTCAGCCACCGGCGTGGCCTGCTCAAAGTAGGTGAAGGTCTCCGGGTCGTCCACAATGTGTTTGCGATAGAATGCGTACGAGGTGGCGGAGAGTTGGTCCAGCGCCGCCTCCCACTCGGGCAGGATCTCGCCCGTCAGGTTCGGAATGTAAGCCGCCGCGCGACGCCTGCTTCC
Source organism: Acidobacteriota bacterium (assembly GCA_021851465.1). Classification (GTDB taxonomy): domain Bacteria; phylum Acidobacteriota; class Terriglobia; order Terriglobales; family Acidobacteriaceae; genus Edaphobacter. The sequence continues at coordinate 8,828 of JAJZDL010000077.1, forward strand.
GGGTGCCGACTGCTGATGCTGTAGCACTGCGTCGGGCCGTGCAATGGCATCCAGAGAGGCTGCAATCATCAGCTCCAGGTTGCGTTCGGCCAGCACAACATCCGAGTACTTCCAGTTGAGCACTTCGCCCTGCTCGGTGATGCGCAGCGCGCCGGTAAAGCTGTCCACCGGCTGGGCGAAGATGGAGCGGTGCGTCGGCCCGCCGCCGCGTCCCACAGTGCCCCCGCGCCCGTGGAAGAGGCGCAGCCGAACCCCACACTCGCGCGCCACCTGGTGCAACGTGCGGTGCGCCTTCCAAATCTCCCAGGTACTGGCGATCATGCCCCCGTCCTTGTTGGAGTCGGAGTAGCCGAGCATGACCTCCTGCTCCCACTCCCAGGACTCCAGCAGCGGTTTGTACCCCGCCGACGTCCACAGCCGGCGGCAGACTTCGGGTGCGTTGCGCAGGTCCTCGATGGACTCGAACAGCGGCACCGGCTGCAGGCCTGGGTCGGTAGCGCCAGCGCGCCCCCCGCTGCCTTCGACGCGAACCCCTGCAAGCCGCGCCAGCCGGATCACATGCAGCACATCTTCGACGGATGTTGCTCCGCTGATAATGTAGCGCGGCAGCGCCTCCGGCACATACGCGCGCTTCAGTTCGGCAATCGCGCGGAAGGTGTTGAGCACATCGCGGGTCTGCGGCGTGAGGTCGGGCGGAAGCTGCGGGCCGTCCGCGCGCTCCTGTGCCGCGACGGCAGGCTGCGCACCCGATGCCTGGGCGATCTCCGCTACCGCGGCGGTGTGGACACGCGCATGTTGCCGGATATCGAGGGCATGCAGGTGCAGGCCGTAGGTGTGCACCTCGACCAGCAGCGGGTCGATCAGGGCCTGCGCAAGGCGGCGGCCACGGTTGAGCAGCAGGCTGGAGCGCAGTACGTTGAGGTCGTCTGCAAACTCCGATGCGCGGGTGTAGAGCTTCAGCGGGTGCCCCGTTGGGGGGGGGATCGAAGTCTGCACGGCCCCTCCCAGGCGCATCATCATGCATGCGACGATCAAGCGGACGGGCTCGTAGGGAAAGCGAGCCTCCAGCTCCGCCTGGCCGGCGGCGCGCAGTTGCTGCATGTATCCGTCAAGCAGTTGCGCCAACTCCGCCGAGATCGGCACCTGCAACGTGGAACTGGCAAGTTGGTCGAAGATGGTCTGTAGCCTGCGGCGGTAGTGGTTGAACAGAAGGGCGCGCGCCATTGCCAGCGCCTCCCGCGTAGCGCCCGGCGTCACGAACGGGTTGCCGTCGCGGTCGCCGCCGATCCAGGAACCGAACCCGACCAGCCGCGGCAGCTCGGCAAGCCCAGGCTCCAAGCCGTACTCGGAGGCCAGCGCATCGGCAATCTCCGCATAGAGGGCGGGAAGCGTATCGAACAGCGTGGACTCATAGTAATCCAGCGCCATGCGTATCTCGTCGCGCACCGTGGGCCGCACCTGGCGCACATCGTCCGTCTGCCACAGCGCAGTGATCTCCGCAATGACGCTCCGTTCCAGCGTCTGAAGCTGCGCATCGGGCACGGGAATTCGGTCGAGATCCTCCAGCAGCCCGGCAATGCGGCGCCTCTTGGACATCACCGAGCGGCGCGCAACCTCGGTAGGGTGTGCGGTGAACACCGGTGTCACGGAGATGCGGCCGAGCAGTGCCCGCGCATCGTCCGCGCTCACGCCGGCAAGGCGCATCTGGCGCAGTGTGCCGCGCAACGACCCGCGTTGCGGGCCCGCCGTGGGATCGAGCTGGCTGGACAGACGCCGGCGCTTGCGGTGGTTCGTCTCCGCCAGGTTGCTCAACTCGAAGAAGAAGGCAAAGGCGCGCGCAAGCTGGTAGGCGGTGTCGTTCGTGAGCGCCTGCACTCGACCGAGAGAATGCTGTAGATGCTGTTGCGCAAGCGCGGCGTGGGCGTCGCCCGGATGGGTGCCCGCGATGGCATGGGCCTCGCGCCGCGCGATCGCGGTGCGGCGCAGCTCTTCCACCGCCTTGTATACCGGCTCGCCCGCCTGCTCGCGCAGCACCATGCCGAGCAATATGCCGAGAGAGCGCACGTCGCGGCGCAGAGGAGCTTCCTTCAGATCGCCCGTCGGCGCCTGAAGCTCGGCCAGGCGATGCGGCCAGTCTGTTGGAGACCAAAGAGAGGGCATAGCTCATTATGCACTGGACGAGGCGGTGGTGGACGACGGCGGCGTGGGCGATGACACAGCGCATCCACATCTGCCGAAGAGAAGCTTTCCCCTTACCAGCCGCCGTCATCCCATGCTCCCACACCCTAAACCTCTGTCATTCTGAGCGCAGCCTTCTTTATGACTTGTCATTCTGAGCGCAGCGAAGAATCCCCGCATTTCGCCGTTGCCTTTGCTTTTGCCCTTGCCCTTGCCCTTGCCTTTGCCTTTGCTTTTGCCGTTGCTTTTGCCTTCCCCCAAAAATCCCAGCAAACTCCCCTGTCAAGCCCCCGCTCGCCCCAAAAATCCTCTAACCGACGTCCCATCAACCACTTCCGCCCGGGAAATACTTGGCGTAGTAGTTTCCCTCCGCTTGGTAAAATAGAACTATAGATCGAAGTCATCAAACCGGCTGCGGACAGAGTCCTCAGCGGGCCGGTGGCGCGCAGCAGGCAGCCAGCGCACCCGGCAGCGCCGGCTGCCTGCTGCGCGCAGTCGCAATCACCCGCCCAGCCACGGCCCGCAAGCCTCTTCGCCCCGACGCCTCGCCCTGTGTCGTCTCTGCGACCAACCGCAATGCTATGACTCTCTAAGAACCTGTTCACGATCTTCTGAGCAGGAGGACGAGGAAGGCGAGATGCACGAACTGGAGGCTGGTGTTCAGCTTGCGCTCGCAGTTTTTCCAGAGCCTGCGGTTCTTCTCCAGGCAGGCGAA
>JAJZDL010000078.1 GCA_021851465.1 Acidobacteriota bacterium
TTCAGTTCGAATGGACAACCTCTTGAAAGATCACAGGTGGCCCACATCTCATCGTCCGCACAGAAGCGGGTGCCCCAGGTCTCGATTCTGAGACCTGGGTTTGGGCGGCGCGGTGTCCCTCTCTGACATCCGCCGGACGCCCCATTCATCGCGTCCTTGTCTCACGGATGTTGTCTCATGCGATGGGTGGGATTGCTGCGCTACCTCTCGGCGGCGGGCGGCCCATTGGGATTCGATTACGAGGCGGTCTGGTTCTCCGGCAGGCCGGCGATCAATAGGGCACCCAGGGTTGCGGCTGCGGATCATTGCAGCACGGTTGTGCCGGGGAGGTGCTGGGCGATGCGGGCCTGCCACTCCGCGGGGCCGGTCTGGTGCACGCTGCTGCCGAGCGAATCGACGGCGACGGTGACGGGCATGTCTGTCACCTCGAACTCGTAGATGGCCTCCATGCCGAGGTCGGCGAAGGCGAGCACGCGCGCCGACTGGATCGCCTTGGAGATGAGGTAGGCCGCGCCGCCGACGGCGATGAGGTAGACGGACTGGAACTCGCGGATCGCCGCAATCGCCTCCGGCCCGCGCTCGGCCTTGCCGATCATGCCCAGCAGCCCGGTCTGCGCGAGCATCTGGCGGGTAAACTTGTCCATGCGCGTCGCGGTGGTGGGGCCGGCGGGGCCGACTGCCTCGTCGCGCACCGCCTCGACCGGGCCGACGTAGTAGAGGAAGCGACCGCGCAGGTCTACGGGGAGCTTCTCTCCGCGGTCCAGCATCTCGATGAGGCGCTTGTGCGCGGCATCGCGGCCGGTGAGCAGCTTTCCCGTGAGCAGCACGACCTCGCCCGGCTTCCACGTCTTGATCTCGTCGTGGGTCACGGTGTCGAGGTTGACGCGGCGGGCGTTCTGCGGAGAGTAAGTCAGCTTGGGCCATGCGTCCAGCGAGGGCGGCGCCACCGCCACCGGGCCGCTGCCATCCAGGTGGATGTGCAGGTGGCGCGTGGCGGCGCAGTTGGGGATCATGGCGATGGGCAGGTTGGCCGCGTGGGTGGGGCAGTCCATGATCTTGACGTCGAGGACGGTGGTGAGGCCGCCGAGGCCCTGGGCTCCGATGCCGAGCCGGTTGACCTTGTTGTAGAGCTCGATGCGCAGGTTCTCAATCTTGTTGCGTGGGCCGCGTTGGATCAGCTCGTGCATGTCGATCGGTTCCATCAGCGACTCCTTGGCCAGCGTCATGGCCTTCTCGGCGGTGCCTCCGATGCCGATGCCGAGCATCCCCGGCGGACACCAGCCCGCACCCATGCCGGGCAGCGTCTTCAGCACCCAATCGACGATGGAATCGGATGGGTTGAGCATGGCGAAGCGCGCCTTCGCCTCGCTGCCGCCGCCCTTGCTGGCGACGGTGATGTCCACGCCGGACCCCGCAACCAGCTCGACGACGACCATGGCGGGCGTGTTGTCGCCGGTGTTCTTGCGCGTGAATGCAGGGTCTGCGAGGATGCTGGGGCGCAGCAGGTTGTCTGGATCGAGCCATGCCTGGCGCACGCCCTGGTCGATCATCTGCTGTAGGGTCATCATGCCATGCTTGGCGGACGCGCCCCACCGCACCTCCATGCCGACCTTGACGAAGGCCGTGACGATGCCCGTGTCCTGGCAGATGGGGCGGTGGCCCTCGGCGCACATGCGCGAGTTGATCAGGATCTGCGCGATGGCGTCCTTGGCCGCGTGCGACTGCTCGATCTCGTAGGCGCGCGCCAGGTTGGCGATGTAATCGACGGGATGGTAGAAGCTGATGTACTGCAGCGCGTCGGCCACGCTGCGGATTACGTCGTCCTGCTGGATGATGGTCATCGGTTCCCCTGCTTCATTCTAGAGCGCGGGGAGCGGCCTCCGCCAGCGGCGCGGATTGCGCGAATACCGGTACGCGCGCGGCTACTTCTGGCGGCCGAAGCGGTACACCAGCCCCATCTCGAAGCCGAGGTTGTGCTGCAGGATGCCGATGTTGCCGAACTTGGTGAAGAGGTAGCTGGGCGCGATGCGGAAGGCAAAGTTCGGATAGAGGTTGTAGTCCAGGTTCCCGCCAACGGACAGGGTCGGAGCAGCGTTGGTGGAGGGCCAGAGTCCGAGCGTCGTTGCTGGAAGGCCCTTCGAGTCGCCGTCGAACTTGCCGATGGCGGTGCCGCCCAGCACGAAGGCGCTGACGGCCGTCTTCTGGCGCAAGCGGAGGCGGTAAGTGGGGCCGATCAGGAAGGGATACTCGGAGATCTGCGGCGCGCCGACGAAGTTCGCGTAGGGGTTGTAGTTCTGGATCTTCGCATTGCCGTAGTATCCGCGGATCTCCGCGGTCAACCCGAGCTTCTCGTTGAGGTAGTACGTGGTGTTCATCCAGAAGGAGATCTCGTTATTTTGCTGGGTGTACTGGCCGGAACGGAAGCGCAGAAAGCCGCCGCCGCCGCCCACCTCCCAGCGGTGCGTGTAGGTCTCTGTGACCTCCTGCGCGATCCGTGCCTTGCGGTTGGCGTTGGTCTCGCGCACTGGCCGGCGTGTGGACTGCGCGTGAATGGGGGAGGCGGCCAGCACAAGCGCCATCAGCACGGTTGCCAAAGCATGGTTGCACACGGTAGAACGGAACGGCAGACGAACGATCAACGAGAACTCCTGCGCGCCTCCATTTTTGGTACCGTTGGAGGCGAGGTCGGCGCGACGGACTTGTCCACCCGCTGCCATCCCCTATTAGAACATCCAACGCGCCGTTCGAGCACCTGAAGCGCGCGGCGTCACCCGTAAAGAGAGGAACCAGATGGCGAAGAGCAGAGGTTCAAGCGGCGGTTTCGGCAAGGTAGTACTGGGGTTTGTGCTGGCGATTGTGCTTCTGGTCGTGGGGATTGCGGTCTACCTGCGCTGGGGTTCGCCGCCCGTGGCAACGGCCGATACACCCTTCCCGTACGAGAAGCAGATCGTCGGCATCCCGCTGAAGGCGCGCATCGCAAGCCAGATGCAGACGGCCCCCTTCGGCACCGACGAGGATGTCTTCGAGGGCGGAGCGCGCGTCTATCGCGCGAACTGCGCGAGCTGCCACGGCACGCCGGGGCAGGACGCGCCCTTCGCCAAGTACATGTATCCGCCCGCGCCGCAGTTGTGGAAGAAGCACGCCAAGGGCAACGTTGTCGGCGTAAGCGACGACGAGCCGGGCGTGACCTACTGGAAGGTGGCCAACGGAATCCGGCTCACGGGAATGCCCGCGTTCGACCATCTGCTGACCGACACCGAGATGTGGCAGGTGGCCCTGCTGCTGCGCAACGCCGACCAGCCGATGCCCGACCCGGTGATGAAGATCCTGGCCGCGCAGTAGTTGGGCAGAACGAAAGGCCCGCGAACTACTTCAGCGTGTACGCAACGGCGGTGATGAACTGGAAGCTGTTCTTCTTGTAGCCGGCCGACGGGTTGTTGAGGTAGTTGTCGATGCTGTTGACCGTCAGGCCGAGGCGCTTGAAGACCGGCAGCACCAGCCCCAGCGAGGCGTTGGCGGAGTACGCGCTGGTGTCGTTCCATGCAGGCAGCGCGCTGGCCGCTTCGTTGACCACCAGCTTGTGCGGCAGTGTGCGGCTGTATGTCTCCGCAAAGGTCGAGCCGACCAGATTTTGGTCGCTGGAAGCGGTCTGGAAGGTCTGCTTCTCGTACTGCATCTCGGCCTTCACGTCCAGCTCCTGCCTGCCGGATTTCAGGGCGGTCCAGCCGATGCCGCTGCCGAAGACATCCTGCAGGTTGAGGCCCTGCGCATAGTTGTGGTCGAAGCTGGTCTGCGCCAGCGCGTAGAACTTCGGCGAGAAGTACTCGTCCCGCTCTGCGTCGCTGTGGAAGATGCTGGTCAGCGCGATGGTGGGTGGCGTCGGCGGCACAGTCTGCGGAATCACCGGCTGGCTCAGCTTGCCGTAGGTCTCCTGCAGGTCGAAGCTGCTGCGGTTGCGAGCGGGCAGAAAAGGCACGGACGGGATCGCGCGCACCAGGGCAACTCCCGCCGTGTAGGTCGTGCCGTTGTCGGTCGAGCGCACAATGGTCGCGCCGCCATTGATCGAGCCGCGCCATCCGTAGAGCGGGCCGGGCGCCTTCTCCAGCTCGCGGTGGAAGGTCGGCTGGTCGATGATGTACGCGATCTGGCCCTCCGGCAGCGTTCGGGTTTCCCCCGCCGGGGTCACGACGGTCAGCACCTTGTCCTCATAATGCACAGTCCCCGGAATCACCGACCCGCGGTTGACCGGCACGTTCTTGCGCAGAACGGCAAAGCTGCCGCTGGAGCGTAGCGACTTTACCTTGTCCAGCGAGACGGTGATCTCGCCCGTCTCGTCGCTCTTGAAGACGACCGAGCTCCCGACGCCGCGCTCGAGCTGCCCGGTCAACTGGTCGCCGTTGGCGAAGAGGAGAACGTCCGGCGCGGGGGGCGGCGTCTTCTCCTGCGCGCGCATCCCAGGTGCGGCGAATGTGGCTGCCGCGGCAAGCAGCAAGACCGCGAAGAGGGATTGCGTCCGACGGACGGACCGTTGGCTGCTTCGAGCAATAAGGCACATGAATCAAGGATAGCGTAGCCTGATAGCGAGGGCCATCGACCGTGAACCCCGTTCTCCGTTTTCTGGGAAAGATGCTTCGCCTGGTTGGAATCTCCAGCCCGGAAGACACGCACTCCGGCCCAAAGGCGCCGGAGGGCGCGCCGTCGTGGCGCAACCCTGCCAAGCCGCAGGCTCCGCCGCCGAGCGGCCAGCCCAACCAGGGCGGCCACAACGGCCGAAGATAAGCCGCCCGGCGGACACTGCGAACTTCTACTCCTTCACGCTCACGCCCAGGGCCTTCATCTTGCGGTAGAGGTGGCTGCGCTCCAGGCCCAGCGCCTCGGCGGTGCGCGTCACGTTGCCGCTGCACTCGTCCAATTTTTTCAGGATGTAGTCGCGCTCGTAGGCCTCGCGCGCCTCCAGCAGCGTGGAGAACTCCTCGCCGCGGGATGACGACTTCGCGCCGTCGCGCGCGGGGTCCCGCGGGTCGCGGTGCACCAGCATGGGCAGGTGCCTGCGCTCGATGCGCTGCGCCTTTGGGTTCAGGATCAGCACGCGCTCCACCAGGTTGCGCAGCTCGCGCACGTTGCCCGGCCAGTGGTACTGGCGCAGCGCCTCCAGCGCGTCGGCGTGCATCTCGACGTGCGGGCGGCCGTAGCGCTGGCCGAACTCCCGCAAGAACTCCTTGACCAGCAGCGGGATGTCCTCCTTGCGCTCCCGCAGCGGCGGAACGTAGAACGGGATCACGTTGAGCCGGTAGAAGAGGTCTTCGCGAAAGTTGCCCCGCGCAATCTCCTCTTCCAGGTCCTTGTTGGTGGCGGCGATCACCCGCACATCGACGTGTACGGGATGGGTGGCGCCCACCGGCAGAAAGCCCTGCTCGTCCAGCGCGCGCAGCACACGCGCCTGCGTCTTGAGGCTCATGTCGCCCACCTCGTCGAGGAAGAGCGTGCCGCCGTCCGCGCGCTCGAAGGTCCCCAGCTTCTCCAGCGGCGCGCCGCTGCTCGCCGGGCCGCCGGAGATGGCCCCGCGCCGGTAGCCGAAGAGCTCCGTCTCGATGTGCCCCTCCGGGATCGCCGCGCAGTTCAGCTCGACGAAGACGCGGTCCCTGCGCAGGCTCTCGGCGTGCATCGCGCGGCCGATCAGCTCTTTGCCCGTGCCCGATTCACCGTAGATCAGCACCCGCCCGTTGGTCGGCGCCATCAGCTTGATCTGCTGGCGAAGCGCCTTCATCGGTACGCTGTCGCCGGTGACTCCGGCGTGGAAGCTGAGCTGCCGCGCAAACTCCCGGTTGTCCTCGCGCAACTGGCGCGCCGTCATCGCATTCTTCAGCACCATCAGGGTGCGCTCCAGCGAGAGCGGCTTCTCCAGAAAATCGTATGCGCCGAGCTTCGTGGCGTGCACCGCCGCTTCGATCGTTCCGTGCCCGCTGATGATGACCACCTCCGGCAGGTGCGCGGAGTCCATCTGGCGGATCTCCGCCAGCGCCTCCAGCCCATCGCGGTCGGGCAGCCAGATGTCCAGCAGAACGACGTCGTAGATCGCGTCGGCAAGCAGCGTCAGGGCCTCGCCCGCGTTCGCCGCCGTCGTCACAACATATCCCTCCTCGCTCAGGATGCTCTCCAGCGAGTCGCGTATCTCAGCTTCGTCGTCGACGATCAACACATGGTCCATAAGTTAGGTTCAACGTGCAGTGTTCGAGTTTCGTCCCGTTCAGGAACTCGCCGTTGCAGCGGCGATGCGTGCGCTCTGCGTCTCCGGTTCGGATTGCGGTTGGGCAGAGGCGGCGGCCGACCCGCTCTCCACGTTCCCCGCGGGTTTGAGTTCGATGATAAAGCGCGCCCCGGCGGGGCGGTTCTTCTCCGCGCGGATGCTTCCCTGCTGCTCCTGCACGATCTTCGCCGCAATGGCCAGGCCCAGGCCGGTGCCTCGCTGCTTGGTCGAGAAGTACGGCAGAAAGAGCCGCTCCCGCATCTCGTCGGTCAGGCCGGGGCCTGTGTCGGAGACGGTGACCTCGACCATGCCGCTGTCCAGCAGCGCGGTCGTGATGCGCAGCTCGCGCAGAAGGCTCTGCTGCATGGCCTCGGCGGCATTGTCGATCAGGTTGCCCAGCGCGCGCTTCATCGCCTCCGGATCGGCAAGCACCAGAGGCAGGCCGGGCGCCAGGTGCTGGGTCAGGCGGATGTTCTGCAAACGCCCGGCAAAGAGCGCCAGCGAGTTCTCCACGATGCCGTTGATCTCCGTCGGGCGCGGCTGCGCGGTGGGAAACTGCGCGAGCGCGGCAAACTGGTCCACCAGGGAACGCATGCTTTCAACCGAGGAGCCGATCACCTCGCTGGAACGCCGAATGACGGCGATGGAAGGCGACTCGATCCGCGCATCGGCGAGCGTGGCCGCCAGCCGCTCCACATGCCGGTGGATCTGCTCCGCCGAGAGCGAGATCGGCGTCAGCGGGTTCTTGATCTCGTGCGCCACGCGGCGCGCCACCTCCTTCCACGCCGATTGCTTCTGCGCGCGCAGCAGCTCCGTGGCGTTCTCCAGCACCAGCACATAGCCGCGGTGGGTGCGTTCGCCTCCCGCGCCCGTCTCCAACAGCGCGACCGTGGCCAGCAGGTACATGGTCCCTCCGCCCTGCGGCCCCTTCCCGGCAACCGTCATCTCCATCTCGTCGGAGGCGGAGCCCATGCGGTGGCTGCGCTGTAGAAGATGGTCCAGCACCTCCATCGCATCGGCGGGAAATATCTCGCAAATCGGGGTGCCGATGAACGGAGTCTGGCCGCCTGGGTCGAGCATCTCCGTCAGCGCGCGGTTGGCCAGCACCACGCGGCGGCGCGTGTCCAGCGTGGCGATGCCGTTGGGGATCGTCTCCAGCATCGTCTCCAGCTCCCCGCTGCGCGCCTCCAGCGTTGCGTTGGCCGCCGAAAGCTGCACGTTGGAGGTCTCCGCCGCCTGGCGGCTGCCCTCCAGGTCCGCGGCCATGCGGTTGAAGCTGCGCACCAGCTCCCCCAGCTCTTCTGTGGCGCTCTCCGCCACGCGGTGCGCGTAGTCCCCGGCGGCGATGGACTCCATCGCGTCGGCCAGAGCCTCCACCGGACGGGTCACCTGCTTGGAGAGGTGCAGCGCAAGCCAACTGCACGCAAACAGCTCCACCGTCGTCATCATCAGCAGAAGCAGCATGTACAGCGTCCGCACCTGGCGGCGCTGCGCGTACTCCTTGCGGTAGTCGTCGACCGCGTTCTGGAAGCGGGTCACCGTGCCCGACAGTCCATACGGCATGGGCAGGCCCACCACCGCGATCCCGCCCTGCTTCATGCCCGCCGCGCCCAGCGCGTAGTCCGTGTCGCCCGCGGTGAAGATGGGCAGGTCGTTGCGTTGGGCCGCGCCCAGGATGGCGGCATCGATCGCCTCATCCCCCGCAAGATTTTCTCCCGGCCCGCCGAAGGTCTTCGCGCCGGACGCACCCACGTCGCCGTTTGCACTCGGCTCCGCAAGCCACGGCTTCACCTGCGCCGCAACGCCCGTATGCCGCGGCATCTGGAAGACGTCGACTGCGCGGCCCTCCCGGTAGACGATGGCAAAGCCGTTCTGCAGCGTGATCTCATGCTGCTGCAACACCCGTTCGATCGCGCCTCTCTCCCGCTTCGCTTGGCCGCTCTTCGCGTCCAGTGCGCCCGCCGAAGAGCGCGCCGCATCGCCCCCGCCCACGAACGCCGGCAGCGACGCCGCAATCGACTCCGCCTCCACCCGCGCGTTGGCCGAGGTGTACTGCGCCAGCTCCAGCGCAAGCTGGTTCGAGTCGTTGCGCATCTCATTGGGGTCCTGCGAGAACCACCGCTCCACCGAGCGGTTCATCAGGTCGTAGCTGAACAGGAACATGAAGACGATCGGCACCAGAGACACCAGCACCGCCCCCCACAACATGCGCGTGCGCAGCCGCGTTCCCATTGCGCTGCTGCGCTGGTCGTCGTACAGCTTCAGAACGTTGCGCACCAGCAGCACAAGCACCGCGACGAACAGCAGAAACGCCAATGCCGAGAGGCCCGTAAAAACGACGATCTCGCCGATCGTGGCTGGGTTCAGGAACTTCAACGAGAAGGCGTTCAGCGCCGCAAACGTACACACCAGCACCAGTAGAACGGAGCCGAGCGCGATGCTGACGACCTTTCTCCGGCTTGCGCTCCTGCCCATCGCACCGGCCTCCTCGCGGTGACACGATTATAGGCGGAGATGGACGCAGGCCCCCCTAACGCCGAACGCCGCCGCCCGATCTACCGCGCCCGGCCCAGCGCCGAGACCGGCAGCACGTCGTTCATCGAGCCCGTCCGGTAGCCCTGCGCGTCCAGCGCGACGTAGATGAAGCCCACCTCGCGCAGCAGTGCGGCGATGCGGTCCAGCATCTCCAGCGTCAGCGCGCGCGGCAGGTCCTCGCGCGCAATCTCCACCCGCGCCAGCTCGCCGTGGTGGCGCACCCGCACCTGCGCAAAGCCCAGCGCATGAAGCGCATCCTCCGCCCGCTCCACCTGGCCCAGGTTCTCCACCGTCACCGGCCTTCCGTATTCAATGCGCGAAGACAGGCACGCGCTGGCCGGCTTCTCTGCCAGCGCAAGCCCAGCCTCGCGCGCCAGCGTGCGGATCTCCTGCTTGCTCAGGTTCGCTGCGGCCAGCGGAGCGAGCGCATGGTGCAGCGCCGCCGCCTGCTGGCCGGGTCGATACTCGCCGCCGTCGTCCACGTTCATCCCGTACGCGATGTGCGCAAACCCAAGCTCCAGCCGCGCAGCCTCCATCTGCGTGAACAACTCGTCCTTGCAGTGGAAGCAGCGGTCGCCCTGGTTGCGCGCGTACCGCGGGTCGTCCAGCTCGCGCGTCTGCAGAATGCGCAGCGGAATGCCCTGCTGCGCCGCGAACTCCAGCGCCGCCGCCAGCTCCACGCGCGGCAGCGAGGGCGAGTCGGCAATCGCCGCCAGCATCCGCCCGCCCAGCGCGCGGTGCGCCTCATACGCCAGATACGCAGAGTCCGTGCCGCCCGAGTATGCCACCAGAACGGAACCCAGCGCCGCCAGCGCCCCGCGCAACTCCTCGAGTTTTTCTCGCAGTTCCATCGCGTCCAGTCCAGAATAGCAACTTCCACCCGGCCGCACTGCACCCATAAACCGCCAATGCATAACTTCGCTTGGCCCAGGACTAAAATGAGTCCCAATGTCCCGCGGCGGGCTGGCGGCTGGCCCAGCCGCCGGCCAACCTCGGTCATCGCCGGCCCGTCGAGCCTGAAAGGAGTTTAGCTGGCTGTATATGGCTTCCCCGCCAACCGAATTCGAGGCGCCCAGCCAACTCGCGCAACTTGCCAACCAGCCGCGCGTGCTGGTGCGCAAGGGCCTTGCTCCGCGCAAGGGCGGAAGGTGCGTCGTTTACTGGATGCAGCGGGCCGTGCGAATCGTCGATAACCACGCGCTCGATGTGGCCATCGACGCGGGGAACCTGTTGGGCCTGCCCGTGGTCGTGTACTTCCAGGTGGTTCCCAGTTCTCCCGGCGCGAACCTCAGGCACTACTACTTTCTTCAGCAAGGGTTGAGAGACGTCGAGCACGACGCGGCCGAGCGCGGCGTCGGCTTTGTGCTGCGCCGTGCACCGGAGAGTGCGCTCGAAGCATTCCTGGAGGAAGTGGATGCGGCCCTTCTCATCTGCGACGAGAACCCGTGCCGTGAACCGGAACGCTGGCGCCGAGTTCTAGCCAAGCGGCTGAAGCGGCCCTTCTGGACTGTGGATGCGGATGTCGTGGTCCCCTCGCGGATCTTCGACCGCAGCTTTGTCCTCTTGCACCACTTCCGCCCGCACCTCAAGGCCCAGTTGCCCAACTACCTCGTCGAACTCCGAAATTCGACGCCCCTGCACCCGTGGAGACCCCCAAAGGGTCTGGAATGCTATTCGCTGAAACAAGACATTACCGCCGGCTTCGGCAAGCTGGACCGAAGGGTCGGGCCCGTGGACAGCTTCACCGGTGGCACACACGCTGCACTCAAGCGGATGCGAGAGTTTGTGCGCCTGGAACTAAGGCAGTACGAGGCCACTCGCAACCACCCGGAGCTGCGGGGAACCAGTCGCCTCTCGCCGTATCTCCACTTCGGAAACATCGGCCCCATCACCATTGCGCTGGCGGTCCAGAGAGCGGTCGCCCAGGGCAACGCGACTGCGATGGCCGGCGAGAAGTTCTTGGAGCAGCTCATCGGGTGGAGAGAACTGGCGGTCTTGTTCGTGCGCCATGAGCCAAACTACGACAATTGGGAATGCGCCGCGCCGTGGGCCAGAAAGACGCTCATCGAACACACCGGCGACGCGCGCGCGCATCGCTACACCCTCGATCGACTGGAGCGCGCCCAGACCGCCGACGAGTTGTGGAACGCCGCCCAGAGACAGATGGTCCATACCGGCTGGATGCACAACTATATGCGCATGTACTGGGCCAAGAAGATCCTGGAATGGGCGCCCGACCCAGCCAGGGCCTATGAGTGGGCGGTGCTTCTAAACGATCGCTACGAACTGGACGGCCGCGACCCCAATGGATACGCGGGCATAGCCTGGGCCATTGTCGGGCGGCACGACCGTCCCTGGTTCAATCGGCCGGTCTTCGGCCTGGTGCGGCCCATGTCCGGCGCTTCCACGGCAAGAAAGTTCGATGCGCAGCAGTACATTCGCCGCCACAGCGCAGAAGGCCCCCTCCCACCCCCGCCATCCTAGCCCCGCGCCGCCATCGCCCCCCGCCGTCATCCCACGCTCCCACACCCTATGCCTTGTCATCCTGACCGCAGCCTTCTTTATGAATTGTCCTCCTGAGCGCAGCGAAGAATCCCCGCATTTCGCTTTTGCCTTTGCCCACGCTGCCCCCACCCCCACCGGCTTGTCATCCTGAGCGCAGCCTCCCGCAGCCTCATCGCGGGAGGCGGAGTCGAAGGACCCCGGCGCTCTCCGCCCAACCACAACCGCCCCCCCCGTTCTCCCAATAATCCCCTGCCTCTGCCTCTGCCTTTGCCCTTTTCCCCACCCCCGCAAATCCCTGTCAACCCCCCACCCCGCCCCACAAATCCATCAACCACCACAATCCAAACCACTTCCACCCCAAAAATATCCCCAAAAAGTTGGCATAGTAGTTTCCCTCCA
>JAJZDL010000079.1 GCA_021851465.1 Acidobacteriota bacterium
CGCGTAGCCGGTGCGCATGACGGCGCGCTGCACGTTGCCCGGCCCCCAGTCGTATGCGGCCATCGCCAGATACCAGTCGCCGAACTGGTCGTATAGATCTTTCATATAGCGCGCGTACGCCAGCGAACTCTTCTCCGGGTCGAAGCGCTCATCGAACCAACTGTTGCGCTCCAGGCCGTACGCGCCCGCGAACGGCATGAACTGCCACATGCCGCCCGCGCCCGAGCTGCGGTTCACCACCTGCGGCTGAAACCCCGATTCCGCCACGGCAAGGTAGATCAGGTCCTGCGGCACGCCGGCGTCCTTCAGGTCCCTTGAGATCATCTCCCTGTACTTCCCGGCCCGCTCCAACGATGCCTTCAGATGTGCGTGCCCCACAGGAGAGTTTGTGAAGTAGCTGATGAACCCGGCCACATAGTCGTTGATCACCAGCGGCAGATCGGACTGCGTCGTCTTCAACTCCGCCTCGACCTGCGCCTTCAAGGCAGGATTGGACGGGAAGGTCACCTCATCGGCGGCATCCAGAGGCGTGGCTTCAATCGGCTCGCTGAAGCCCGTGCCCTCCTTCAGCGCGGCGATCTCCAGTGCGTTGATCCGGTCCAGCAGGCGCTCGAACTCATCGGAGAGTTGCGGATCGTTCTTCACGTCCATCCCGCTGGTCAACATCAGGTCGATCGCCATGTCGAAGTTGGCCCGCGCGGCCTCCAGCTTTCCGGCGCGGTAGTCGGCGACACCGCTGCTATAGGCCCCTTCGGCCTGATGAATGAGCATCTGCACCTTCTGTGCCTGTGCCTCCGGCTCGCCGGACTGCGCCTGCGCTATCGCCGGAGCGGGCGCTGCGGCCTGCTGCGGCGCGGCGAGTGTCGGCGCCGTGGCCTTTGCGGGTACTCCGCCCGCTGCGCCTGCCCGCTGCATTTGCGGACAGCCCGCAAGCAGCGCTAGAGGCAGGCAGGCAATCGCCATAGCCCACCGTCGCACTCCGCTCACCAGCCGCACCTGCTTGCCGTATGCATCGAGAATCCGGTTCCACTCCTTCGCCGACGACTGAATCGCCCATTGCAAACGCAGTGCTCATTGTATGACGTTTGCAGGGCCGTTCGGTATAGGTCCCGCACTGACGCGGGCCGCCACTCTGCGCCGCGCACCTGGCGCGAAGAGGGCCTGCTGCACAGTGATAGCATCGAAGATTGAGGCACTCCGCACCCCGCATGGACCCGAACCGTATCCGCAACTTCGCCATCATCGCGCACATCGACCATGGCAAATCCACGCTCTCCGACCGCTTGCTCGAACTCACCGGCAGCCTGACCGCGCGAGAGATGCAGGCCCAGGTGCTCGACGCAATGGATCTCGAACGCGAGCGCGGCATCACCATCAAGGCCCACACCGTGCGCATGATGTACCAGGCGCACGACGGCGAGACCTACCAGCTCAACCTCATCGACACGCCCGGCCACGTCGACTTCAGCTATGAGGTCTCCCGCTCGCTCGCCTCCTGCGAGGGCGCGCTGCTGGTCGTCGATGCGTCGCAGGGCGTCGAGGCGCAGACGCTCGCCAACGCCTACCTCGCCATCAACCACGGCCTCGAAGTCCTCCCCATCATCAACAAGATCGACCTTCCCTCCGCCGACATCGAACGCACCCGCGAGATGATCGAGAAAGCCGTCGGCCTGCCCGCCGACGACGCTCTCGCCGTCTCCGCCAAGACAGGCGAGGGC
This sequence comes from Acidobacteriota bacterium, assembly GCA_021851465.1. Taxonomy (GTDB): domain Bacteria; phylum Acidobacteriota; class Terriglobia; order Terriglobales; family Acidobacteriaceae; genus Edaphobacter. Next base: position 1,719 of record JAJZDL010000079.1, read on the forward strand.
GTCGCCGAGATCCTCGAAGCCGTCGTGCATCGGCTTTCTCCTCCCAAGGGAGACGCCGACGCGCCGCTCCAGGCCCTCATCTTCGACTCCTGGTTCGACCCCTACCGCGGCGTCGTCGTCCTCGCGCGCATCGTCAACGGACGCCTGCGCCAGGGCATGAAGATCAAGATCGTCTCCAACGGCAAACAATTCGAAGTCGAGAGCATGGGCGTGATGACGCCCAAGCCGGTCGCGCTCGCCGAACTCTCCGCCGGCGAGGTCGGCTTCTTCGTCGCCACCATCAAAAACGTCGCCGATACCAAAGTCGGAGACACCATCACCGAGGTCGCGCGCCCCTGCGCAGAGGCCCTGCCGGGCTTTGAAGACATCAAGAGCATGGTCTTCGCCGGGCTCTATACCGTCGATTCGCACGAGCACGCCATGCTGCGCGACGCGCTGGAAAAGCTCCGCCTCAACGACGCCAGCTTCTCCTTCGAGCCGGAGTCCTCCGTCGCGCTCGGCTTCGGCTTTCGATGCGGCTTCCTCGGCCTGCTCCACCTTGAAATCATTCAAGAGCGCCTCGAGCGCGAGTACGATCTCGACCTCATCACCACAGCGCCCGGAGTCCGCTACCAGATCACACTCACCGACGGAAAGGTCGTCGAGGTGGACAACCCATCGCGCTGGCCGGAACCCACGGAGATCGTCTCCGTCGCGGAGCCGGTCATCACCGCGCGAATCCTCACCAACGAGGAGTATGTAGGAGGTATTCTCAAGCTGGTTGAAGAAAAACGCGGCCGTCAGAAGAACCTCGAGTACGTCTCCGCCACCCGCGTCATGATTACCTACGAGCTTCCGCTCAACGAGATCGTCCTCGACTTCTACGACCGCCTCAAGACCGTCTCCCGCGGCTACGCCTCACTGGACTACGTCCTCTCCGGCTCGTGGATCTCGCCCATGGTCAAGCTCGACATCCTCATCGGCGGCGACCCGGTCGATGCGCTCTCCATCATCGTCCACCGCGACTTCGCATACGACCGCGGCCGCGCTCTCGTCTCCAAGATGCGCCAGCTCATTCCGCGCCAGATGTTCGAGGTCGCCATCCAGGCCGCCATCGGCGCAAAGGTCATCGCCCGAGAGACGGTCACCGCCCTGCGCAAAAACGTCATCGCCAAATGCTACGGCGGCGACATCAGCCGTAAACGCAAGCTCCTCGAAAAACAGAAGGAAGGCAAGAAGCGCATGAAGCGCATCGGCAAGGTGGACATTCCCCAGGAGGCCTTCCTCGCCGTCCTCAAAGTTGGCGAAGAGTAGTGTCGAAGGCCGCTCTCTTCGCAGCAGACAGCAACTTGCTACATCCCAGGCGCTCCGTCGTATCTGTGGAAAGTCCAAGATCTGTGCAGATTGCATAACATCTGCACAAACCTGAGAGAACTCCTCTCAATGTTTCCCCTAAACCAATGAAAAACAACCTCTTCCGAGGGAAATTAAGCGCATCCATCCCTCTTCGCTGCGGGCGTGGATCTGGATTGTGAATCGTCCACATCCCGCAATCCACATCTTTTCCACAACACAATCCGAGGTAAGCGAGCCGAATGCAAGGAGGGAATCCCTGCTCCACAATACAAAAGGGAGGCCAGCGCGGCCTCCCTTTTGACGGATCGTGCTGCTCTGTTAGTTGGCTGCAGGCTTCGCGGTGGCCGCCGGCTTTGCGGTGGTGGTTCGCGGAGTTGTGGTTGCAGGCTTGGTGCGTGGGGTCGATGCCGCCGCCGCAGGGGCCTGCGGTGTTACGGGGTACGCCGCGTTGTACGCTGAAACCACTGCGTCCGTGATGTCTGAGTTCGGCTGCTCAGCGGCCCATAACACCGGGCTCTGCTGGTCGCCTGCGTTCAGCAGAAGCGTGTACCCGTTATCGGTTGCGTACTTCTTCATGACAGCATCGAACTTTTGCGCAACCTTGCCGAGCGCCGCCTGCATGTCCGTGTTGAATGAGTTCTGCGCGTCCTCGGCGTCGTGCTGGTACTGCGTGTCGTCGGCGTCGATGACCTTCACTTGGGCAGCGCGCTCCGCGTCCGGCATCGTCGATGGGGCCGCCTGTAGCTGCTTCTTCAATGCATCGATCTTCGCAGCCTCTGCATCGATCTTGTCTTTCTGGGGTTGGTACTTCTTCCTCACATCTTCCACCGCAGCCTGGCCTTCGTTGGTCGCGTAGACGGCCTGCTCGAACATGATGAGCCCAATCCGAGCGGGGAAGGACGACGGAGGTACTAGTTTGGGTGCCTGCGCAGCAGGTGCTGCGGATGCGGCTTGATGCGGCGCGGCAGGTTGAGTCTGAGCGACCGCAGCCACGGGGAGTATGCCCGCGAGCAGTGCAGTGAAGAGAGCAAACTTGGGATTCATGCGGTGTAAAGCTCCTTGGAATTTTTCCTGAACCATGTGCCGCCGGACGTGCACTCGCGTGCCATCTGCGTCAGTTGCCCTGCATCCACCTACCGGGTTGCCAACCGCGCAACCACAGCAGGCTCTCACCGCGCTTGACCACCCTTGACCTTCATCGACTGCGTTCTGTCGATGGGAATCGGCGGGAGCGAGAGGGCTGCCAGAACAATCATATTATATTGCCCGAGCCCCAAAGGGTCAAACTACAATCTTCCGAAATCTGGAGTCTACCGCACAACCCCTCTAATTTTTGGGGAGAAGACCTCGATGCCAGCACTGAATATATGCCGCAATTGCCCCATCTATATACTCTGGCATTTGGCATCCCAATTGCCTATCAACTTCAACAACTGTACGAATACAACCGTACTGCAAAGCCCTCGCTCCTTCCAATTCCTATGCTTCGGGAGCCAGGTTTTGTGACCGACATTCTGGGAAGCGGATCGCTTGCGAGACGCAGTGCCCAGCCGGCTTAGACATACGCCCACTGTAGGCGTAGTCACCGGGTTTCAGCATTCGCTTCCGCAAGGAAGCAATTTCAGGAGGCCTTTGACAGGCCATCGTAGTTGGGGCCGCTTCCGTCCTTCAGGAGCGGCCTTTCTACGCCGCCAAGTGCGATAGCCCAATGGTTGAACTGTCATACCAACGCTGCGCACACCGCAGAGGATGGCAAAAGAATCCCCGCATACAGTCGTTGTTTCCTCGTGGAGTGCGTCTCCCGCTGCTTTTAGATGGCCCCTCTCAGACCGCATCCCTCCACTTCGCCAACATGGGCCGCTTTTCCCCAGTTGACTCGCGCAGGCCCACCTCGCGCAGGCCCACGTCGAACCGGTTCACCATGTTCTGCAGACCCAGAGCCAGGTCGAAGAGCTCTTCGCAGGCGTGCGCCGAGAGCTGCGAACCCTCGGCGGATTCCGTAGCAAGCTCGTTGATCTGGCCCATGCTCGCCGTCACCTGTTCGGTCGCCGCTGCCTGTTGCGCCGCCGAGCACGCAATCTGCGTCACCATCGTGCCCACCGTGTCCGCCTCGCGGATGATCTTCTGTAACGTATCGCCCGCGATACCGGCTACCGCGACGCCCTGCTCCACTACCGCGATATCGGAGCGGATATAGCGCACCAGGTTCGCAGTCTCCGACTGAAAATCATGGATCACGGCGGCAATCTCTCCGGTCGATCCCGTCGTCCGCTCCGCCAACCGGCGCACCTCGCCGGCAACCACTGCAAAGCCGCGGCCCTGTTCGCCCGCGCGCGCCGCCTCGATCGCTGCGTTCAGGGCCAGCAGATTGGTTTGTTCAGAGATCTCGTCGATCACCCCCACAATCCGGCCAATCTCATCCGACCGCACCCTCAACTGTTCAATCTTTTCCGCTGCGGTCTCCGCGCCGCGCGCAATGCCGCGCATCCGCCCCAAAACGTCCTCCACAATCTTTCCGCCCTCACGGGCGCTCTCGGCCGCGCTTTGGGCAGAGCGCGCCGCGGTGTTCGTGTGCTGCGACACCTCGCGCACCGTCGCCGCCATCTCCTGCATGGCCGTGGCGATCTGCCCCACCTGCTGCTTCTGGTTCTCCGCGCTCTCGGCGGATTGTGCCGCCGCCGCCGAGATCTCCCGGCTCGATCCCGAGACGTTCTCCGCGGTTGAGGCAATCGACAGCATCACGCAACGCAGTCCGTTCTTCATTCTGTTCAGCCCCCGCGCGGCCTTGCCCATCTCGTCGTCGCTCTCCACCTCCATGTCCTCGATCGTTAGATTGTTCGACGATACCGTCTCGATCATCCGCGACATTCGGTACATCGTTCTGACGATCAACCGCGCAATAACCAACGCAATGGCCGATCCGATCGCCAGACCGCCCAGTGCCAGGACAAGCATCAGGGTCTTCGACCAACTCTCGGTGGCCATCTCCCGATTCAGAGCGTCCTGCCGCTGGCGCTCAAACGCTGCCGTCATATCGCTCATTGCATCCGCCAGTGCGGTATACAGCACCAGCGATTCATGTTCCTTGTACAACGCAAGAGATCCTTTAAAGTCCCCCGCACGGTACAGCGCGACCACCTGGTCGTTGCGCGCGATATAGTTGGAGTTCGCAAGTTCCAGCCGGGCGCAGAGGTCTTTGTCCTCGGCGCTGACGAGCAGGGGCTTCAGCTCCTCCAACTCGCGGCGAAAGTCCTGGCCGCCGTGCTCCAACAGATGCGTGGGGTCATTGTCCCGGCCCATCAGCACATCGCGTGTGCCGATCCGCAGCACCAGAATCGCCTGTTGCAGCGAGTTCGTGGCGTCCTTCTTGGCCGAGTCGATCTCCATCTCCCGCGCCAGCCGCTCGCTGCGCACCGCCGTGCGATAGCCCACAGCGCCCATCGCCGCAATGATCGCAAGCAGCGACCCGAAGCCGACGGCAATCTTCGCCTTCAGTCCCAATCTTCCCAGGCTCATGCAAATCATCCTTGGGACCGCGCCCAATGGGGCCGCCCTTCAGCGACACTCACGCGGACACACCTGTCGCGTGGGCCACATAATCCTCCTATCGGCCCCGCACAGACACACTTGATCCCATTTCGCCTCAAAATGGACAGGACATTCCGCCAACGACTTATTCCTCGATGGTCTCTTGTCCCCGGAGAACGGCATTCAGGGCGGTTCTGCTGGACGGATAGAGGCGATCCACCGCCATGGGTTTGCATCCTGAGTCCACACCTGCAACTTTTTCCACTTCCCGCTCCGGCTCTGGGATAATCGGGACAGCTCTGGAGTTCCCGGCCCTTGCGTCAATCTGCGTCAGGCACGCGCCAGACACGCGCTTCTGCGCGTCTCCCATCGCCAACTGGACGCAGACCCGGAACCGCGTATCCCCAATGAAACCACTCAGGCTGGTCTCGACCCCAACCCGCAACCGGCGCCTCAACGAGATCCTTGGGCTCGCGGTGCTGGTCTCCGCCGCCCTGCTCCTGCTCGCGCTCGCTACCTACACCCCGACCGATCCCTCCGCGGACACCGTCGGCGGCATCGCCGCCGGCTCGCACCCCTCAGCCGGGCTGGCCGCGCGCCTGGCCGCCGGCCCCGCGCACAACTGGACCGGCCTCGCGGGCGCTTGGCTCGCCGACCTCATTCTCCAGTCCATCGGAATCGCCGCCTTCTTTCTGCCCATCGTTCTCGGACGCCTTGGCCTCTGCTGGATGCGGCAGCGTCCCGCCGGCTCCGCAACCGCGCGCCTCCTCGGCCTCGCGCTCTGGATCGTCTTCGCACCGGCGGCCATCGGCCTGCTCCCGCGCACTCTCTTCTGGCGGCACGCTCTGCCCATCGAGGGAGTCACCGGACGCCTGCTCGCCGACGCGATGGTCCACTACCTCAACCTGCCCGGCGCCTCCATCGTCCTCGCCCTCATGGTTCTGGTCTCCCTCTATCTGGCCACCACCTTCACCTTCCTCACCGCGCGTGAGTGGACAGAGTCGCACTTCTCGCTCGTGCACAGCCTCTTCGACCGCCTCCGCAACTGGCGCGAGCGTCGCGCTCTGGCCCGCGCTGAAAGACGCGCCCTGCGCCAGCAAGCAGTCGCCCAGCAACAGGTCGCCACCGAACCCGCTCTCGCGCGGCAACCAAGCGACGAGTCGCACCCTGCCAACCAAGCCTTTACCAGCCGCCGCGAACAAAATCTCAGGCAGGCTGACCTGGAGCTGCAACTCGAGCACAGGCACGCGCAGGGCCCCTCCTCCGAAGCCCCCTCCACGCTGCTCGGCACCCTCTTCGGATGGTGGGGACGCAAGCGCCGCCGTCAAATCCAGCCCCCCGCATCGCCAGAGGCCGACGCCGATCAGCACCAGGACACGCCTCCGACAGTTTGGCAGTCAATGCCGCGCACCCTGGTCGATGCACCCCCCGTCACCGCGCTGGGCACCGCAGCAGCAGCAGCCGCGCCCTTTGCCGCCGAGCTGGCCGCCGCCGCCGCGCCGCTCACCGCCAGCGCCGATTCCCATGCCGAGCGCATCGATCTCGCAGACCCGCCGCCGGCCCGCGCGCCACAACTCCGCGCCGCCGCGCCTACGCCCGTGCCTGACCTTGCCGAGCAATCCGTGCCCCAGCCCCAGACCATCGCCTTCGGCAAGCGCGCAGACGCCGACATCAAGCAAGTCGTTATCGCCCCCAAGTCCATCCGCGGATACAAACTTCCGCCCTCCGCCCTCCTCTACCGCTCAGACGAGGTCCCCGTCGTCCGCGAAGAGGCACTGCGCGACGAGGCCCGAACCCTGGTGCAAAAATGCGCCGAGTTCGGCGTCGATGGACAGGTCACGCAGATCAATCCCGGCCCCATCGTCACCACATTCGAGTTCCGCCCAGACGCGGGGGTCAAGTACGCCCGCGTCACCGGCCTCGCCGACGACCTCTGCCTCGCCATGGCCGCCGAATCCATCCTCATCGAGCGCATGGCCGGCAAATCCACCGTCGGCATCCAGGTGCCCAACCGCGAGCGAGAGACCATCTGGCTGCGCGATGTCGTCGAGTCCGAGTCCTTCGCCAAGAGCAAGTCCAAGCTCGCCATCGCCCTCGGCAAGGACATCAACGGACGCATCGTCACCGCGGACCTCGCCGCCATGCCGCACATCCTCATCGCCGGCTCCACCGGCTCCGGCAAATCCGTCGCCATCAATGCCATGATTATGTCCGTCCTCTTCAAATCGACCCCAGAGCAGGTCCGCATGATCCTCGTCGATCCCAAGCGCGTCGAGCTCGGCATGTACGAGGGCATTCCTCACCTCTTCACCCCCATCATCACCGAGGCCAAGCTCGCCGCCAACGCCCTGCGCAACGCGGTCCGGGAGATGGAGCGCCGCCTCAAGCTCCTCGCCGCCAACCACGTCCGCAACATCGACCAGTTCAACAAGCTCTTCGACCACGGCTCCGAGTACCTCTTCGAGGATGTAGACCAGGAGCCGCTCCCCTACATCATCATCATCATCGACGAGCTCGCCGACCTCATGATGCTCGACCGCGCCAACGTCGAGGAGTCCATCACCCGCCTCGCCCAGATGGCCCGCGCCGTCGGCATCCACCTCGTGCTCGCCACGCAGCGTCCCTCCGTCGATGTCATCACCGGCCTCATCAAGGCCAACGTCCCCACCCGCATGAGCTTCCGCCTCGCCACCAAGGTCGATTCCCGCACCATCATCGACTCCAACGGCGCCGAGAGCCTCCTCGGTCGCGGAGACATGCTCTACCTTCCCCCCGGCACCAGCCGCGTGCAGCGCGTCCACGCACCCTTCGTCACCGAAAAAGAGATCTCCGCCGTCACCGGCTTCTGGAAGCAGCAGGGCGAGGCCGAGTACGTCCACGGCTTCCTCGAAGGCCCCAAGGAAGACGACGCCAACGCCGCCGCCAACGGCGACTCCAGCCAGGAGAACGACGACCTCTTCGACGACGCCGTCCGCCTCGTCTTCGAGTTCGGCAAGGCCAGCACCTCCCTCCTCCAGCGCCGCCTGCGCATCGGATACGGCCGCGCCGCCCACCTCATCGACATGATGGAGCACGACGGCCTCGTCGGCCCCGCCGACGGCTCCAAACCCCGCGAAATCCTAAAGTCCCCCGACTTCTACAAAGAAGTCGACGCCGCCCTGCGGTAAGGAGATCTGTTGTCAGATCGAAGCCCCCTGGCTCCTGCAACTCCACGCTTCGACACCATCGACGTTCTGCGCGGCATCTCCATTCTCTTGGTTGTCCTTCTGCACATCTATCTACGGCTCTTTTTTGCAGGCTATTCGCTCAAGCCGCTATTTCCGCGATGGCTCTTCAAGCTCCTTTTCACAAACGGTAACAACGGCGTCGCAATCTTTTTTGCTATTTCTGGTTTTTTGATCACTCTCATTTCGCTAAAGCGCTTCGGGACGCTCTCACGCATGAGCGCCGCCACCTTCTACCGCATTCGTTTCGCACGCATCGCCCCGCTGCTTCTCCTCGTTCTGGCCGTCCTGAGCCTTCTGCATCTCACCCATGCGGAAGGCTTCCGCATCCCGGCAACGCGTTGCTCGCTGGCACGCGCACTCTTCGCAGCCCTCACCTTCCACTTGAACTGGCTCGAAGCAGCACACGGATACCTGCCCGCAAACTGGGATGTGCTCTGGTCACTGTCCGTCGAAGAGTCGTTCTACCTGTTCTTCCCCCTGTTCTGTATTGCACTGCTGCGCCGATCTCGCGGCATGGTTGTATTCGTCGCAATCCTTCTGCTCTTCGTCCTGGCAGGCCCGTTCGCGCGAACCGTTTGGACGACAAATGCGATATGGCAGGAGAAGTCATACCTCGGAGGCATGGACGGGATCGCCCTTGGCTGCCTCACTGCATTGCTCGTTAATCGACTGCAACAAGTTAGGTATGGCGTAAGGAACAGACATCTGTTGGCGGCGATTCAAATAGCAGGCAGTCTGGCGATCTTCCTCGTCTTCCTCTGGCCAGGCTGGCACTGGCTTCGCTATCTCGGTCGCAGTGGCACAGACACTACGCTGCTCTCCTTGGCCACCTGCTCGATCATGCTGGCATCCGTACTTCGCAGTGGCACCGGCTTGCGTTGGACTACCCCGATCCGCTGGTGCGGACGTCGCAGCTACGAGATATATCTCACGCACGAGTTTGTCGTGGTCTGGGGCACCGCGCTATATGTGAAACTACACTGCGGACCTCTGCTTGTTTGGGTGTTCCTCATACTGCCGTTGTCGTTGGTGCCCGGCGCGATGCTCGCTCGATACTTCTCCGAGCCAATGAATCGCAAGCTCCGTGGAGTGCGTCCGGATTGAAGCCGTTGTTGTTGCCGGGTGCCGGGTGCCCCACATCTCGCTTCTGAGATGTGGGTCTATCACCGCTCTCACTTCATCGCCGGCCTCACCGCCGCCGCCGCATTCTGCTCATTGAGCGCCCGCCGCAACAGCGTCTGGATCACCGCCTGCCGGCTGATGTTCAGTTCCCTGGCCTCGCGGTCCAGCTCTTCCAGCATGGAGGCCGCGAAGTCCACATTCACCCGCGGCACCGGCGTCATCATCCGCCCGGCATTCGTGAAAAAGCGCGACACGTCCTCTCCCTTGCCCCCCATGCGGGCGATGCTCTCCGCCGTCGCGACGCTCCGGCTCCCAGTCCTGTCGCGGGCCTTGCTACGAGTTTTCTTCATAGAGTTGCTCCGCCTCTCGTGTGGCCTTCCATAACGTCACCCGGTGGTAGAACTCGCCCTCGTCGTCCTCCCGCACCTCGAAGATGAGCGAGTAGAGCTTCTGCCCAACGCAGCCAGGAGATGCGCCCCTGCCGCATCGGTACAACTGGCATCGACCCCATGCTCGCTTCGGTTTGTCGCCACCCATCCGCCGATCAGCCCTCGATCGGAACAACCCGCTGAGGACTCTGTCCGCAGCGGGTCTGATGACTTCAATCTATGGTTCTATTTTGCCAAGCGAAGGGAAACTACTATGCCAAGTATTTTCTGGCGGAAGTGATTGATGGAGCGGTGGTTATAGGATTTTTGGGGCGCGGGGGGGGGGGGGGTGACAGGGGGGTTTGCTGGT
>JAJZDL010000080.1 GCA_021851465.1 Acidobacteriota bacterium
TGACGAACATATACCGCTGGGCGAATATATCCGCGGTATCGGTTGGTTTTTCCATCACGATGGACGGCCCGCTGGCCTGCGCGCTGGACTGAATGCTGGCGGGCAGTTTGCCGATGGCCATCTTGCCCGCGCCAGGCTCCATGTAGCGCAGCAGGCCGAGGCGGTCGTGCGCGCGCAGGACTTCTTCTTTGGCGAGGTTGCGATGAAAGTTGAGGCAGGTGAGGTTCAGCTTCTTCGCCTGCGTCACCTCCTTGACCGCAAGCTGCGGCGTGGGCCACATGCCGTTGAGGCCCCAGTATCCCCAGGAGATCGCCGTATAAATCTTCATGCGGCGGCCATTCAGGCGAAAGAGCGCGTTACCGCCAAGTCCCTTGGGCGCGAACCAGCGGAAGCCGAAGGGAATTGTGCGCGTGTCCTGCTTGCCGCTTTGAGTGGTTACAGTCGCGCGGAGATGGTAGAGAGTTGGAGAATCAAGGTTCCACAGCTTTGCACCGCTAAAGCTAAGATTGCCGCTTATCGTTTTACTCTTTGCTGAACTGCCTGAGCCATCCACGCGGCCCGTTAGCAAGGTTGAGTTGGGCGACTTTATGTTGCCGCTTTCAGCGACAACTCTTCGAGTGTGAGGATCGATCACCTCGAAGCGCGTCTGGGCAACATCGCCAATACCTAGAGGTGAATCAATCGATACGGTCGCTGCAATCGAACCGGACTGCGCTCGATTGAGCACCCAGAGATCTTCAATTCGCACACCGTCGTGCGCGGAGATTGAGATGCCGCGGTCGATGCCGCCGAAGCCGTGGGAGCGGTAGAGCTTGACCGCGCCCCACTGGGCGTTGAGGCCGTCGACCCAGTCGAAGCGGCCGAAGGGGTTGGTGATGCGGATGGCGAGCAGGTTCTCTCCGCCGGGATTGGCGGCGGCGGTGAGGTCGGCCTCGAAGGGAAGCTCCTCCAGGATGGAGTAGCCGACGAGCTTCCGATTTAAATAAACTTCAGCTCGCAGATGCGCACCGCGAATGTGGAGGAAGATGCGCTTGCCCGCCATCGACGCGGGGATTTCGATGCTGCGCGTCCACCAGGAGACGCCGAAGTACGCGCCATTCCGCGGGGTGGGATCGTCGGCTGCGTAGCGGTACTCGTCCGGCGTGTAGGGACGCTCGCCAAACTTGCCCCAGTAGTGCTGCTCGACGGTGGAGGGCAGAGTCACCGCAATCCCCGCCGCATCGCCCAGTACGCTCCATCCACCTGTCGGCGCGTTCACTGGCAACGGCGCACCCTTTCCCATCACCACGCCGTTCGCGTCGCGCGTCACGTCCTCCGGCAGGAAGAGTGCGTCGTCCTTCCACTCGGCCTTCTCATCGACCCAGAGTCGCCAGCCCTCGTCTGGAATGAGCGTGCCGTTCTCCGGCCATGCCGCCGCGCTCGCTTCCTCTGCGCGCGATTGCGCTTCCGCCGCAGTCCCCTTGATGACGCCAACTGCAACGGCACTCGCAGCGGCACTCTGCAAAAATCCACGACGATTCATAGCCCTCCCGGCGACCCCACTTCAATCCTAGTGCTCTGACCGCATGAATTCGTTCCGTCGGGGCCGTGGTTCCCAGGTCTCAAAATCGAGACCTGGGGCACCCAAGTTAGGTACAAAACCAATCGGCCAGAGGAGTAGTTTTCACCAATGACATAGAGCGTTGCGCCTCGAACAAAATGCGGGGATTCTTCGCTACGCTCAGAATGACAATTCATTTACCTCTACACCAATGGTGAAAATGCGTTAATACGCCATCAAGGTTACGCGCAGCACCTGCGGCGTGGTGGTGAAGTTGAGGCCGTAGTCGGTCTGGTCGCCGTTCCAGATGCGCAGGAACTTCCACTTGCCATCGATATACGTTCCCTCTTCCACGCGAACGAACTCGCGGTGCTTTCCGCCGCCGGCGTCCGTCGGACGGAAGTCCACTCGCGCCGAGACGCCGGTGACGAGAAACTCATCCGGAGCAAGCTGCGCCACCAGAGCGCGGCCAGTCGGGTCTGCGTTTCCAGGCGGCTCCGCCCTCCGGTCGAACTGGTGCAGCCCATAAGCCACCGTGGCCGTCCACGGCCCGAAGACCATTGTCTGGGTGTGGACTGTTGGATCTTCAGCCACCGCCTGCAGCGTGCCCTCGAAGTTCAGCCGCGCAATCTCACGATCCATCGGCCCAATCAGCCTGTAGTTCAGCGCGAACAGATCGATCAGCTTCTCATCCACCACTAACGCGCCCAGCGGCCAGTTCGCATATCCTGTCAGGTCGAGACCGAACGGCGACCACCCGATCGTCCCATGCCCAAGCGCCGCGAAGAAGTAGCGCGCAAAGGGCGCCGCATTTCCCGTCTCCGGCACGAACATCGCGTTGTCCTTGCGGTCGTATGCATCCAGCACCTTTTCGTACTGCGCATACTGGCTCATGTAAATGTCCGGCGCGATCAGGTCGATCGAAGGCGCCGTCGCCTTCCAGATGTCCAGCACATGGTCCGTCATCGCCGGCCATGCCAATCGCCCCTCGACGGGTGGTTGTAGCGGGTTGCTCAACGAGTGGTTCAAATACAGCGGCAGTGCATACTCCTGCTTGCCGGCCTTGGCCACCTGCTCGACGTAGCGCGCAATCGACCACGTTTGAAATGTGTTCTCGGCCTCCGCGCCGAAGGCCTCCGTCCAGGTCCCCGGCTTTACATGCATTGCCGCCGCGAACTCCGCTGGCACCGGGCCGTTGAAGATCTGTGTGGCTTCGGGCGAGTAGTCGCGCGCGCTGCCGTAGGCGTTGATCTCGTTCTCCACTTGCACCATCAAGACTGTGTGCCGCGCGTCGGCCGCCTTCAGGTGCCGCATGAGCGCGCTGAATGCGGCCTTGTCCGCCGCCAGCGTCGCCTGCCCAAACGGCGACATGGTGTCGCGCGGCGCGCCGTTGGGGCCGACCAGCCTTGGGTACTTCGTTGGGTCGCGCTTCACCCACTCCGGCTCGTAGTGTCCCGCGCCGTTCTTCCAAGTGCCGAACCACAGGAGCACCAGGTGGACCTTGTGTTGGCGCGCGCCTGCGAGCAGCGCATCGACGACGGAGAAGTCGAACTTTCCCTGCGTCGGCTCCAACTGCTCCCAGTAGACCGGCATCTCCACTGTATTGGCGTGCAGGCGGTCTACGGCGGGCCAGACCTCAGGCAGCGTCGCGGGCCACGCGCTTGAGTTGTTGACCTGCACGCCAAGCATCAGGTACGGCGCGCCATCGACCATTAGCGCCCAGCGGCCATTTTTTTGCACGATGCTCGGCATTTGGGTTGCGCCCGGTTGCGCGCGCGGAGGGGCCGCTGCCTGGGCGAGGCATGCACTGGCGAAGAACACTGCAACCGCTACGGCAGTAAAATACCGAACTCTCGACATATTTAGAGCACTCCCAATTCTGCGCCCAAAGGGCGCGGGAGGATTGTACCGTTTTGGCTGGCTTCGGGGCTATTTGGCGGTCATTCGCCGAGCGCGATGCGGCGTATGGCTGTGGCGCGTCCGGTCGCGCCGTCGCACTCGATCAGCGTGGCACACATCCTGGGGTTGCCTTTGGCCGGTTCGAACTTGCCGGGCATTCCGGTGAGGAAGCGCTTCAGCACCAACTCGGTTTGCACGCCGATGACCGAATCGAAGGGGCCGCTCATGCCGACGTCGGTCTGATAAGCTGTGCCGTTGAGCAGCAGGCGCTCGTCGGCGGTGGGGACGTGGGTGTGCGTGCCCAGGACGGCGGTGACGCGGCCATCGAGATACCAACCCAGCGCGGCTTTCTCCGATGTGGCCTCGCCGTGAATGTCGAGCAGAACGACCTTGGCGTCGATCTTCGCGAGCAGGGCATCGGCCATTCTGAAGGGGTCGTCGCAACTGGACATGAAGACACGGCCCTGTAAATTCATTACGGCGTATGACTGGCCGGTGGGCAGCTCTCCCTGGTAGACGCCGAAGCCGGGCGTGCCGACTGCGTAGTTGGCGGGGCGCAGGATGCGGCGGCCGCGCGTGTGCGAGTCCTCGGGCACGGCCATGTACTCGAAGATCTCTTTTTTGTCCCAGATGTGGTTTCCGGTGGTGATGACGTGCGCGCCGAGGTCGAAGAGTTCTTCGGCGATGGCCGGTGTGATTCCGAAGCCTCCGGCGGCGTTCTCGCCGTTGATGACGAGGAGATCGACCTGATTGGTCTCCATGACATGCGGTAGATGCTCGCGGACGATGTGGCGGCCGGCCGGGCCAAATACGTCTCCTACGAAGAGAATGTTCACTGAAGAAGGCTAGCACGTTGTGCCATCCAGCACCCAACCATGCAGGGCCAAGCAGAGGGTGGGCCAACGGCCGCCACAGCATCTGGCTGTATCCTGAGAAGAACGACTCCGTTCAAAACGCATCTTGCACCTACTGGACGAACTCGACTCCTTCGATGACCGCCAGGCCGCAATCAATCCGAGCACTCTATCCCCTGCGCCGCGCAGTCGCCGTGGCGTTGATGCTCGCATTCGCCTCGCCGCTCGTTCTGCCGCTCTTTGCCGCAAGCGCCGACCGCGAGGCCTTGCTGCCCGCGTGCTGCCGCCGCCACGGCAAGCACCACTGCACCATGACAGCGGCAATGATAGCGATGCTCGCCGCGTCGAGTGGCCCAGCACTGACAGCTCCGCCGTGCCCGCTCTATCCCACCGCGGCCACGCCCATCCGTATGGCGTCCGCGCACCACAACGCATCGTGCATGCCCCCGGTCGAGATTCATCGCGACCCCGCGCCGTCCGCGCCGATGACGCACCGCGCCTGCGCTTGCGCAGCCACAACGAACTGCACCCGCGGCCCCCCCACGCGCCCCGCCTAAGCCACTGCACTCTCTCTCGATACTCCTCTCATCCGGCCTTCGCACACGGGCGATGCGCCCGTGCACGGCCACGCCTCGTGCTCCTAGAGCCCCATGCAATCACTCGCCTTCAATCGCGGCCGTGCAGCGTTCAAGCCGACCTTTGTGCTGCTCCTCGTTCTGTCCCTGTTTCCGGTGTGCATCGCGCGCGCCACCGTCTTCTCCCAGCTTCAGGGCGTCGTCCACGATCCGCAGCACCGCCCTGTGCCCGCCGCGCACATTACCCTCGCCGCCGCGCACTCCGACTTCGAGATCTCGACCGACAGCAACTCCGAAGGCGCATTCACGCTCCTCAGCGTTCCGCTCGGCGACTACACCGTCACCGTCTCACACACTGGGTTCGACACCCTCCAGCAGTCGCTCACGATCCACTCCGACACCACGCCGATCCTCCACCTTCAGCTTGCGCTCGGCTCCGTCTCCACCACCGTCAACATCACCGCCGATACCCAGGTCGCCAACGTCGATACCGTCACCCCAACCACGTTGGTCGACCGGGCCGACATCGCCCAAACACCCGGCGCCGATCGCACCAACAGCATGGCCATGATCACCGACTACGTTCCCGGCGCTTACATCACGCACGACATGCTGCACATGCGCGGAGGCCACCAGCTCAACTGGCAGATCGACGGCGTCGAGATCCCCAACACCAACATCGCCAGCAACCTCGCCGCGCAGATCGACCCCAAGGACATCGACTATCTGGAGGTCCAGCGCGGCAGCTACAACGCAGACGTCGGAGACCGCACCTACGGCGTCTTCAACATCGTCCCGCGTACCGGCTTCGAGCGCGACCGCACCGCCGAACTGATTCTCAACGGAGGCAACTTCGACCAGACCGACGACCAGATCAACCTCGGCGACCATACCGAACGCTTCGCCTGGTACGCCAGCGCCAGCGGAAACCGCAGCGATTACGGACTGGCCCCGCCCATCGCGCAGGTCTACCACGATGCCGACAACGGCTTCGGCGGATTTGCCTCGCTCATCTTCAACCGCACGCCCAAAGACCAGCTCCGCCTCATCTCGCTCGCCCGCGAGGACTACTTCCAGATCCCCTACGATCCCAGCAGCACGGACTTTGAGGCACAGCAGTACAACTCCAGCGGCCTGCGCGACGGCCAGCACGAGACCGATGTCGCCGACGCCTTCACCTGGCTGCACTCCTTCACGGACTCCACGGTGCTCCAGCTCTCGCCCTTCTACCACTACAACAAGGTCCAGTACGCATCGAGCCCCAAGGACACGCCAGTCTCGACGACCTACGACCGCGCCTCCACCTATGCGGGCGCGCAGGCATCGATTGAGGCCGTCATTGCGCGCAACAGCATACAGGCCGGCATCTACTCCTTCGGCCAGCACGACAACGACCTCTTCGGGGCCGTTTTCAATCCTCCCGGAAGCGGCCCCAATCCCAACTTTTCCAACCCTGCCGCCGCATCTGCCGGCCTCGTCGAAGAGTACGTCTCCGACAACTACAAGCCAACCTCATGGCTCACGCTCATCGCGGGCCTGCGCCAATCGCACTTCCAAAGCTCCTTCACTGAGAACTACACCGACCCTCGCACCGGCATCGCCGTGCGCATCCCCAAAATCGACTCGGTCTTTCGCGCTTTCTACGGACGCTTCTACCAGCCGCCTCCGCTGCTCACAGTCCAGTGCGGCACCAGCACCGAAGCCTCCGCCACGCCCACAAACTGCGCCGTCGAGTCCTACGCCCTCAACTCCGGCAGCAGCTTCGCTCCGCTGCATGGCGAGCGCGACGAGGAGCACCAGTTTGGCGTGCAGGTCCCTTACCGCGGATGGCTGCTCGACATCGACAACTTCAAGACGCGCGCCGACAACTTCTTCGACCACTCCAACATCGGCGATTCCAGCATCTTCTTTCCCATCACGGACCAGGGCGCGCTGATTCGCGGATGGGAGGCGACCCTCCGTTCCCCGCGTGTCTGGAGGTTCGGCCAGGCGCATCTCGCCTACTCTAACCAAATTGCCGAACAGATCGGCGCCATCACCGGCGGCCTCGTCTGTCATGGCCCGTCGCAGTCTCCCGGGGCGCCGTGTTACGTTGCGCCCGGCTACCTGCCTCTAGACCACGACCAGCGCGACACGCTCAACGTCGGCTTCGACGCGACGCTGCCGGGGCACGCCTACGCCTCCACCAACTACTACTTCGGCTCCGGCTTCCACAACGGCGACCCCAACCCAGCCACGCCGTATCCCAACCAGTACCTGCCCTACAACACCACCTTCGACCTCGCCGTCGGCAAGGCCTTCACCGAAAAGATCAGCGCCTCCATCACCGCCACCAACGTCGCCAACCGGCGCACCCTGCTCGACAACTCCCTTACCTTCGGCGGCTTCCACTACAACGACCCGCGCGAGGTCTTCGCCGAACTGCGCTACCGCTTCAAGTTTTAGTCCGGCGCATTACACTCTGTACAGCACCATGCGCCTGCTCACACGCTACATTCTCCGCGAAGTTGCCTCCTACGCCCTCATCGGCGTGGTGCTGTTCACCTTCGTTCTCTTCATGCGCGACCTCCCCATCATCCTTGAGATGGTCGTCCGCGACTCCGCCTCCCTCACCGACGCCATGCGTCTGTTCGCCTACACCCTGCCCAGCACCCTCACCGTTACCATCCCCACCGCCGTCCTTGCGGGCATTCTGCTCGGGCTCTCCCGGCTGGCCGCGGACAGCGAGATCACCGCCATGCGCGCCTGCGGCATCGGCGCGCTTGCCTTCGTCCGCATCGTCTCGATCCTCTCCGTTGCGGCCCTCGCCATCGGCCTAGTCAACGCCCTCTACTTCGCACCGCGCGCTGCCGGCAACCTGCTCAAGCTCGAAGACCGGCTCAAGAACTCCCAGGTCTCCTTCGAGGTTCAGCCGCAGGTCTTCTACCCAGACTTCAAAGGCTACGTCCTCTACGTCCAGGACGTGCCAGCCCACGGCACCGCAACCTGGCGCCACGTCTTCCTCGCAGACCTCTCACAGCCCGCCAACCCGGACATCACCACCGCCAGCGAAGCCATCGTCGGCAACATGGGACCGGAGAACGCCCAGGAGATTCGCCTTCACCTGCTCGACGGCGGCCAGCACCAGATCTCGCCCACCAATCCCAACCAGTACAACATCTCTCACTTCACCTCCACCGATCTTTCCCTCCAGTTCGTCAACCAGGACGACACCCACATCTCTCGCGTCGATACCCCGCTGCACGCCCTCTCGCTCCACGAACTCTGGATGCGCATCCACAACTCCGGCACAACCCCAACCGCGAGCGACACCCCAGACGCGCGCGCCGCGCGCATCGAACTCAACACCCGATTCTCCTATCCCTTCGCTTGCATCGTGCTCATGCTCATCGGCGTCCCTCTCGGCCTCTCCTCCAAGCGAGGAGGCAAGAGCACCGGCATCGTCCTCACCCTGCTGCTCGTTTTTGCCTACTACCTGCTATCGGAGTTCGGCGTCGGCTTCGCCAAATCCGGCAAGCTCTCCCCGGCCCTCGGCGTATGGGGCGCAAACCTAATATTTGCGGCCTTCGGGCTCCTGCTGCTCCAGCAACTCGCCGGAACCGGCGCACTGCTGCACCGTTTCGCCTCCATCGCAGCGTCGCTCGGCAAAAGGCTAGCTCGCTTCGCTCCTGCGCGCATGCTGGCCGCTGTTACCCGGCTGACACGCCCGGCTCAACCACTCCCGCCATACAACGCTCGACCGACTGCCGACAACGGGCTACTGCCTGTGAGTGTCGCTGTCCCACACCACTCCGCCCACCCCAGCCCGTCCCTCGTCCAGAGCCTCAGGAGCCTCTTCAAAACCAGCTTCCCGCTGCTGCTCGACGAGTACATTCTGCACTCCTACGTCAACAACCTTCTGCTCGCCCTCGGTTCCTTCGTCCTGCTCGATATTGTCTTCACCTTCTTCGAGCTGATCGGCGACATTGTGCGCAACAGTATCGCTCTCATCACCGTCGGCGAGTACCTCTTCAATCTCATCCCATACATTGTCTCCACCGTGACGCCGCTCTGCTCGCTGCTCGCCGTCCTCGTCACCTTCAGCTCGCTCAACCGCAGCTCCGAGCTGACCGCCATGAAGGCCACCGGCATCAGCCTCTACCGCGTCGTCGCACCGGTCTTCGTCCTCGCCGCGCTCCTCTCGACCGCGCTCTTCGCATTCAACGAGTCCTACCTCCCCGACGCAAACCGCCGCCAGGAGCAGCTTCGCGCGCAGATCAAGGACAAGCCCGCGCAGACATTTCTCCTCCCCGGACGACAGTTCATCTCCGATAACTCCGGCAACCCCGGAGACCCCACACGCATCTTCTACTACCGCGCTTTCGACTCCGACCCAGGGCACTACGCCTTCGCCGATCTCACCGTCTTCGAGTTCAATCCGCAGACCTTTACCCTGCAACGCCGCATCTTCGCCAAAAACGTCCGCTGGGACCCCATCGGCAACCAGTGGATCTTCGACGACGGTTGGCAGCGCACCTTCGCCGGAGAATCCACCGCCAGCTACACATCCTTTTCCTCGGCCACCTTCCCCGCCATTCACGAGCAGCCCAGTTACTTCAAGCAAGAGGGCACGCCCTCCGACGAGATGAACTACGCCGAACTCACCCGATATATCGCAGACCTCCGCCAGTCCGGCTTCGACACCATCCGCCTCCGCGTTCAGCTCGATCGCAAGATTGCAGATCCCGTTGCAACTCTGGTCATGGCCATTCTCGCCGTCCCCTTCGCGCTGTCTATGGGAAGGCGCGGCGGCCTGGTCGGCATCGCCACCGCTATCGGTGTCGCCATCTCCTTCTGGGTCGTCGCGGGCATCTTCAGCTCCCTCGGCGACATCGACACCCTTCCACCCATGCTCGCCGCCTGGTCTCCCGACCTCCTCTTCGCCATTGCAGGCGCCTACCTTCTCCTTCGCACCCCCACATAGGATCTCTCCCAGGCATCTCGTGCGGCACATCGGGCGCGCGTCAGGGGCTTCACGCTTATTTAAGGTTGCATGGACTACTCTCGTCTCAGCTACAGGAATCCGGTTGCAGAACAGCGCCAAAGATTCGTTGCAGCCGAACGTTTCCAGACCATACGAACAGGGTCGATTGCTTCCAAGCGATTTGAATTGCATATGGCATCCAAAAATCCATACTTGCATCCAATTATCAGTACGAACTCGGATTCAATACCACACGGAGGAACTCCCGCATGAATGCATCCACACGCCTTCGCCGTCTGCTCGTCGAACACCCCTTCATTGTTGCCCCTGGGGCATTCGACTGCATCACTGCAAAGGCGGTCGAGCGCGCCGGCTTCCACGCCCTCTACATGACCGGAATGGGCACCTCCATCAGCCGTCTTGGCCTTCCCGACTACGGCCTCGCCACCATGACCGAGATGGTCGCCAACGCAGCCGCCATGGCCTCCTGCGTTGAAACTCCGATCATCGCCGACGCGGACACCGGCTACGGCAACGAACTCAACATGACACGCACGGTCCATGAGTACGAGCGCGCCGGCGTTGCTGGAATCCATATCGAAGACCAGGTCTTCCCCAAAAAGTGCGGGCATCTCGACAAGAAGCAGGTCATCGCGCATTCCGACTACATCAACAAGATCCGGGCAGCCGTCGATGCACGCCGCGATCCGGACTTCGTCATCATCGCGCGAACCGACTCCAACGCGGTTCACGGCTTCAGCGAAGCCATCGACCGCGCCAACGCTGCGCTCGATGTTGGCGCGGACCTGGCGCTGGTCGAGGCCCCTGAGTCTCGCGACGAACTCAGCGCTGTCCCCTCCAAGGTCCACGGCCCCTGCGTCCTCAACGTTCTTGTCGGCGGCAAAAGTCCGCTCTTTCCCATGGACGCCATCGCAGCGATGGGCTATCGCTTCGTCCTGCTCTCCGACCTTCTTCTCGCCGCAACCGTCTCCGCCTGCGATCTCGCCCTTGCATCTGTTCATAACGGCACCCCGCTCGTTCGTGAGACGGTGCATACGCCCAAAGAGGTCTTTCGCCGCTTCGGGTCTGAGTCGTGGGACAAGCTGCGCAGCACGCAGCCGCAAGGAATCTCTGCATAACTCCTTGTCTTCGATAGCGCAAAACTACAGCCCCATCTTGGATAGAATGCCGGCTGCCCCATCCTTGCTCGTTCCCGGCGAAGGATGGGTGGCTGAGAATATTGCCGGTTGGTTTGGGAGTAGAATGCTTCAGTCATGCTGGATTGGCTGGGCTACAACGCGCAGAACCAGGTTGTGAGCACGAACGCGCCGAACGTGACTCCGTACACGCCGGGCTACGACGGGGCGGGCGACGTGATCGCGGACGCCAACAACCGGTACCTCTACGACGCGGAGGGCCGGCTGTGCGCGGCGACGACGCTCAGCGGGGCCGTCGGCTACCTGTACGACGCGGCGGGCGACCGCGTGGCCAAGGGAACGATCACGACGATGAGTTGCGATGTGACGACGAACGGCTTTGTGCAGACGGCGGGGTACGTCGTCGGGCCGGGCGGCGAGCAGTTGACCGAGGTGGACGCGAACAATAACTGGCGACACACCAATGTCTATGCCGACGGAAAATTGATTGGGACGTACGATGCGCAGAGCTTGCATTACTATTTCGACGACCCACTTGGAACTAGAAGAGCACAGGCGAATAGTTCGGGTGTGCTGGAGGCCGTCTATGTAAGCCTGCCGTTCGGCGACGGCTATGCCATGGCCGGCAGCGACGATCCTACGGAAAATC
>JAJZDL010000081.1 GCA_021851465.1 Acidobacteriota bacterium
ACCCCAAGCCCGAGAAAGCTCAACGTGGCCTCTGCCAGAACGGCGCCAGCCATCCCGATGGCCGCCTGCACCACCAGCGGCTGCACGATGTTGGGCAGGATGTGGCGGCACAGAACGCGCAGGTCGCTGGCTCCCAGCGCGCGCGCCGCCTCGACATACTCGCGCTCCTTGACTGCCATCACCTGCGCCCGCACCAGCCGGGCATAGCCCACCCAGCCGGAGATCGAGAGTGCCAATATCAGATTGATCAACCCCGGCCCGATAAACGCGACAAACGCAATGGCAAGCAGAATCCCAGGCAAGGCAAGAAATGCGTTTGTCGCATAGATGTTGATCGCCGTGTCGGTCCATCCGCCGTAGAAGCCTGCCAGCGCGCCCGCAACCAATCCGATGCCAAGCGAGAGTGAGACCACGGAGACCGCGACAATCAGCGAGATCCGAGCGCCATACAGTGTGCGCGAGAGGATGTCGCGGCCCAGCTCATCGGTGCCGAACCAGTGCGCGGCACACGGAGATAGCAACCTGCCGGCCAGGTCGATCCGTGCCGGGTCCTGCGGCGCAAGCCACGGCGCAAAGACCGCGCACACCACAAAGCCCGCCAACAGCACAGCGCCCAGCGCCGCCAATGGCTGCTCGACCATGCTATGCTTCAAGAGCGATCGTCGTAGGAATGGGGCGGTTGACATAATCTGTCTCAAGTATCATTTCACAACATAGCGCAGGCCGGTGGAGGGTCTTGTCTCGGACCATGGCCGCCGATGCACATGGGGCCGCAAGTAGATACTTACAAGAGGGAAAATGAGCATTGGGAGCCAGCGTGCCGTTGTCTGTGGAGCAGGCGGTTTTATCGGCGGACACCTTGTAAAACACCTCCTCGCCCAAGGCGTCGATGTGGTTCGCGCCGTGGACATCAAGCCGCTCGACGAGTGGCACCAGGTGACAGGCTCTGTCGAGAACCTTGTGCTGGACCTGAAGAACAGGGAAAACTGCCTGGCTGCCGCCGAAGGGGCTACCTCCGTCTATCAACTCGCCGCGGACATGGGCGGAATGGGCTTTATCGAGAACAATAAGGCCCTCTGCATGTTGAGCGTTCTCACCAACACGCACATGCTCATGGCAGCGCGCGACAAAGGCGTCGAGCGCTTTTTCTACTCCTCCTCCGCTTGCGTCTACAACGGCGATAAGCAGAGCAGCCCCAACGTCGCGGCCCTGAAAGAAGCGGACGCATACCCGGCCATGCCGGAGGATGGCTATGGATGGGAGAAACTCTTCAGCGAGCGCATGTGCCGCCACTTCGAGGAGGACTTCGGCCTGCAGTGCCGCGTTGCCCGCTTCCACAACGTCTATGGCCCCTACGGCACATGGGATGGAGGTCGCGAGAAGGCCCCGGCCGCCATCTGCCGCAAAGTGATCGAGGCCAAACGCACCGGAAAGCATGAGATCGAAATCTGGGGGGACGGCAGCCAGACGCGCAGCTTTATGTATATCGACGACTGCATCGAGGGCATTCGCTTGATCTTCGAGAGCGACATCCACGAGCCGCTCAACCTCGGGTCCAGTGAACTCGTCTCCATCAATCAACTCGTGGACATCGTCGAGGACATTGCGGGCATCAAGCTCGATCGCAAATACAATCTGAGCGCTCCCAAGGGGGTCAACGGGCGCAACAGCGACAACACCTTGATCCAGAAGATGCTCGGCTGGGAGCCTTCCATCCGATTGCGCGTCGGCTTGGAGAAGACATACAACTGGATCGAGAGCGAGATGCGCGCTGGCGCTGCAAAATAGCCCTGTGCTTCACAAAATCAGGGGGCATTCGCGTATGTCCAACTCGATACTGGACGACAACCATCTTTATCGGACGGTGCTCGGCGTCTCGTTCTTCGGCGGGCGCGCCTCCACGGCCGTGCAAGCCATGCGTGGCGGAGGGCTGCTGGTTGCGCCCGCTGCGCCTGCGCTCAAGGACATGGACCGCGATGTCGGCTACCGCAATGCGCTGCTCGACGCGGACATTGTGCTCGCGGACAGCGCGCTGATGGTTCTCGTCTGGAACTTTATACAACGAGATTCTCTCTGCCGGCTCTCCGGCCTGAAATATCTGCGTGAACTGCTCTTGCAGCCGGATGTTCGCCAACAGGGCAACACGCTTTGGATCATGGCCAGCCAGAAGAGCGCGGCGATAAACCTCAAATGGCTGGCCGATAACGGCATCGCGGTCGATCCCCAGCATGTATACATGGCCCCCATCTACGGTGAGGTCGTCGAGGACGACGCCTTGCTTGCGTTGCTCGATCGCCTGCGCCCACAGCACGTCATCGTCACAATCGGCGGCGGCACGCAGGAGCGTCTCGGCTATTGTCTCAAGCAGAAGCTCAGCTACAAGCCCGCAATCCATTGCATCGGTGCCGCCATCGCCTTTCTCAGCGGCGACCAGGTCAACATTCCGGTCTGGGGAGACAGGTTCTACCTCGGCTGGCTGCTTCGCTGCCTCTCCGATCCAAAACGCTACATCCCACGCTACTGGGATGCGCGTAAATTGATAGCGCTTATGGTGCGCTATCGCGATCGCCTGCCAGACCTGCGTGGCACTTGAACCCGCTCTCATCGCAGCATCCATCCATCGCGCTTTGGGCCGCATCCTAGTGGAAGGGTTCTTCCACGCATGAAACCGTTACGCCTGTCGGCTCGTCTTCTGTTTATCTTGGCCACCGCCATTCCCCTGCTCCCCTCTGCCCTCGCGCAGCAGGCCACCGGCTCCGCGGACACCCCCACAGTCGCCGAACAGTACCTCCTCTCCGCCGCAAATCAGGAGCGCGCCGCGCGCAACCTGCCTCTGCTGCGCCGCGATCCACAGCTCGCCCGCGCTGCCGAACGGCATGCACAACTGATGGCCGAACACGGCGCAATCTCCCACCAGTTCCCCGGAGAGCCGGAGCTTGCGAGCCGCGCCAAAAGCGCAGGCGTGGCCTTCAGCCTCATCGCCGAGAACGTCGCCGAAGCGCCCAGCTCCATCCAGATCCAGCAGATGTGGATGCACTCGCCGGAGCACCGCGCCAACATGCTCAACCCAAACACCGATTCCGCGGGCATCGCCGTAGTCGCGCGCAACGGCCAACTCTACGCCGTCGAGGACTTCACCAAAACTGTGCCCGCCACTGGCCTCGCCGCGCAGGAGTCGGCCATCGGAGCGCTCGTCGCGCGCACGGGCCGCATCGCGCTGGACACCGCACCCGGCGACATCTCCGCCGCCCGCCGCACCTGCGCCATGTCCACCGGATACGCTGGCCCGCGCAAACCATGGTTCGTCATGCGCTTCACCTCCAACGACCTCACCCAACTGCCCAGCGAACTCAAGTCTCAACTGGCATCGGGCCGCTACCGCCAGGCCTCCGTCGGCGCCTGCGCCGTCAACTCCACCGGCCCCTTCGCCGCATACAGCTTCGCCGTCCTGCTCTTTCCCTGAGCCTGGCGCCCCTACTTCACATCGAAGCGAACAGTGTCGAGGATGTCCGTGAGCCGTTTGCGCACCCGATCGAGTTCTTCTTCGCCGATCTCCTTCGCGCCGGAGACCTCGCCACCACAAAATGTGTTGATCGCCAGGTCGAAGCGGTAGCCCGCGCCGCGCCTGAATAAGAAAAGAGCAACTCAGGCAATGATTGGCGTTCGTCAAACATCGAAGATAACGGGTGTGCTCCTACTGCATCTGTTGCGACAGCGCCTATGCTTCAAACCACGCGGCACAGGTCGACCGGAAGTCGATGGATCCTGGGGCGTGTCAATGCTAGATCTCAGACCTCCGCGCACGGTATGAAGCAGGCACTCAGTAGCGGCTTGCAACCGTATATACATGCGGCGAACGGCCGGCCGGTGGCTGGTCGGTAGACGGCTGTTGGGTGCTAGTCGCCGGTTGCTGAAGGCTAAAATAAACTCCTCTCCTTTGATTCACATCGACTGTTTTATTCATGTCAAGTTGACCGAGCGGCATGACCACAGGAGATCCGTTGAGGGCCGTGTAGTGAATCAACCCGTTGGAATCGAGAGAATAGGACGTTGCATACATGCCGTAGCCGTTGCGCATGATAAGCAGTGTGAGCGGAGCGGGTGCCAGTGCGTAAACGGGCATGGGCGTGGGAGGCCGAGCGGGCCTGTAGAGCATGGGGCTGGGGGCCATCGCGGGCGTCTCCGGTCCCGGTGAATTGGAAAGGGGAGACCTTTGGGTCTGGGTTTGCCGCTCGATGGGAGCATCCTGGGTCGGAATGCCGACGTCCTGCATGATTTTGAGGGTAAGCGTCGTCTCCGCCTTAAGAACTGGGCGTGGCCCGCGACGTGGAAGGTTGAGGAGATCGATGGGCCACAAGATTGGCAGGGACCATTCGACTACATCGCGCACGGCATGTCCCCGGCCCCGGATTCTGCCTTCTTTGTCGACGGTGTAGTCGGGTACGCCGATTACTTTGGCCGAAATCGGAACCATGGTGTCGGGCTGCACAAGCATACGGTCGAACTTCAGCTCCATCCAGCCCTTTCCGACAAAGTGACCGGGGTCTTTGTACGCCTCGAAGTGACCCAGAAGATAACTGCCATAGGGAAACTCCGAGCGCCCGTAGAGCTCCACATAGCTCATCTCGCACAGGATTGGGTCGCCAACGGTTTCAGTTTCAGAAGAGAGATTGGGTTCTGCGGTTACGCACTGAACGATGGATCCCGCCGGGACAAGCTGCTCGGCGGCATAGACGGTTGAAGTGAGGGGCACAACAGAGACGAGCACAAGGAAAATGCTGGAGATGCGTTGCATGGGGAGGACTCCTTGTCTGACCAGCTTCCTGCAGAAGCCGGTCGCCGTGCTGGCAACAACGGGGCTAGCAGCAGATGAAACGATCAAGGAACAGGGTCCCCTAGGCTAACGGCTGGCGTTCAGCCCCCGGGCGGCAACTATTCTACGGGCATGCAAATCTGCCCGCTGAATGTAAGATGCACGCAGTGGTTGTGGGATGCACGCAGCAAACACAATGTCCTTTGGCCCCCTAAAAAAGCTGCCGTTCAGGCAATCGTCAGAACTACTTCGCATCGAAGCGAACAGTGTCGAGGATGTCCGTGAGCCGTTCGCGCACCCGATCGAGTTCTTCTTCGCCGATCTCCTTCGCGCCGGAGACCTCGCCGCCACAAAATGTGTTGATCGCCAGGTCGAAGCGGTAGCACACGCCGTGGCGCAGCGTGGTGTAGATCTCGTCGCGCTCCACCGTGCAGATCGCCTGCTGCTCATCGTGCCCATGCGCAAAGCTGGCCCCCGCAATCTCGCTCTGCCCGCCTCGACCTCCCTGCACCGGCCTGCCCCCCGCTGCCGGCCCTGCCTGCCGCGCGCACGCCGCGCCGTTCGTGTGCGGCGTCACGCTGAAGTACAGATACGCGCCGCTGAAGGTCGATGCCGGAAACGGGTTCGCAGGCATACTGGCCACCGCGCGCATCTGCGTCGTCCGCGCCGCCGACCGCGCATCCAGGCGAAACGTGCTGATCTCGCCATCGCGTTGCGCAAAGTTCCAGTTCGCCGGATAGTCGAACGAGAGCCTGTAAACCGGATCGTGAAAGGTCCGCTGCGCAGCCGGACCAGGCGCAACGGGCGCGCTCTGCGCCACAAGCACCGGGCACATGAGTCCCATCGCAATGAGCGAAATCTTCCTGCTCAAACTCTTCACCGCACAAAACTCCGAATGCGTCTGACAGCTTCATCCTCTCATGCGCGGGTTGACGAGCGTATACGCCACATCGGTCAGCAGGTTGGCCGCGACGTACGTCAGCCCGATGGCCAGGATGCACCCCTGCACCAGCGCATAGTCGCGGTTGGAGATCGCCGACAGCGTCAGCCGCCCGATCCCCGGCCAACTGAAGACCGTCTCCGTCACGATCGCCCCCGCCAGCAGGCTGCCGAACTGCAACCCCACCACCGTCAGCACCGGGACCAGCGCATTGCCCAGCGCGTGGCGATACACCACCCTGCGCTCGCTCAACCCCTTCGCCCGCGCCGTGCGGATGTAGTCCTGCCCCAGCTCTTCCAGCATCGCGGTGCGCACCATCCGCGTCAGCACTCCGGCCAGCCCGCTGCCCAGCGTGACCGCCGGAAGGATCAGATACAGCCAGAACCGCGCGCCGAAGATCGGCCCCGTCCCTGCGCCCGAGACCGGCAGCCACCCCAGCCGGATCGAAAAAATCAAGATCAAGATCGGCCCCAGTGCGAAGTTCGGAAACGAGAGTCCGCCCAGGCTCGCCACGCCCAGCAAGCGGTCCGCCCAGAGCCCGCGATGCAGCGCCGAAATGACGCCAGCCGGGACCGAGACCGCGACCCCAATCAGCAACGCCACCAGCGCCAGCGCCAGAGTGTACGGATAGCGCTGCGCCACCAGGTGCCTCACCGAATCGTGCAGCCGAAGCGACTCGCCCAGATCGGCATGAAGCACCCCGCGACAATAGCGTAGATACTGCGTCCCCAGCGGCGCGTCCAACCCATACGCGTGGCGCAGTACAGAAACATCCGACGCCGTCGCGCCCTCGCCCAGCATCTGTACCACCGGATCGCCCGGCACCAGATGGATCAGCAGAAACACCACCGACACCACCACCCACAGCACAGGCAGCGTGACCAGAATCCGGCGGACGGGTTTGCGCATGGAAGTCAGTTGTCCGTTCTCCGTCGTTCGTTCTTTATCGCCGCGAAGGAGATCGCCGGGTTGGCAACGATTGTCTCGATGCGGACGCGCGAGATGCGCCGCCCATCTATCTCCGCAACCACAAAGCGGCGCCCTCCGTACTCGATGTTCTCGCCGGCCACTGGCAGGTGGCCAAGCTGCGCCAGCATAAATCCAGCCAGCGTCTCCACGCCGGCCTCACGCGGAAAACTCCAGTGCAGTTGCGTACCCAGGTCGCGCAGCGTGGTGCTGCCGTCCAGTGACATTACCCCATCGGCGTTGAAGCTGGCCGCCTTCCCATAGATGTCGAACTCGTCCTCCAGCTCGCCGACCACCTGCTCCAGCGCATCCTCCGCGGTGACGATCCCCACGGTCGAGCCGAACTCATCCACCACAACGGCGATCTGGCGCCGCCGGTCCTGGAACTCTTGCAGCAGCTCCACCACCGGCTTCGTCTCGGGCACCACAAGGACATCGCGCAGCACCTGGCGCAGTGTCAGCCCGGTGTCCACCGCGCCTCCCAACCCCAATGCCATCGCGCGCAGGTGCATCAGCCGCGAGATGTCCTTCGAGTAGACCACGCCGACAATGCGGTCGGGATCCGCCATTCCTCCAGTCTCCGCATCGCTCCGCGTCTCGTACACCGGCACCCGGGAGTGCTGTTCCTCCACAATGCGCGCGCTTGCCTGCTCGATGGACAGGTCTGCGGGCAGAGAGAAGATTTTGCCCCGCGGAGTCATGATCTCCCGCACCGTGACGCGGTTCAACTCGATGGCGCGGTGGATAATCGCCTCCTGAAACGCCGGGAGAAGCCCCATCCGCCGCGTCGCCGTCGCGATCATCTTCAGCTCCTCCGGCGAATGCACCGGCCCTTCGCCTTGCAGCGGCGCGCGGAACAACCGAAGCACCAGCGCCGCCGACCGGTTCATCAGCCGTACCGCCGGGCGCGTCATGCGGATAAAGGCATCCATCGGCCCCGAGACCGCCAGCGCGATCCGCTCCGCCCGTTGCAGTGCCAGCGACTTCGGCACCAGCTCGCCCAGCAGGACTTCAAAGTATGTGATCGTTGCAAACGCAATCGCAATAGCAACCGCGTGCGCGTACAACACTGCGTGCCTCGGCAGTACGGCCATCCAGCGCCCCGCGACAGCCAGCAGAATCTCCGCCACGGCAGGTTCGCCCAGCCAGCCCAGCGCCAGCGAAGCCAGCGTCACGCCAAACTGCACCGCCGGCAAAAAATCGTTGAAGTTGCGCTTCAGGTGGAGCGCTGTGCGCGCGCCTGGACGGCCCAGCGCCAGCAACTGCTCCATGCGCGTCTCGCGCACGCTGACCAGCGCAAACTCCGCGGCCACAAAAAAACTGTTGGCCAGAATGAAGAAGGCCACCATTACCGCGCGAATGATCGTCCATTCCAGCATGTCCGTGCTGAGTCTATAGCATTTCCATCATTTCGGCAGAACATCCGAGCACGGCCGCCTCCATCGCGCACTCTGTACCGGCACACGACACAGCCCGAACGCAATCGACCGCGCAAGCATCCACAGGCTGGGGCCTCCCCTCCGCGCACAAACAAGATGCCCGGCTGCGCCCATGCAGCCGGGCATCTCTGCACCGGAAAACACATCAATACGCAAACTGAAGGCTACGCCAGCACCTTCACGATCGACTTGTCGATCGTCTCCTTCGGCACAAAGCCCACGATCTGCTCGGCTACCTTGCCGCCCTTAAAGAGCAGCAGTGCGGGGATGCCGCGAATCCCGTAGCGTTGCGGCGTAGACGTGTTTGCGTCCACATCCATCTTCATCACCTTCAACCTGCCGTTATACTGTGTTGCCACCTCGTCCACCATCGGCGCGATTGCGCGGCAAGGCCCGCACCACGCGGCCCAGAAGTCCACCAGAACAGGCTGCTCCGATTGAAGCACTTCCTTGTCGAACTCCGCGTCGTTCACCGCCGTCACAAACTGTCCTGCCATCTCGTGCTCCTCCTGCTACTCGGCCCAGCAGTCGAGTAGATCTCTTGCCTCAATTTTGAAATTTGCTCCGTCTCCATCATAGTCGCGCAACCCGGTGCCTCTTCCTGCGCAACTCCCTCCGTCTTCATAATAGATGCGCAAAGGCTGCGCAAGGTTCAAATCGTCCAGAGGTCACCGCAGAGTGTCCTCCCCCGGCTGCGTCGGTTCCTGCACCACGCCCGCGCCAATGCAGGTCTCCACTATCTCCAGATCTGCGTCTCCAACCGCCGTGCGAATCCGTGCGCCGATCTCGCCCGTCTCGGCCTCTGCCTCCACCACCAGCAACACGCCCGGCCCGGCGCCGCTCAGCGCAACCCCCAACACTCCCTGCCGGCCCGCCAGGGGCAGCAGCCGCTGCAGCAGCGGCGCGCTCTCCATCCGGTACGGCTGGTGCAGCCGGTCCTGCATCGCCACGCGCAGCAGGTCGCCCCGCCCCAGCGCGAACGCCGCCACCAGCAGCGCGGTCCGCTGTACATTCGCCACTGCGTCGGCCCGGCTATACGAGGCCGGCAGCAGGGCCCGCGCCTTCTCCGTCGCCATGCCCGCGGCCGGCAGCGCCAGCAGCAGCCTCCACGCCCGGCCCTCGCCGCAAGTGGCCGCGCTCAATCGCCCGTCCACAATCGCAGACACCGTCATGTGTCCCAGCGCGCAGGCCGCCACGTTGTCCGGGTGCCCCTCGCGTCGGCTCGCCTCCTCCATGCAGGCGTTCAGGTCCAATCCAAGCCCGCCGAAGTGGTTGGCCAACAGCACTCCGCCCAACCGTGCCGCCGCGCTTGAACCGCATCCCATGCCCAGCGGAATCTCGTTGTGGATCCGCAGGTCCAGCGGCGGCACGCTGCGTCCTGCACCCATCAGGACATCGCGATAGGTCTCGAAGATCATGTTGTTGTGGGTGCGCCCGCAGCGCTCCGCATCGCGCCCCGTCGCCGCAATCCTCAACTCCGGGCCGCTCCCATCCACGCCGCTCTCCGCCTGCAATGCTCGCGCTTCAATGGTCAGGCCCAGGGCCATCGCCAGCCCAGCCGCATCGAACCCCGGCCCAAGGTTGGCCGTAGTGGCCGGTAGCCGAAGGCGCATCCCGACAGGATGTGGGACTTGCGCTTGGCGCGCGTTCCTCTCTTGGCTCGCCCTCATAGCGAACTTCTCGGCACTGTCCTCATGCCCTCCGCATCGGCCGTCGCCATGCGCTCTTCCAGCGCCTTCAGCACCGCCGACTCATCCGCCTCCAGCACCATTGGCGGCTTGCGCAGCGCGGCATGTTGCTCCCGCTCGCACTCCGTCTCGCCCGCCATCTCCGCCGCCGTCAGCAGCTCGCCGCAGTGGTAGTCGATGGTGTACTGCGGGTCCTTCAGCGTGTGCCCGGTCAGCAGCAGGACCACGCGCTCTTCGCGGGCCACTCTGCCCTGCGCCACCAGCTTCTTCAGCCCCGCAAGCGTCACCGCCGAAGCCGGTTCGCAGCCCACGCCCTCGGCCCCGATCTCCGCCTTGGCCAGCGCGATCTCCTGCTCCGTAACCTGTTCGCACCATCCGCCGGTCTCTTCGACCACGCGCGCGGCCTTCTTCCAGCTCGCAGGGTTCCCGATGCGGATCGCGGTCGCCCGCGTCTCCGCCGCCACCGGCTGCATCTCGCGATTGTCGTCTCCAAACCAGCGGTAGAGCGGGTTCGCCCCCTGCGCCTGAATCACATGAATTCTGGGCACGCGGGAGATCAGCCCCAGATGCTTCATCTCCAGAAATCCCTTGCCCAGCGCCGACGAGTTGCCAAGGTTCCCACCCGGCACCACCACATGCTCCGGCACCTGCCACTCCATCTGCTCCAGAATCTCCATCGCCGGGGTCTTCTGGCCCTCCAGCCGGTACGGATTCACCGAGTTCAGCAGGTAGATTGGGAACCTCTGCACCAGCTTTGTCAGCAGCTTCAGACAGCCGTCGAAGTCCGTCTTCAACTGAATCGTCAGCGCGCCGTAGTCCATCGACTGCGACAGCTTGCCCCACGCAATCTTTCCCTCGGGAATAAACACGATCGAGCGCAGTCCGGCGCGCGCCGCATAGGCCGACATCGCCGCCGATGTGTTCCCGGTCGAGGCGCACGCCACCCACTCGAAGCCGCGTTCCACCGCAACCGACAGCGCCGCCGTCATCCCCGTATCCTTGAACGACCCCGTCGGATTCATCCCCTGGTGCTTGGCCAGCAGCCAATCCACACCCGCCCGCTCCGCCGCGCGCGGCATCTCATACAGCGGCGTATTGCCCTCACGCAGCGTCACCGCGCGCTCCACATCGCGCAGAAACGGCAGCATCTCGCGGAATCGCCACACTCCGCTCTGGTCCACCGCCATGGTCGAGGTCTTGCGCTCCTGCCAAAGATGCCGCAGCCCGCCCGGATTGGGCAGTCGCACCTCCACAGCAGGCGCCGCCGTCTTCTCCGCGCTCCAACCCTCGCTCCAGGGATACAGCACTTCAAACAAGCCCTTGCAGTCCTCGCAGCGAAAGTCGCTGCGCACCGCGTCGGCGGCTATCCTTGCCCCGCAGTCTGTGCATCGTAGTTGATGGGTCGCGCTCATGGTTCTTCTCTTTAGCCTATCCCATGAGATCGAATCCCCCAAAACATCCGCCGGGTGCCCCATCCATCGCGCCTTTGCGATGGGTGGGATAAAGCAGCGTCCTCGTCTCAACCCTTCGCGGCAAACCCCAGCAGCACCGGCTCCTGTTCCAGTCGCACCGCCGTCCGCGCCCACACGCCCTCGATTACCGCATCGCGCAGCGCGACGATCTCCGCCGCCGTCGCGCCCCCGCAGTTCACAATCGCCAGCACATGCTTCGTCGAAAGCCCCGCGCGCCCCATCGCAAATCCCTTGCTGAACCCGGCCAACTCGATCAGCCACGCCGCCGACAGCTTCACCATTCCGTCCTGCCTCGCA
>JAJZDL010000082.1 GCA_021851465.1 Acidobacteriota bacterium
TATGGATGTCCATTCGTTCCCTCCGAAGGTTCTGATTGCTCGTCACAACCAGCTTCTCCGGTTCAGTTCGAATGGACAACCTCTTGAAAGATCACAGGTACCACAAGGAGTAATCAACCAGTTAACCCACAAACGCCAAGCGCCAGCTCGATGAACCAATCGCAACTCAATGAACCGATCGCCACTCCAAAGAATGCAAGCCTGGCCATCCCGCAAAACGAAGAGATAAACGAACGAAGCAGCGCTCGATTCATGCGATTGCCCTGCTTCGCAGGTTCGCCAACCAACTTCTTTTCGCCCAATCTGCGAAAATAGACTTGTGAAGAAGATTGCGATTCTGGGTTCGACTGGCTCCATCGGCCAGAGCGCCCTCTCCATCTGCGAGTCCTTCCCGGGCCGCTACGCTCCCGTCGCGCTGGCCGCGGGGCGCAACCTGGACGTTGCCTTTGCGCAGTGTGTGCGCTGGCGTCCGCGTGTCGTCTCGCTGGCGACTGAAGATCTCGCCGCTGCGCTGGCCAAGCGCCTGCGCGAGGCTGGCGTTGGCGGCACCGAGGTGCTCTACGGCAGTGCCGGGATCGTCTGCGTCGCCACGCTGCCGGAGGTGGACTTCGTCGTCTCGGCGATTGTCGGCGTCTCCGGGCTGGAGGCCACCTACGCCGCAGTCTGCGCGGGCAAGACGATCGGCCTGGCGAACAAGGAGTGCCTCGTCGCGGCGGGCGAACTGGTCCTCTCCGCCGCGCGCAAGCACAACGTCGCGCTGTTGCCCATCGACTCCGAGCACAACGCCGTACACCAGTGTCTGCGCGGCGGACGCGCGAGCGAGGTCCGGCAGATATGGCTCACCGCTTCGGGTGGGCCGTTCCGCAACACGCCCGCCGCCGACTTCGAGCGCATCACTCCGGCGCAGGCGCTGAAGCACCCGACGTGGGTGATGGGCCGCCGCATTACCATCGACTCGGCGACGATGATGAACAAAGGCTTCGAGATCATCGAGGCCTGCCGTCTCTTCGACCTTCCGCCGGCCAAGGTGCGCGTCACGATCCATCCGCAGTCCACCGTACACTCGCTGGTGGAGTTCATCGACGGCAGCATTCTCGCGCAGATCTCGGTGACCGACATGCGTCTGCCCATCCTCTACGCGCTGGCCTACCCGGAGCGGGTGGACGCGCAGCTTGCCGCGCCGAGCCTGGCCTTCGACCTGGCCGCGCTCAGCCAGTTGGACTTTGCGCAGCCGGATCTCAGCCGCTTTCCGTGCCTGCGCCTGGCCTACGAGGCGGCCGAGTCCGGCCCCGCCGCCTGCATCGCGCTCAATGCGGCAGACGAGATCGCGGTGGCCGCGTTCCTCGATGGCCGGATTCCGTTCCTCGGCATCCCGCGTACAATCGAGAAGGTATTGAACGAAACGTCTCCCCAGGCTCCCGCGTCTATCCAAGACGTGCTCGCGGCGGACGAGGCGGCAAGGGCGTGCGCGCACACGGCGATCGCGCAAGCCTCCCTGTAGCGTTCCGTCCCATCCATCTCTCTCCGAGGTAAAGCATTTGTCGCTCTCCGCAATTGTTGAACTTCTCCTGGTGCTCGGCCTCATGGTGCTGGTGCATGAGTTCGGCCACTTCATCGTGGCCAAGCGGTGCGGCGTACGCGTGGAGACGTTTGCCATCGGCTTCGGCAAGCGCGTCGTCGGCTTCCGCCGCGGCGGCACAGACTATCAGATCAACGCGCTGCCGCTGGGCGGATACGTCAAGATGGCGGGCGAGATTCCCGGCGAAGAGGTCTCCAACGACCCCGGCGAGCTGAACAACCATCCGCGCTGGCAGCGCATGTTGATCGCCCTGGCCGGCCCCGCCGCCAACTTCGTCCTCGCCTTTGTGCTGATGGCTGGCGTCTACATGGTTCACAACGAGGTGAACGAGTACATCTCGGGCCCGGCAGTCACAGACTACATCTCGCCGGGAAGCGCCATGGCGAAGACCGGCATTCGTTCCGGCGACACGATTGTGCGTTTCGACAACGTCGAGGATCCCACGTGGGACGATGTCGGCAACCACTGTCTTCTGAACCTCAACCGGTCGGTCGCGTTCTCGTTCGTACACGATGGCCGGCGCACCGATACCGCCTTCTTCGTTGCCTCCGCGGCGACCACGCCCGACGAGTTCTCGCCCGATTCGCTTGGCTTCGTGCCCAGGATGCAGCCCACGCCGGTCAAGGTCTTGTCGCTGATGCCGGAGAGCCCGGCCTCTCGCGTCGGCCTTCAGCCGGGCGACCAGATTGTCCGCATCGACTCGCTCGACCTCCACTCCGTCTACACGCTGCTGGCCTACATGCAGGACCGCAAGGGCGCGCCCGCCACGATCGAGGTGTTGCGCAACGGCCGATCCTTTCTTGTGAACATCACTCCAGAGCTTTCGGACGAGGGCGGCTCGAAGGTATACCTGCTCGGCTTCCATCCGGTTCCGCCGCCGGTCAAGGTGGAGCACCTGTCGTTTGTAAAGTCGCTGGGCAAATCGTTGGAGTTCACTGAAAAAAACTCGTTGCTGATTGAAGACGTGGTCAAGGGAATGTTCGAGGGCCACGTCTCGGTGCGCAGCCTCTCCGGGCCGATCGGCATCGGCCAGGTGGTGCATGAGGCCGCCGACGAACCGGGATGGACGCCGCTGATCGGCACCGTCGCAATGATCTCGATCAATCTGGGCATGGTCAACCTGCTGCCATTCCCGATTCTCGACGGCGGTATGATCTTTCTGCTGCTGATCGAGGGCACTGTTCGCCGCGACCTGCCGATGCAGGTGAAGGAACGCATCTACCAGGTCGCCTTCGTCTGCATCGTTCTCTTCGCCGCGTTTATCATATTCAACGACATCACGAAGCTGCCCTTCTTCATCAAGCTGAAGTCGTGACCGCTGCCGCGATGCGAGGGGATGATGGGGCGCGAAGGCAGATCGCCCTCGGCCTGCGAGCGTGAAAGAATAATGCCATGAGCCTGTTCAGTTCCGTCTACGCGGAGAGAGATGACGAAGTCCGCGCCATCCTGGAGGCCGTTCGCTGCCCTTCGCCGCAGCGTGTCGAGGAGATCCTCGCGCATAGCGGGGCCGCATCCAGCGATGCTCTGAACCTGGCCGAACTCGCCGAGCTGCTTCAGATTGGAGCGACCCCCGGCACCGACTCCGACGCATCGTTCGAGATGCTGCGCGCGCACACGCGAAGGCTTTGGCGCGCGCCCAGCGGGAACCGCGTCCGCTATGTTGCGCCGATCTACGTCTCCAGCTTCTGCGTGGACGCCTGCCCTTACTGCAATTTCTCCGCCCTGCGCAAGGACACGGTACGCCATCGCCTGGGCCTCGCCGAACTGGACCGGGAGATCGAGTTGGTGCTGGCGCGCGATGCGCGCGTGGTCGAGCTGGTCTACGCCACGGACCCCGAGTACGACACGCGGATGCTGGTGCGCGACGTCTCGCGCGCGGTGGAGGCCGTGCGCCATCTAGATGGCGGCGGCGTCCTGCTCTGCACCGAGTACCTGTCGGCCCATGCGTACGAGGCGCTGGCCGACGCCGGGCTGCGCGGCATCGTGCAGTGGGACGAGACGCTGGACGAGCGCGCCTACGCCCGCTGGCACGCGGCCAGCCCCCGCAAGTCGGACTTCCGCACGCGCATGGACAACCACGATCGCGCGCTCGGCGCGGGCCTCGAAGTGGCCAACGGCGCGCTCTTCGGCCTGGCCGACTTCCGCTACGACGCGCTGATGCAGGTGGCGCGCGCGCGCTACTTCGCCGAGGCCTGGGGGCGCGGCCCCTTCGTCATGGGGACCGCGCGGCTCAAGCCGATCGCGGGCAAGGAACTGCACCTGCAAACCACTGTAGACGACCGCGCCCACGAGACTGCCCTGATGGTCTATAAGATTGCGCTGCCCCAGGCAGGCCGCTGGCTACAGACGCGCGAGACATTCGAGATTAACCTGCGCAACCTGCTCGACGACGACGTCTTCACCTACTCCTGCGGCGAGGTGCAGCCCGGCGGGTACACCCAGATCAACGCCACATCGCCGGCGGGCGCGCAGTTCGGCGTCAACGAGATGGAGCGCAGCTACGTCGACCGCGCGCTCTCCGCGCAGGGGTTCCACATCGACTACGGATGGATGGCCGCGCCCCGCGCTCTTGCCACCCGCTGAATCGAAGCCATACTGGGCGCGCCCCCGCTTGAATTTGTCACATCGGACGCAACGAAGAGCCCCCGAATCTGCCTTTAAGCCGCGCAACACCGCTTTGCGAAATCCGCCCTACCCGCGCGCCCGCAGCAGCGCCGCAATCTCTCCCGCCGCCTTGCGCGCGTCGTCCACCTTGTCCGGCGAGTAGCTGACCGCGCCGACGCGCGCGTGCCCACCGCCGCCGTAGCGCTCGCAGATCTCGGCGATGTTCGCCAGCTCAGCCTCCGGCAGCTTCGTCCACGGATTGGTCCCGACCGCAACCTTGGCGCGGAAGCTCGACCGGCTCAGCCCCACGTTGTACACGGCCGCGGGATGCAGATAGTATGGGATGAACTTGTTGTAGCCCTCGGTCAGCCTGTCGGTAATGTCGAAGGTGACGACCCCGCGCTCCAGCGCGGTCCGCTCGCGCAGCAGCTCGATCCCCGCCCGGTGCTGCTCCATCAGCGGCCCCAGCTCGGCCTGAATAAACGGCTGATCGAGCACCTCCTGCAAGCTCATCTCAGTCAACAGCGGGATCACGCGCGGCACAAATCCCGGCCCGGAGCTCTCGATCGCCATCGTCAACTTCATGGCGGGCGCGTCCATCTCCACAGCCGACTGCGCGCTCTCATACTTCGCGCCGTCCACTATGTTCGCCCAGTAGATCAAGTCCTTCAGCGGCGTTGTGTCGAAGCCGAAGCGCTCCCGCGCGACATCGGCGATCAGGCTGGTGCAGGAGATATAGGCGGGGTCGTAGAACTTTCCTCCAGCGGACGGCCTGCGCGCCGCAAGCACTTTGGCCGAGTTGGCCTGCGCCTGCCATGCCAGAAAATCGCGCCGGTCCTCCGCAGTGAGGAACGCGCTCTGGTGGTGGTCGAACCACCACGTCACCTTCGGGGAGGCAGAGTATTTAAAATCCACAATTGCGTTCTCACCCACGATAAACGCCGACTCATCGACCAGAGAGCCTGCCGCGCCGTGCATCAGTCCGCTGTAGGAAAATTCCCGTGCTGTGCCGATGCACTCGCGATGAAAGCGCGTGAACACGGACGCAGAACAGGCGCCATCGAAGCAATGATCGTGATAGAACACTCGGCAATCCAAGCGAAACTTCCTCCACGGCAAACTCCGTCTACGCGCTCAGCCCCGCCATTCAGCGCAACGCCCAGCTATATAGATGGAAGCTCTAGGATTGACGGGGCGCGCTCCGATGTCAAGCCGCAAACCGCGCCGCGTGCGGATGAGGCTCTCGGTTCGCGTCGTATAGACTTCCCATAACCGGAGGAGACCCGCTTGCCTGAGGCAGACCAACCAGAACCGCATGTGCCTCATCCATCCACGACCGTTGTGCGTCGGGACGCGAGCTTCATCGCGCCCGACGAGCAGGCCCCTGCGTTGGCCCTGCCGCCGCGGCATCTTTCCGTTCGCGAGATATTTGTCGCAGCGGACGGTCTGCGCGCCGGATGGGGCCTGCTTGTCTACGCGGCACTGCTCTATGCACTGCTCTCGGGCAGCGGCTTCCTCATCCACGCGCTGCGAGAGCACGTCGCTGCCTCGCGGTCGATCGCTGTCGAACAGGCCCGACCGCTCTCCTCCAAATCCTCCGTCCCCGCTCCGTCCCCGCTGCTGCCGCCGGGAGCGATTCTGTTGGGCGAGGGAAGCGCGTCGCTCTCGGTGGTTGTCGCAACCTGGTTGATGGGGAAGATCGAGCGCCGGCCAACCTCAGTCTATGGATTGGGCGGCAGGCGTCGTCTGCGCAACTTTCTCGCCGGGTTTGCCTGGGGCCTCGTGCTGCTCTCGCTTCTAGTCTTCACTCTGCGAGCAAGCGGGCTTCTGGCCTTCGACGGGCGCCTGCTCTTCGGGGCCGGCGCGTTGCGGTACGGCGCGATCTGGCTCGCGGGGTTTCTGCTGGTTGGCCTCTTCGAGGAGTACTTCTTCCGCGGCTATCTCCAGTTCACGCTGGCGCGCGGCATCGACGGCATCTATAGCTGGCTCGGCACGCGCTATTCCAGTACACAAGATGCACGCAGAATCAACACAAGCTCGATCGGCTTCTGGATTGCCGCTCTTCTCCTCTCCTTCGGCTTTGGTTTTATGCACCGGTCGAACGCAGGCGAATCGCACGTCGGGCTGCTGGCCGCCGCGCTCATCGCGGTTGTTTTCTGCCTCAGCCTGTGGCGCACCGGCTCGCTCTGGTGGGCCATCGGCTTTCATGCCGCATGGGACTGGGCGCAGTCGTTCCTCTTCGGCGTGGCGGACAGCGGCATTGCAATCCAGGGCCATCTCTTCGCCACGCATCCCGCAGGCCGTCCGCTCTTCTCCGGCGGCCTTACAGGGCCGGAGGGCAGCGTCTTCATTCTGCCCGTCGTCGCGTCGATCGCCGCAGTCATCCTGCTTACGCTGCCCAGCGCCCATCGCGAGAGGCCGCTTGCAACGCCGCGCGCTACGCCCCTGGATTAGACTTTTCACAGGCCATGAGCAGCGACGACCCAAACCTCGGCAGCGCCAGCCCAACCGCCGATTCCTCCAACGACGGCCTGCGCTACGAGGGCTACACGCGCCGGGTTGCCGGCAGCGACGGTGCAGACGACGGGCCCGCAGCAATCGCGGAGGCCGCGTCCGAAGCCGCAACGGATCCGCCCGTCCCCCCTGGTGCCAACCGCAGGCTGCGCGTCTTTGGTCTGTTTTTGGCACTGCTCATCGTGTTCGCTTCCATCGCGACCGTCTATGTCCGCCACTCCATTCGCAGCGCGATGCACGCAAACCTGCCGCAGCTCGACGGCACACTCACTGTAGACGGCCTTGCCGCGCCGGTGACGGTCGCCCGCGATGCGCGCGGCGTACCGCACATCCGGGCCAGCTCGATGGACGACCTGATCTTCGCGCAGGGCTTCGTCACGGCACAGGACCGCCTTTGGCAGATGGACCTACTGCGCCGGCACGCCGCGGGCGAGCTCGCCGCCGTTCTGGGCGGTTCCATGCTGCAGCACGACCGCCTACAGCGCACGCTCCAGTTGCGCGCCTCCGCCGATCGCACCATCGCCGTGCTGCCCGCCGACCAAAGGCACTGGCTGGAGGCCTACGCGCGCGGCGTCAACGCCTCCATCGCCGCACAGCGCGCGCACCTTCCCATCGAGTTCCGCCTCCTCGGCTACCAGCCCGTGCTGTGGACGGCGCGCGACTCCATCCTCGTCGAGCTTGTCATGTTTCAGGACCTCACCACCGGGTTCCCGCAGAAGCTGGACCGCGAGGCGCTCGCGGAGCACCTCGCGCCGGAGCTCATCGCAGACCTCTACCCCACCGGCTCCTGGCGCGACCACTATCCCGGCCAGCCGATGCCGGATGTCGGCGCTCCGCAGCCCATCTTCGACGACGTTCCGCTCGACGAGTCGCAATCGCATCTTCGCCAGCCTGCAAAGCCGGGCGCACCGTCCACTCCGCGCGGGTTGCGGAACGAGCGTGAGTCTGCCGCACCCTCGACAACCGACCTGCTCGCGCTCCAGCGAACCCTCGCGCTCTTTCAGCAACCCTGCGAAGCCTGCGTCGCCGGGTCGAACGCGTGGGCCGTCGCAGGCATCCGCACCGCATCGGGCAAGCCAATGCTCTCGAACGATATGCACCTCTCTCTCAGCGTGCCCGGACTGTGGTACGAGGCCGATCTCGAAGCCCCAAACTCCGCCGCTCTTGCAAGTTTCCACGCCGCCGGCGTCACTCTGCCTGGCACTCCCTTCGTCATCGCCGGACACAACGACCACGTCGCCTGGGGATTCACCAACCTCGGCGCGGACGTGCAGGACCTCTACATCGAGCACACTC
This sequence comes from Acidobacteriota bacterium, assembly GCA_021851465.1. Lineage (GTDB taxonomy): Bacteria > Acidobacteriota > Terriglobia > Terriglobales > Acidobacteriaceae > Edaphobacter. Next base: position 7,994 of record JAJZDL010000082.1, read on the forward strand.
GCGGCACCCCCTCCGGTGCCCAGTACCAGACCCCCAGCGGCACATGGGAGCCCATCCAGTACCGCACCGAGACCATTCACGTCCGCGGCGGCCCGGATGTCGTTCTCGATGTCCCCTTAACGCGCCACGGCGACTCGGAGACGCCGATCGTCTCCAGCATCTTCCCCGATTCCAATCCCAACTTCGATGCACGGCGCAGCATCAGCCTGCGCTGGACCGTCTATGACCCGGCGAACGTCAGCGCGCCCTTCTACGCCGTCGATACGGCGAGCGACTGGGCCTCCATGCTGGCCGCCTTCGCCGATTGGGGCGGCCCTGCGCAGAACCTCATCTACGCCGACGACCGTGGACACATCGGCTACCACGCCCTGGGCCGCATTCCCATCCGCGGCGACGCCAACAATCCCAGCCCGCTCGCGCCCGTCCCCACCGACGCCACCGCGCCCGATGCCGCCTCGCATGAGTGGGCCGGCTACATCCCCTTCGACCAGCTTCCCCAGGCATTCGACCCCGCCGATGGCGTTCTCGCCACGGCCAACGCCCGCGTCACGCCAGACGGCTACCGCTATCCCATTACCCTCGATTGGATGCCGCCCTACCGCACCGAGCGCATCTATAAGGTCTTGGAATCAAGCGCCGAGCGCGACCCCGAAGCCGTCGCCGGAGAGACGCTTGCGTCCAGCCATCCGCTCACGCCGGAGGACATGCTCGCACTGCAGAACGATATCCACTCCGAGCTGGACCAGTTGATCGCGGAGCGCCTCGCCTACTCCATCGACCACGCCACGGGCCCTCTGAAGAACGATCCAACGCTGCGCCAGGCCGCAGACCTGCTGCGCCAGTGGAACGGAAGCGTGGACGCCAACGCCGCCGCGCCCGCCATCGTCAACGCCTTCCGCGCCGCCCTCTGGCCCATGCTGCTGGTTCCCAAGCTCGCGCCGCAGGCCGCCGCGCAGCTTGCGCGCGGCACCGAACTCTCCAGGGTCAAAGGCCTCTCCGCCGACGCCGCGCGCGCCGCCAACCTGTGGCCGCTCTACACCTGGGGAGAGCGAAACAGCGTCGAGGAGGAGATCGTCACACACACGCCCGCCCGCTGGCTTCCCCCCGGCTACGCCACATGGGAGGACTTCCTGGCCACCGTCGTCCAGCGCGGCCTGCGCAGCGCCCACGCGCCCCACGACCTCAGCCGCTGGCAGCAGGGGACCGCCTTCCCGCTCGACATTGAACACCCCATCTTCGCCCACGCGAGCCTGTTCGCGCGGCTCCTGCTCGGCGTTCCCACCGGCACCGGCCCGCAGTCGCAGAGCGGCGACCTCACCACGGTCAAGCAGGTCGGCCACGCCTTTGGCCCCTCCCAGCGCTTCACCACCGACCTCGCGGACACCGACCGCACCACCCTCAACCTCGTCCTCGGCCAGTCCGGCAACCCCGCCAGCCCGTGGTACATGGACCAGTTTCAGAGCTGGCTACACGGCGCCACCTACCCGCTGCCCTTCAGCCGCGCCGCTACCCAGCCCACCATCGCCCACATCCTCACGCTCACCCCGCGTTGACCGCCTATTTCTCTTGGCCACCAGCCCCACGCGCCTTCGCTACCAGTGCCGCAAATCTGCCCGTCTCTGCCGAATAGCCCATCAGATCTCCGGCGTCCATGTCGAAGTACCAGCCATGCAGCGTCATCGTGCCCGCTTCGACGCGCTCGCGAATCCACGGGAACGTCATCAGGTTCTCCAGCGAGAGCGCAATCGCGCCCTGCTCGCAGGCCTTCCCCTGCACCGCTGGCGGCTCGCCCGCCCGCTCGCGCAGCACGCGCTCGCGCGCCGCCGTCGCAATGCTCATCCACTCGTCGATAAACTCGAATTGCTTCGCTGCGACGCCAGCGCCCGCCATCAGCGCGCCGATCCCACCGCAGCCCGAGTGTCCCAGAACAATAATCCGCTCCACGTTCAGGCTCTTCACCGCAAACTCGATGTCCGCGCGTATCCCCGGCAGCTCTGCGTTCTTGCGGTACGGCGGCACCAGGTTCGCCACATTGCGCACCACGAAGATGTCCCCCGGCCCGGCGCCCAGCAGCATTCCAGGATCGGCGCGCGAGTCGCAGCAGGAGATCACCAGCGCCTGCGGACTCTGCCCCTGGCGAAGCCGCGCAAAGACACTCTCATCGCCGCCGAAGTACCTCTCCCGAAATCGCTCGAACCCATCCAAAAACTCCGCAATGTCCGCCAATTCTTCCTCCTCTGCGCGCCTTGAAACAGCGCCTTTCAATAGCATCGCACGAACCGGCTGCGCGAGTTGGACTGCATCCGCATCTTCCGGCGCGCACGCTCCGCTGCGCGCAGATGCATTCAGCGCGCCACTGTGTACCCCCGTCATTTATCATCGAAGCCGATGGACTCCAACGTTCAATCCCTGCTCGCCTCTGGTGCCAAGCTCACGGACGCCGCTCTCGAACGCCTTCTGCCCGCGTCGCAGACGCTGCCCGTCTCCATTCACAGTGCCATGCGCCACAGTGTCTTCGCCGGAGGCAAAAGGCTGCGCCCGGTGCTCTGTATGGAGGCCGCGCGCATGGTCGCGAAAGCGAACGAGTTGCCCGCCAGCGCAACCGATCTCGGAGCGGCGCTGGAGATGCTGCACACCTATTCGCTCATCCACGACGACCTGCCCGCGCTGGACAACGACGACCTGCGACGCGGCAAGCCCACCTGCCACGTCGTCTTCGGCGAGGCCATCGCCATCCTCGCCGGTGACGCACTGCAAACGCTCGCCTTCCAGACCATCGCCCAGCTTCCCGCGCCAGCCGAGACCGTCGTGCGGATCCTGCGCGAGGTCGCAATCGCCGTCGGCACCGGGATCGGTCGCTCCGGTGAAACGGAGACAGGAATCGCACCGGGGATGATCGGCGGCCAGGTGGTCGATATCGAGTCCGAAGGTGTCGCGCCAACCGCGCAACTGGTCGAGACCATCCATCGCGCCAAGACCGGCGCGCTCCTGACCACCAGCATCGTCTCAGGCGGACTCTATGGCTTGGGAAACGCACCGCTCGACAGCAGCGCCTCGATAGAGGCCCTCGCTCGCCTGCGCACCTTCGGCGAAAAGATCGGCCTCGCCTTCCAGATCGTCGATGACATTCTCGACAGAACCCAGTCCTCCGCCGAACTGGGCAAGACCGCCGGAAAGGACGCGGCCACCGTCAAGGCCACTTGGCCCGCCGTCTACGGAATCGAGCAGTCCCGCCGCGACGCCGAATGGCTCATCGCCGGTGCCTTCGCCGCCATTGAACCCTTCGGCCCCGCCGCCAACCCACTCAAGTCCCTCGCCCAGTACCTCACCACGCGCACGCACTAATCCCCCGTCTCAGTGCTCCCTTTCATAAAAACTGTAGTTCTGGACGAGCGCAGAGGGGTGGAGCACCCCGACAATCAATTCCAAGCCAAAACATTCCCAGGATCTTCCCCTGACCGCCAGCTTTTGTTCTTAGAACCTGTTCACGATCTTCTGAGCAGGAGGACGAGGAAGGCGAGATGCACGAACTGGAGGCTGGTGTTCAGCTTGCGCTCGCAGTTTTTCCAGAGCCTGCGGTTC